>NZ_SGXV01000099.1:0-1356 GCF_005435055.1 Halorubrum sp. SS7
GCGTCGCGCGCCGCGGCGATCAGCTCGTCATCGTCCATACCGACGGATGACGCGGCGCGCCGATAACTGTACTGTGTCGCGGATACGCTGATCGATATCTGGAGGGCTATTTGAACGAGGTTAGACTACGAATAGATATCCCAAATAAGCCATCAGGGCAACTGCGAGAGTTGCGATTGCTAGCTTCAGAACTCTACCAGAATCTTCCGGGGTACCAGAGTCTTCATCACCGGGGCTGATCGATTGGATGTCCTCCTCGTAATCTGGATCCGAAAGACTGCCGTCGGGATTCACGTCTGGACTCGAAAAACGCTCTGCCCGTTCCTGTTCTAATTTATCAGTCCGTGTTTTTCGCTCCTGTTGCTTCTTTCGCGTCCGCTCTTGGTAACGCTCCGCGACAGTCGTTGCCGACTCGGTCTCATCCTGCTCACGCTCTTCACAATTAGGCCGGTGGCCAGCAACGTGCTCCCCACAATACGGCTCACCACAGTGTGGACATCCTGCGATTTCTGCTTTGTTGAATCCGATGACGGCGCGGGGATCACTGTTTGAGAGCTTGTTCGAGGTTGTAGACTGCGGCGGTCAACACGAGTTCGCGGAACTCGCGGTACCAAGCGCGAGGGTGGACAGCGGGGCCGAACCGACGCTTGATGGCCGAAAAGGCGGTCTCGGCCATCCACCGCTGGCCGTATAGCTCGCTGTCCAACCGTGCGTTGTGCGCGTGATCGTACGCAGCGAACAGCCGGTGACGCAGCAACGGCCGGACGCCCTCTGAACCGAGGGCGTCCCGGAGAGATTGGTCGTCATAGCCTTTGTCGCCGGCGAGACTCTCGATTTTCTCGGTGTTGCGAAGGGCAACTCGACGGCCAGTTTGGGTGTCGTGAGGCCAGTGTGCCGAGCAGTGAAGATCAAGGATGGCACACGAATCTGTATCGACGAGTGCCGTCGTTTTGAGCGTGCGTATGTGGCGATCCGAGCGGTGTTGGTAGTGTCTCGATGCCGTTTCGCGGTCGAAGAACGTGGCATCGATGGCACCGTGCGAGCCCGGATCGCAGATGGTCGCAGACTCCCGAAGGAACCCGCGCCACACGGACATGGGCACCCTCTCAAACGACCGGTACAGCGTTGAGGGTGCGGGAAATGCCGTTCGAGCGAGCTGTAACAGACCCCGAACGCGATCCATCTCACTCGCCCAATCGACGATCTCGCGGTACGTCGCATCCATGTGAACTCGCAAAAAGTGGAGCGTGACATGCTTCCAGCCGGGAAATCCGTGGCCAGTCGGATCACTCACCGCCGTTGGACTGGCGGCACAGCGCTTTTGAGCCAGCGACGCGGCTTGCTTAACGAAGCGGA
>NZ_SGXV01000100.1:0-1329 GCF_005435055.1 Halorubrum sp. SS7
CGGCGTCGAAGCTCTCCTCGCTCGTCCCGATCAGCGTGATCTTCTTGAAAACCATTGATGTATTCACCGTGTTCTTATCCAGCGCACGGTTACGCGCACCGGATACAAAGAGGTCAGTCCCCGGTTGAATATATTTTCCCCCGGCGAGGATCGCTTAGGTGAACAGGGTTCACAGGGGTTCACCCTACTTTGTTTGTATATATGACTCTCTTCTTTCTCTCTCACTATTCTCCTAAGTTGAGGAAATGCTGTGAACCCTGTGAACACCGGCACTAATTGAGGGTAAACGCCACGGTGGCGCTATCCTTAACCAACATTGAAGATTCGGAACCCACCGGCGTTGGTTAAGATTAACCGAAACAAACCTCCCAAATCACTAAGTGTATTGATAGAAATACGGGAGTATGTCGAACGGTGTGCCTTCTGCCGACGGCGTAACCCTACTTGAGGGTGAAGAGGTGCTTCATAATATCCGACCGTCATGGTCAAATTGGGCCGGGTGGATCATTGGGTCAATCTTCCTCATGTTCATTGGAATTGGTTTTATTACCATTTTTGTCCCGATACTGGCCCGGTATAATTCCAGATACGTTGTTACAACCGAACGGGTGATTCAAAAGACGGGGATACTGGGTTCATCAACCAACGAATATCGGATTGAGGATATTCGCCAACTCCAAACAGGAGCCTCTTGGAGTGAGAAACTAATCGGTCATGGAAACATCCAGTTTTCATCGGGAACCGGCGCGTCGCTTGTTACCTTCGCTGGTGTTCCTAATTACGATGAAATAGCCAACACGATCCGGGAGCAACAGCGTAACTAATTGCTATCGTTCGGAGTATTTCCCAACCCCTCAAGGTCTAACTCCGGGTGATAGTATATCTCGCCCGTCTCTTGTCGTCGCTTCAGGTTGCGCTCCTCATCAACGGATTCCCATTCCCACGCAAGAAGTCCAGCCAACGTCACCGTTGGATATTCGTCCGCCGGGTCCGTGTCTAACTCTTCCAGTCGCTGTTCAATCTCGCGTTTACTCTTCCGTGTCATTGTCGGGTCGTAGCTGTTCGGCCCATGCCTCCCGAACCAACCGTTCGGGCGGGTCCGGATACTCGTCAGAAAAATGCTGTTCAATCACGTCGATACCATCAACCAAGTCGCCGTCGTCCAACTCCTCGATTCTTGATTCAATCTCGCGCTTACTTTTTCGGGGCATTTGTGTTTTCCTCAAGTTGCTCAAGCCGTTCGGATAGCTCCTCTAAGTCGCGGTCGTTCTGGATTTGCCGATGAACGTTAGCCGCGTATGCTACCGCCAGAATCCATTTGATCCGCAA
>NZ_SGXV01000101.1:0-577 GCF_005435055.1 Halorubrum sp. SS7
GTCACTCATTCGGACATCTCTCCGTCGGGTCGCCATATCGTTATGGAGAACATATTCCGGTCCTCTGACGCGATGGCCGATCGCTCGCAGCCGGTAAGATTTCGTTACCGCCTGACTCCGCGCGGATCGCCGACAGCCGGACCGCGGGAACCGAGTCGTCGTCGCGGCGCTCGGGTCGTCGTAAACAATCTCCACGCCTTATGCCCGTACGGCAGGTAGGGAGCCCGATGGAGAACGAGCGGAACGAAGACTCCACTGACTGGGATCAGATCGGGTTCATCATCAGCTCCAAGTACCGAACGGCGGTGCTCGAACAGCTCGTCGACGGCCCGTCGATCCCCTCGTCTATCGCGTCCCGAACTAGTCTCCCGATCACGCACGTCTCGCGGGCGCTGCGCTCCCTCCGGGAGCGCTCGCTCGTCGAACTGCTCGTCTCGAAAGAGAAGCGAAAGGGCCGCATCTACGGCGTCACTGAGGAAGGGAAGCGGCTCTGGGAACGGATCGAGGCCGAGGGGTTGGCCGACTGAGCCTCGACGCGGCCGCGACGGGAACGCTCGGCGCCGTTCTCCGCGCTCTC
>NZ_SGXV01000101.1:587-1287 GCF_005435055.1 Halorubrum sp. SS7
GGCGATCCGCTCGCGGTCGTCGACCGCGTTCGCGGACGGGTCCTCCTCGATGTCGACGAAGTAGACCGTCAACTCGCCGTTATCCCTGACTTTCCCGACGTTCGGCTGGGCAGCAACGGCCTCGAAGCTCTCCGCGGAGTACCGCAGTTCCCGGTACGCCTCGACCTCCCGCTGGCGGTCGGCCTCCGCGACCACGAAGTAGTGGTCACGCCTGACGACTTCCTCCGGGTGGTTCGCGTAAAACGTCGGCAACCCGTCCAACATCGCCTGCTCCGGGACCGGTGCGCTCTTTTTGACGGCCGGTTTTACCTGTCGGTCCCACGGCGCCCCCGCCGCGCCGTACAGCGCGATCTCGTAGCGATCGGACGTGTGACGCACTCCGCTGAACCACACCGGCGACCCGCTCGACTGGCTCGCGAACGCCCGCTCGTAACCGTCCATCTCGCCCTCCGGGACGTGCGAGCCAGACAGGTAGACGAACGGAGAGGGGAAAATCGTCGCCAGCGACAGCGACAGGACGATCACGACGGCCGCGACCGTCGCGACTGTTCTGGCGTCGGGGAGCGACGCCGCGATCCGTCGCCCGGTCGACCGGCCCTCGGGCTCGGTCCACGGGTAATCGACGTCGCTCACGGACGATTCCTCGTCGAGCAGGTACCGGACGCCGACCGCCCCGAATATCGTGGCGAGCATCATGAGG
>NZ_SGXV01000102.1:0-1284 GCF_005435055.1 Halorubrum sp. SS7
TACACCGCCAGCGTCGGCAGCGCCGCGAAGAACGCCCCGGCCATCCGGAGCGCGAAGTCCTGTCCCTCAAGCGAGGTCCCGAGCCCGGCGAGGATCAACACGACGGGCGCGGCCGGGCTCGACTCCGTCGAGACGAGCACCAGCGTGAAGAGGAGGTCGTTCCAGATCTGGGTGAACTGATAGATCAGGACGACGGCGAACATCGGTCCCGACAGCGGGAGGACGATCCGCCGGTACACCCGACGGAGCGTCGCCCCGTCCAGGCGGGCCGACTCGATCATCTCGTCGCTCATCGTCTTGTAGTACGTCCGGAACAGGAGCGTACAGATCGGGATCCCGTAGGCGACGTGGGTGATCACCAGTTCGATGATGCCGGCGTAGTCGTCCGGGACGCCGAGCGCCCAGACGAACGACAGCGTCTGGGTGAGCTGGACCCACTGCGACCAGAACTGGGTCAGCGGCACCAGCACGGCCTGATACGGGATGAAGATCCCGGCGATGATGAGCATGAGCACCACCGCCTTGTACGACTGCTTCCACGTCGGGATCGTCAGCCCGTACGCGGTGACGCTCCCGACGAACGCCGAGATCACCGTCGCGGGCACGGCGTACAGCAGGCTGTTCCCCATGCCGCGCAACAGGGCGTCGATCGCCGCCTGCCACTTCTCGAAGGTGAGCCCGGACGCCCCCGGCGGAGCGAACGGCGCCGTCTCGATGATCGCGGTGCCGGTCTTGAACGACGTCACCAGCCCGGACTCGATGGGAACGAGGTAGAACGCCGCCGCGAAGATCAGGACGACGTACAGCCCGGCGTCTTCGACCGTCGTCTGGTCGAGGGTCCGCCGCAGTCGCGCTGTCGTCGTCATCGTACCCCCGTCGGTTCTGGGTTCCGTGTCGCTCATAGGTTGTTCCTCCGGTATTCGTACACGAGATAGGGGCCGATGACGCTGAGCGCCATCCCGAACAGGACGATGGCGATCGCCGACCCGTACGCCCAGTTGAGGTTCGCGTACGCCTCACGCACCATCTTCGTCGCGAGGATGTCGGCGCCGTTCGGCGGCCGGTACCCCCCGACAAGCGAGTAGAGGAAGTCGAAGGCCTTCATCCCGAACACCATCAGCACGACGGCGGCGCTGATCGTCGCGCCCTTCAGCTGGGGAATGATCACGCGCCAGTACATCTTCAGGGCCGACGCGCCGTCGACCTTGGCCGCCTCGTAGTGTTCTGTCGGAATCGCGCGGAGCCCGGCGAGGTACACGACCATCGCGTACCCCGAGAACTGCC
>NZ_SGXV01000103.1:0-756 GCF_005435055.1 Halorubrum sp. SS7
GCGCATCTCCTCAGTGCGCTCTGTTTAGCGCTTCGGTTTTCTCCCAACAGCTATTTTCAACAGCAATGGGTCAGATGACGATTAGCAGTTTACACTGAACGACTGTAGCGAGTATCGTGATCAGAAGGGGCCGAACAATTCGTGTAACTTCTCGCGTAGGTGTTGCGAGGCTGACTCCCACGTGTACTGTTCATTCGCGAGTCGCCGACCCGCCGCACCGAGTTCCTTTGATCGTTTCGGCTCCTCCCGAAGTGTATCGATCGCCGCGGCGAACTCGTCGATTTCCGCGACGACTACTTCTTTATCACCACAAACCTCTAGCCCCCTGACGCCGAATGGAGTGGAGACCACTGGGAGACTCCGAGCGAAGTAGTCGATGAGTTTGATATTCGTACCCCCGCCGGAGCGCATCGGATTTAAGGCGATGTCCGCGGCGTCGAAATGCGCCTCGAAATCCTCCTCGACGTAACCAGTCGTAGTTAGGTTCCCCGGGAGTCGATCCGCGCTGAGTGAATTCCCGACACTTCCGAGTACGAGAAAGTGAACGGGTGGTGTTCGATCCCGCATTTCCAGTGCGATGTCGCAGACGCTCTTCGCTGCCTCGACGTTCGGCTTGTAGTTACTGCCCATGAAGAGACATACTGTGGCATCCGCCGGAATCTCGTATCGCTCTCGAATCTGTTTGGCACGGTCGCTGTCCGGGCGATGTTCGCGAAGATCGTCTTCGTAAGTTCCGTTCGGAGCGACAAGGATCGG
>NZ_SGXV01000103.1:766-1283 GCF_005435055.1 Halorubrum sp. SS7
CGCGGTATACGTCTGCGTCGCGCTCGCTCGTACAGACGACCGCATCCGCGTCCTGTACCGATCGCCGCTCTAAATCATCCACGCGACGCTCGAACCACTCTTCGAACACTGGTTGATGAATGTCGCCGAACCGCTCCGTTTCGACGTTGTGACTGGAGAACACCACGGGCGTTTCGTCGTCAGTGCGGTCGAGTACGTACGGCGTCTGCCACGGTTCTCGGACGAGGACGACATCGGCTTCGTCTAACATCCGCCCGAGTCCGTCGTTCGCAAGTCGCAGTGCCCCCGATTGGAAGACGTTCGGATAGCCGAGGAGCATCGGCGCCTTCAGAAGTTCGTGGAGGGGGTGGAGATGACGGTACTCGGTGTAGCCGTCCGCTATCCCTACTTCCCGACGGAGATCGAGTGACTTGTACATCGCTGGCGACCCGCCCTGGCAGAACCGCTCAACGGTGTCACCCAACTCTGGGAACTCCTTGACAAGACCGTGTGTTCGGTGGTCGCCCCCTAAGCGTGG
>NZ_SGXV01000104.1:0-1205 GCF_005435055.1 Halorubrum sp. SS7
GTCACAGTCGGCCCAGACGTTACGCGCGATCGCGTCTAAATCGACATCCTCCCGCTCGTGAATCAGATCGCCTTCTCGGGTGAGCTGGAGGAGCTCCGACAGCATCTCTTCCATGCGGTCGGCGGCGTCCTCGACCGCGTCGAAATGTTCTGAGTCGCCGGTCTGTCTGGCGAGTTCCGCGTGCCCTTGAATGATTGAAAGGGGGTTTTGGAGGTCGTGTGAAACGATACCGGCGAACCGGTCGAGCCGTTCGACCTTCTGCTCCAGCCGGCGCCGGGTTTGAACGCGTCCCGAGATGTCTCGGAGCATCGCGATCATCCGTCTCGGTTCGGCGTCCGCCGCACCCGCCGTCGACTCCAAGGCCGCCCCGGAGACTTCGGTGGGGACCTTCTCTCCGTCCTTCGTCAGACACGTGAGATCGTCTGTGAAGCCGGTTCCCTCGCTTTTGACCTGCGAGATGAACTCCTCTCGAACCCGGTCGATATCGTCCGGGTGGATGTCCTCGGGATCCATCGAGAGCAGCTCCTCGCGGGAGTACCCCAACAGTTCGCACGCGCGTGGATTGACGTCGACGAACGACTCGGTCTCGAAGTCGACGATCATGACGGCGTCGTTGTTGTACTCGAAGACCTTTTGATATCGCTCTTCGACCGATGCGGGGTCCCCACCGGTTCCGCTCGCCTCAATGCCTTCGCCACCGTCCGTTGATTCGTTGCCCATGTGTCGACTGTCCAGTTTGCGATTCTGGTGGTCGGTTCGACCGGTCGGACCCAAACGGCGGTCGGACAGTTGCGGCCGAAGTCCGTTTCCGCCTCTCTATGGTTAGTTACTGCTCCGATGATATAATATTTCACTGGTCGGACGCAGGGGACATCGGACGGCTCTCGTGTGCCGGTGCGCTCGGCGATGGGCCGGTCTTCCTCGGCGCGCGCCGCGGCGACGCAGACACGACAGGTTACTCTGGCTTCCGCGCGTCCGCGTCGACGAACGTCTCACAGGTGAGGCAGTACTCGCGCTCCGCTTTCAGTTCCGAGGGCTCGATGATCGCGAGCCTGCTTTCCGTCTCGTCGCCGCAGGTCGGACAGGTAGCGTCCCCGCTCATAACTCGATCTGAATGGGTTTACGCTTCGTCCCCGAAGTTCTCTTCGTAGGCGTCGGGGTGATTCTCCTTGGCGTGGTCTTTCAGTTCGTCGAGCGTGTCGAAC
>NZ_SGXV01000105.1:0-1181 GCF_005435055.1 Halorubrum sp. SS7
GTCGATGGGACGCGGCACACGTATCAGCTCGACTCGCGGGACTCCGTCGACAACCTCGTGATCAATGCGACGGGCGTCAATAACACCGCGTGGAATAATCAAACTGGCTCCGGTGTCGGCGTGGATCACACGCGATCTTTCTCGGTTGACGGGACTGTCGAGCCGACGGACGGATCGGGCGGCGATCCGGTACTATCAGTAACGGGGAATGTAGGATCTGGACAGTATAACCCCGCTGTCGACACAGGCGACGGAACGACGGACACTGAATATCACTTCATCGGAGACCACAGCGACAATACCGGCATCGACTCCGCAGTCAAAATCAAACCCGGATATACCGGCGAGATTCAGGACATAACAGTCGATATAGGGTTTGTCAGAGGCAGTGACTACAACGCGGTTGTGGACGTGTACCTAGTGAAGGAGGGCATCGATTCCGACTACGATGAAGGAACGCTGATAAAAGACGGCTGGGAGCCGACGCTCACAACTGGCGAACAGACGTTTTCAACAGATACCAACGTCGAGGTGTCTGAAGGCGAAACCTACACATTAGAGTTTGATACGACAAATACCGATAGTGACGGTGAGACTGACATAGCTTACCTAAAAGTTGATGACTCCGCTTCTACAGTGTGGTACCAGTATGATCAGGCGGGTGACACATCGAAACAAGCATACGGCGACATCGAAATTGCGTTCAGCAATTCGATCAGCGCGTTAGATGCGTCGACGAATACCGGTCAGACCGTCTCCTTCGGGTCATTCTCTGACGGTGAGACGAAATCAAAATCACTCGATATTAGTCGAGACACAGGCGAATTGAATTTCAGCGGCACCGGAAGTGGAACGGTAGACTACACGTTCTCGATTCAGGAAAAAACCGAGACGCGCGATCCCGTCGTGAAATTGAACGGCCACACCGCCTCCTACAACGGGACGCTCGCCGACCTCGGCGGCAGCGTCTCGTGGCTCGAAGACGGACAGAACAACGTCACCGTCCACGTCGGCGACGGGTCGTACACCGGCGCCGGTCCCGAGCCGCAGGTCGACATCGAGTTCCGACACGGCCTCGAGTCGCCGCGGACCGTGACCTACGAGAGCGAGGCGTTCAGCGAGCGCTACAACATCTCGAAGACGTACGCGACGGAGCGAGCGGACGCGGTGCTGACGATCCC
>NZ_SGXV01000106.1:0-1180 GCF_005435055.1 Halorubrum sp. SS7
GATACGCTCACCGTGGGCGTCGACCTGTCCCGACTCTTCGTTTTCCGCGCGCTGTTCACACCGATCGGCGCGGATGGCCTGATTCACGGTCTGCGAGCGGGTGGTCCGCTGGCGGGCAGCTGACCAATAGACCGCGCCCCATGCGATATACTCGATCGGCTTGTCTAGGAGGTCCTCGGTGTAGCCGCCCATATAGGCGGCGAGGTAGGAACCGAGGTTACCGACGTCTGCGTTCATCGATATACAGCCGTCGTCTTCCTGAAGGTAGTCGTCGATAGCGTCGTAGTCGTGTGCGGACCAACCGGCCGGGTCACACACTTCGAGATGCTTGTCAATCACCCGTTCAAACTCAGAGGCTACCGGGCGGAGATCACCGAACCCGGCACCGTCGAAATAGACGCCGACGTGAATATGAGTGTAGCAGGCATTGAGCCCGGCGTCTTTGTCGGGGTCCGCAGCGGTGCCCATTCCGTGCGGTTCTGCTTGGAGCCAGTAGCCCCACTGCTCCGAGTCCAAGTCTAGGTGATACTCCATTACGTTGCGAAGCGTGTCGCGGACGCCGCCGTAACTGAAAGCGTCGTGAATCGCGTCCATCTGCTCGACGGGCGGGAGGCGGTCGCCATCTGGGACCGATGAGGCGGTAAGCGTGAGCATCACGGTCACTGGATCGTCCCACGCGGGAGCGGCTTTGCCACCGGACGGCCGCTTTCCGCCGGACATCTGACGCTGGAGCGCGCGAGCCCGCGCGTACTGCTTCTTGCTGTACTCCTTACCCCACGCATCGGCAAGCGGAACATCAAACTCGTCTCCCGATTCCCGGTCTTCGAATCGGGCCATCATGCCGTCGTACTCGTGATGTGCGCGGAGAAAGGCGTGAATCGCGTCGAGCCACGTTCCGGCGGAGCGGGAGCGGAGCGAGTCGACGGCGAAGGAATCTTCCAGCGGGTGATCGGGGTCGACGAACTCCTTTTCCCATTCGGCTTCCGTGACGATGCGGCGGAGCTTCCGGCCGTGCGTCTCGGAAAGCGGGAGGTCAGCGAGATGTGGATACTCGGTTGCGAACTCCGTCACCCGTTCGACGACTGGATCGGCGTCTTCCTCTAATCCATTGAGAGAAGCCGTTACAGAGTTAGTCTCCTTGGAAGGCCAAGACGCGTACGGTTCGTCGGGGGCGCTCATC
>NZ_SGXV01000107.1:0-1168 GCF_005435055.1 Halorubrum sp. SS7
GTCACCTGCCTGCCCAACCGCGATTGCTGAGACTGCGGCGCCGCCGTCAAGTTCGGTGTCAGGCAGCGAGAGCGCGATGTCGTCGCTTCCGTGCGGGAGGACCTCAAGATCGTAGGAGCCAGCGTCAACAGGAACGTACTCGCTGGCGCTTCGGAATTCGATATTTTCACACAGGGTCGGACCACCGTTAGCGACTCGCACGTCGACGGCGGGAGCGTCCGGTGAGGCATGAACAAACCGGACGTGAGTTTGGTCGGCTTCGACATCACCGGGGGCGTCGGAAAGTACTGTACACTCGGCTTCAGCGAGCATACCAGTCGCAAGCGCCGAGTACGCGCGGTCTGCCTCAAGTTCGACTGTCAGATCGAGGACTGCCTCGTCGTCGCCATGCGGCGTGACAGCGATCTCGTGGCTTTCAGCTGGCAGCTCGGCGTACTCGCTGATGGTTTCGAATGGCACGTCTTCGAAGGCGATTTCGCCGTCGACGTGGACATCGACGTTCGGTGCGTCCGGACAACAGTGACCAACGCGGACGGATGCGGTTTCTGCCATACCAATTCTTGTTGCTCGTGCCAGAAGTTTCAATCTATATATGTGAACAAAATATATTATATATGGGTATGAGCCGTACGGGGAACACCGGAGCACGCAGTTTGTGCTCCCCGAGGCGGCGTTGTATACCGACTTCAGCTACAGAGGCGAAAACGACCGCAACTCCAACTCGGCCAGCGAGCGATGGACCGGGTCCGAGCAGGACTTCGGTCAGGGGGCCAGTCGTTTTCGTGTGCGTGAGAGCAGAACCGACCCAAGTTATCGAAGACGAAGGGCGCGTCGTGGGCCTGTCTTCTCATCAGACTCATCGGTTTCCTCGCTGTCTCGGCATTGGACTGGAGCTGCCGCGTGGTCGTCCAGCGAGGGTTCATCGGTGTGCTGTTCCGCTCTGGTCGAGATAGTCGTCTGTGTGCTCGACTCGCGCGCTGTATCTCGCACGACGATCCGAATGTCTCCCTGAATTGGTAGAACTCCCGATATTCAACCCGCACTCTTCAGCGACCAGCTGTTTCAGGCGAGAACGTGTCTGTAGAATAGGATTTCAACAGAGCCAAATAGCTGATTGCGGACCGACGGAGAACGTCTCCAAAGCCAGCTGTTTATATATAAATAGTTG
>NZ_SGXV01000010.1:0-99309 GCF_005435055.1 Halorubrum sp. SS7
CCGTCTGAGTGGAACGTCGGAATATGATGGTGAGGTAAAAAGACCCATATATCCCTGCTGTAATACGTAGATATGGTCAGTGTCCGTAAAGCTAGCTCGGATTTCTCTCAGTGGGAGTCATCCCTACCGAGCTTGTCGAACGGACAACTCGAAATTACCTCATTTGACGCAATCGACGTTGATCCACTAATCGAGGAATACCCATTTGATGATCAGCGGATTCTCAAAGCCCAGTTCAAGTATGTAAAAAAGAACCCATTTGATGAGTCTATAGAAAGAACCTATTCAGGAGAGATCACCTATCGTAGCGGGTCACAGATAGTACTCGTTAGTACGAAGTCAGATACACCGTCGGCCGGAGAGATAGTACGAAAATTAGAACAAATACTCCCGGGCGATCTCGAGATATTCCCTGGCCTCTTTCCTTCTCGACAAGCGATTTGGGATTTTATAAAGAGGGCAGATGACATCCTTGAGGTTGAGGTTTTCTATAAAAATGAGTTACAACCCTACGATGAGATTGAGGGATTAGATGTTTCGGAAGTTGTTGACGAGTATATTGTAGAACGCGCAGATCTCATATTCAGGAGAAACGGGCAAGAGATATTGGTCACATATACTGACGAATCTCTTAACATACAGGCTGAGGATACGAAAAGTGGTGATGTAAATGACGTTGAATATATCACTCAGTTATTTGAGCGCGAGGTTATTGCCAAATGAAGGCATCTTCGCAGCCCATCACATTAGGTAAGTTGCCAATTGGCGATGGGTGGGGGGAAGGTAACGATGGTGCTGGAAATACACAAACTGGAAGTAGGCCTGAGGTCGCTGTAATTCCCTTGACAGATAATAAAAATCCAGATACCTATGGATTAAGGAACAACATAATCCGGATATATCTCGTAGAGGACGAACTCAAAGCTTTTGCGAAAGTTGTATTCCGTGTCCCCAGTGGATGTGGTGAGTTATCAATATACTTCGAGGTTGATGGTCCCTTCTATCCAGGATGCGGCCAAACTGAACACGGAAATTTTGATCATGACTTAAGGAGATTAAACATACATACAGACGGTTTCGAGTCAGATGAGGGCATACTTACGGTCACTGCTGAGACAGATTACCTTCATCGCGATCGCTACACCCTCACAATGGCTAATGGAAGCGCTGAGGAACTTAATCAGGTAGATCTAGTTAAGAATACCACCATAGAATGATATTGCCTGTAATATCAGTTGATAGATCCACTCTATAACATCCACTATTGGGCCTCCAACAACCGATAGTACAGTAGCTGCGGCCGCAATTACAGCGATCTTCTTTAGAATCTCACTATTTTCTTCTTGCCAAGAATTCACATGAAATGACGCTTCTTTATAATCTTGATTGACATTTCCATTCGAATCTTGATAGGTAAACGTAATTGGGATAGTATAATTTCCGGGTCTGGCTTCTTGTTTTGTACTTAGCTTCACTAGCAATGGTGGATTACCTGAATGATCTCTTTCTCCCCCAATTCGACCGAACTCCTCTGGTGAATCAGATGATTCGTCATATTGAAAATGGGCTTCTTTCAATCCGATAGTATAACCGACGTTAGAGGCATTTTCTCTAATCTTGTCGGTGCCACCATTGTCGCTAATTGTTTGAACAAATTCGCTTCCACCGTCCTCAAAAACGTCAGCAAATGGGAACTGAATGTGTAGCTTGTTGTGATCTATGCTACCATTACCTGAAAAATAGATATCTAACCATAAATCGTCTCCACGGTCCAGCTGTGGATCTTCTATAATTGGGGTAACGCTGTATTGTGCCGATTGGTCGGTCATGATGATACGCGAACACGACCCGGTAAATTAATCTTAAGGATACAAACCAGCGCCTACGATATCGCTACCGTATAACAAATCTCAGAATCCTGCCCACCAATCGGGCCTTGTAGCATGCGGCGGCCGCGGACTCGGAACCGGCACATCGAGGCTCGGATCGACATCTTCGCTCAGAAATAGCTCGCCCCACGTCGTGATCGACCAGTAGACCTCATAGCGCCCGTCGATAATCTCGCGCTCGTACTGCTCGACGAGCTCAGCATCCGCCAGAATCTCGCACCGATCGCTCACCCGACTCTGACTAACCCGTCCACGAATATCGAACGCGATCTCCCACGCATCAGCGTCACCGTCGCCAGCGAGCCGCTCCAGAATCCGCTCGTCGAGACCGCCCATCCACGGGACGGAGTCGCGCATTCAGGTCGCGCCTCCGTTCGAGGTCTCGCTGTTCGTCGGGTCCTGCGCCTCGACAGCCTCACTGTCGTCATCAATGTAGGTCCAGTTCTCGGTATCGAGCCGACCGTCGAGGTATGCTTCACCGTCTTCAGTGATGATGTAGACTCCATTTCCTAGGTGTCGTACGAGATCTTCCTCAGCTAATCGCTTACATCGCCGGTTAATCTGCTGACGAGAGTACCGGATCGGTCCCTCTCTCTTCATTTTGGCTGGAGACCCAGTTTCGTTCTCAGATAGATACTCCAAGATACGGTCGTCTGCCGCAGTCATCCATCCGCCAGCATATCTCATATGGTGAATTCTCACTCCTTTGTCCATATTACGCTCGATAAGATTTTTTGGTAACCAAAAGAGCGCCAACAATCGTTCGGTACATTAATGTACCAACAGGCAGATAGTGTAGCTCACGGAGCCCGAGTGACGAACCCTCGGCTCGTGATGAAATGTAGGAATCCCGGCCGCGGTGCTCCAACACCCGGCCGGGTCGGGTTCTGTGCTGAGACCACAGAACCATGCTGACGATGGCAACTGCGGGGCTTAAGCCCTGCGCGACGACCGGAGAATCGAGCGAAACCGACGGCGGCTGCGCCTTCTGCCCAGCGCCGGCTGACGGCTTTGACGCCGAGCGCGGCGTTCCCGTCTGTTACTCCTGTGCGGAGGTCGACGCATGAGCGCGGAGTGCGCCACGGACCGCGACGCGCTCGCGGACCTCACCGCGTTCCAACGCGACCTCCTCTGGGCGCTCTCCCACGAGAACGCCCAGAAGGGGACGGCCCTGAAAGCGGACCTCGCCGACTACTACGGCGAAGAGATCAACCACAGCCGCCTATACCAGAACCTCGACATCCTTGTCGAGCATGACCTCGTTACCCAGAAGCCGCGCGACGGACGCACTAACGAATACAGTCTCACCGACGCGGCCCGCCACGCGATACAAGCGCGCCGCGTGTGGCAAGCACGGGGTGAGACGGCGTGAGCCCCTCTGGCCCGCCGCACATCCGGTTTGACGCTCGCGAACGCCTCACCGGCGACTACGACGACATCACCGTCCAGCAGGCAGTGGAGGGCCGCGCACAATGACGAAACTCTGGCGCTGCCGCGAGTGCGAGCGACTCGTCAACCGCTTCGTCAACGGGTGGGTCTGTCCACGGTGCGGCTGGTACTGTGGCCAGTCCCTGGCGCATGTGAACCGAGAGCCATGAGCCGGGAGCAACACTCTGACGCAGGATCAGCGCCGCCAGTCCACCCCGCACCCGCGCTCACCACAAGTCTCGATCAGCTGTCGCTCGCATCTACGTCGGGCGCCTGCCAACACTGCGGGCGTTCGTTCACTGAGGGCGACGACGTTGTCGCGTACGTCTCTAAGCCGGCAGACCAGCGAACCCACGAGGTCGGCCACTGCGTGTGCGCACACAACGAACATCGCCACCAAGAGGTGTTCACACTCGGCGTCCACGAACTGCTTGTCGCCGGGCGTATCGGAATCGCCTCAGACGCGGCGACCCAGTCAACGTGGCCGATTCTCGTCGAGCCGGTTCCACTCGGCGTGAGCGCGCCAGCAACGACGACGATCCGCTGGCTGCCACCGGAGACACCACTCGCGGAGCAGGTCACGCCGACGGCGACCCAACGACAGCGACGGCGCGAGGCCCAGACGCAAGTGACGGTCACGCGCCCACCGAAAGCAGAGGGGGATGACTGATGCGGTCACCACCTCACACCGACCTTCAACAACGAGGGCCCAAGCGCCACCCGACGCGTCTGTCCACACAGCCAACAGCAGACCCGGACGCCCCCCACGCGATAATCGCCCACCTTCAGCAGGCGCTCACTGCGAGCACTACCAATGACGCGGCCGGTGTGCGGGCGGCCTTGTTCCGGGCCACGCGGACTGTCGACGAGACACGCCATCCTGAACTCGCGGCCGCACTCCGAGTGGCGCAGGGTGTCGACCCAGTCTCGCGGACGGTCCGTCAGTACATCCGGGAGCTGCTTCGGCAGCTCGTCGCAGTCATCAACTGCTGGGAGCCACCCAAGTGATGCCTGTCAGCAATCAGGCCCGAAGCGGGCACTCACAGCCCGCCGGCCAGGACCACGAGCGTGGCGTCCACCTTGTGGGCCCAACCACGCAGTATGACACTGCCGGCATCCGCTGCCAGAACATCACACCTCGGCTGACCGACTGGGTTCCCACGGTCCTCGAACAGCTTCGTCCGGCAAGCATCGAAACAGTTCGCACAGAGGCAGCCCACGCCGACGCCTGGCGGGCGAGCACGTCAATTCTCGACGAGACACTCCCCGGGTGGAACGCCCAGGATGACACGTGGGGCGACGCGACCGCGGAGGCAGTCGCGTACACGCAAGCGATCACCGAGCTTGCGCTCTCGGAAGTCGACGAATCCACCGGTTCACCGTGTCATGTACGCCGTCATGAGTCATTGATCGAGACGGTCGAAGCAGTGGGTACGGGCCGCGGCGCGGTCAACGCCGGCCTCGGAGCGCTCGCGAAGGGCCCGGTTGCGCTCCACCAAGCGTTCGATCCCAGCCCACGGGCAATCACACTCGCGCTCGATGGCCCGGCGTGGACCGACCTCACTGACCGCCGGACCGGCGTCCGCGCACTCGCGGCGATCGCCGTCCTCGCGGACGGGTTCGATGTCCGTGTGGTCGCCTCGCCAGCAGTCCAGCGGGAGCTCGCTCGGCGGTACCCACGGTGGAGTGAGATCCATCTCGGTCTTACGCACAGCCGGGATCGGTCCCCCTCCCAAGGACACCACGGTTCCGATGAACGAGACGCCGTTGGTGACGCCACCCAATCAGTGTGGGGGAGCCTCGCTGAACTTGCGTCCGCACCCGGGAAACGCCGGCTCCTCGGAAATCTCATGCCAGACCAGGGGCGGAGCTACCGGGATCTCAAACAGGATCAGGCGATCGATATCGAGGCAGGGACTGTCAGCCGGTATGTCCTGGATCTCGAAGCACGCGGGCTCGTCTCTGTCGACCGTCGTGGCCAGCGCAATACCGTTCGGCTATCCGATCGCGGCGCCACGGCCGTCAACCAGTGTCTTGATGCCGAGTACGACCTCGTCCATCCGGACCAACGTCGACTTGACGAGGGTCTTACCGACACCCCTCACGACAGCACAAGTACAGTGTCTCCCCGCCGGGAGGCCACAGCAAGGAAGCCATCGACTGCTATCGACGACTGGCTCGCATCGACTGGCACCCCAGAGGGCGACGCCGCATTCGTCCAGTGGCTTGATAGCCCCGATGAAACACTTCAAAACGAGTCGCTTCACCGGCGATTCACCATCCCGGCTCGTGGATCCGGAATCACCCTCGTCGACGATCCGGTAACCGGCTTCGACGACAGCCGCGTCACCTACCTCAGCCACCACCATGACGAGACGCTTGTTATCATCGAATGGGGCGGAGCCTTGGCCACGTTGGGACGTCTCGCGGCAGTCTTACTCAGCGAGCAGGCGCTGAACAAGATCCTGACGCCCTCCCGTGTCGGCCACGGGTTCTCCGCCATCCACGACGGGGCGTTCGACACTGCCGCTGGGCGGACGCTCCGTCGTGGGCACCAAGTTGGCTGGTTCAGTGCCGACGAGGAACAGTACGCTCAGTGGCGGACCCGAATTGAACAGGTCCGGAACGAGCTGCTCGCTCGGCTCAGCGACCATCGCGGCAGCACCGACACAGCGGCCCGCGCGGCGTTGTTCGAAGACCTCCACGGGCTCATCGCGACGGCAACCCATCTGTATCACGCCGCTGGAGTCGATCTCACGATCACCCTTCGCGTCCCCGACACCGCCACTGTCGTTGGCACCGAGCGGTGCCGTAGCGAGTTGTGTGAATTCCTCCAGCATACCGTCCCGAAACAGAGCGTCTACGGGATTCATTCGGGCTACCGCCTGCTCTTTGAGTCTCGCCCAAAGAAGTTGAAGCGACGACTCCCGCCCGATGTCGACGACGGCGACACGCTCGAGTTGACTGCCTCGTGGGTGATTGCTGGCCCGACAATAACTGAGCTTCAGTCAGCAATCACGAAGGCACTCGAGCAAACAAACAAAAACCTCCGTGACACCGTCGCTGACGGCACAGAACAGGTACCGACCCTGACAATTCCAGTCCGAGATGGAACGACGTACGCCGCGATCCGTGACGTCGTGGAGACAGTCGCGGCCACCACGGACACGACCTGGACCGCACAGACGCGCCAGCGGCTCGTGCGACTGTTGCTTCGGTCCTGTGGCCCACGAGACGCACCGGGCCATGCGTCGCCATACGACGCCGCAGAGAGTCTGTTGCGAGCGTGCCACAGCGAGCCGTCGCCGACTGTGGAAGCCGTTGAGCGCGCCGCAGCGTCCCTCCCTGCCACGCGGTTCCGTCCGGATCTTCCCCCGACGGCGACCAAGATGTACGCCACCCTCTGTCGGGCATCCCAGCCACTTGGCCGCACGGAGATCATCGATCGGGCAGACATCTCCGAGAGCAGTTACGACCGCCGCCTCGACGTCGTCCAAGCGATCCCACGGGTCCGCCCCTGTTCCGTCTCCGGCTACCGGCGGTGGCGGGTGCTTCCGAATGCGACCGCAGTCCCAGGCGCGTCAACCACTGTCTCGCTTCCATGGTGGCTGTCCTGGCCGACCACGGTGTCGCGGTTACTGCCAGAAACCGGCCACCATCCACGCCGGTGGCGTCTGCTACTCGACTGTCGCCCACCAAATCCAATCATACCGCCACGCGACTGCCGGTCGACACGACTGAGCGCTCGCTCCGGGATATCTACCCCCGGACAGCGACAGCGAGGCCGGTCACGCACGCCGTGGCCCCGCAGTGTCACACGCACCACAGCCGACTGTCGCCTCGTCCCAACACCTCACCCCGCGCAGATCCCACGCCGCCAGGGAGGGCCGCGATGAGCCACAGCCCGCCGCTCGATGAGATGTGCGAGCTGTATGAGATGTTACGGCGGCAACGGCGCTGTTATGTCCTGCTGGTCGTTGGAGCGAACACCACGCCCCCGTATCCCGTCCGGCCGGTTGCGCGCCGTGTAACAGCCCTGCTTGATGCGGTCCCACTGTCGGCAGCGACCGGCGATCGATATCAGAACGTGTACGTCTCACTGATTCAGACACATCTGCCGCGACTCGCAGAGGCAGACCTCATCACCTACAATCCTGATCGGAAGCTCATCGCTCCAGGCCCCGAACTCCCAACAGCGCTCCTCGTCCTGCGGGCCGCCTGGGCAGCCTATGAGCCAAGTCACGCCGCGGAGTGGCCACTCGGTGAAATTGATGCGACGATCCGCTCAGAGCCGTAGTGGCTCAACCGACAGAAACGAAGATCCCAACCAGAGAGACTGGCCCGCGTATACGAAGAGGTGTCGTGTGTTAACCAACGCAGTCCGACAATTCATCGTGTTGTTGGTTAATACGATGGCGCAGATCTCGCGATTGCTGGCTAGAACGCTGCGTGAAACGCAGTCATCCGTGCGTGTCGTATGGTGTCCCACTGGACGCTGGCGCATAGAACACGAGGCCCCGCCACAGTCGAACGTGGCGACAGACGCTCCAAGCTCGTGACAAGGGTCGATCACAGCGAGAGCAGCCTCTCGTGGCGTCGCCGACATCGTCAAGAACAGACCGGTCGACACGGAACGCGAGGGCGGCAAAACAACGTCACCGTCGGATGCGCGCGCTGCCAAATCGGGTGAAACACGAGATATGAGATTCTAAGCCGTGGAGAACTGGACGGTATCTTCTTAGGGCCGGTTGTATTCCGACTCACTATGGAAGAGAGTACAGTCAATATTCTTCATGTTGATGACGACCGTGCTTTCGCTGACCTAGTGACGGAATTTCTGGAGCGTGAGGCTGATGACTTTGCTGTCCAGACAGCAACGAGTCCCAATGACGCATTCGACCAGTTTGCTCTCACTGAGTTCGATTGTATCATCACTGACTATGATATGCCGAACAAAGACGGGATCGACTTTCTAGAACGCATCCGTGAGATAGCGCCGAACCTCCCCGTGATTTTGTTTACTGGCAAGGGATCCGAAGAGATCGCCAGTGAGGCAATTTCGGCTGGCGTCACCGACTATATTCAAAAACAAGGTGGCAGGGATCAGTACACTGTATTGGCGAACCGTGTCCGCAACGTTGTCGACCAATATCATGCGGAAGCTGCGCAGGAGCGACAGCAAAAAGCGATTGAAACTGCGCAAGTAGGGATTAGTCTGCTCGATGAGACTGGCAGATTCGCCTACGCAAACGAAGCTTATACGGATATTTATGGCTATGAGCGTGACCAACTCATCGGCGAACACTGGCAAAAACTCTATCTCGACGAGGATGTCGAGCTCGTCCGAAACGAGATCCTGCCGTCAGTAGATGACGGCGGGTATTGGAGTGGTGAAACGACCGGGCTTCGAGCCGATGGGACGACGTTTCCAGAAGATCACCGTCTCACAAAGACAGCTTCTGGGGAGTTGATTTGTACAGTTCGGGATCTGTCTGCTGAACAAGCGCGCCAAACAGAACTGATTCGCTTCCGAACGCTCATGGAGACGATCGAAGACCCGGTCTACGTACTCAACGAAGCGGGCCAGTTCGAGTACGTCAACGACGCGTTTGTCAGAATGGTGGGCTACGACCGGGAAACGATCCTCGGGTCACCACCAACGCTCGTCAAATCTGCCGACGCTGTCGACCGGGCGGAAGCGGCTCTTGGGCGAATCCTGTCTTCGGATGGCCCAAGCAGTATCCAATTCGAGATTGAGATTCAATCCAAGGACGGAGAGGCGATTCCATGTGAAGACCACATGGGAGTCTTGCCCTATCGCGGCGAGGAGTTCGAGGGCTCAGTCGGGATTTTGCGAGATATAACAGAACGCAAAGAAAATGAGAAGAAATTAGAGCAGCAGAACCAACGGCTCACTGAATTTGCTGGTGTCGTGAGTCATGATCTTCAGAGTCCGCTCAACGTCGCGCAGGGACGGTTAGATCTCGTCCATGAGGACTGTGACAGTGAGCATCTTCCACCAATTGAGACCGCATTAGACCGTATTGAGCGACTGACGGAGGACATGCTCTGGTTAACGCGTGAAGGACGAGATATTGGGTCGAAAGATGCGATCGAGCTCCAAGAGACACTACGTACTGCCTGGCAGATGGTCGCGGATCAAACAGAGGACGCGACCTTACAGTACGCGGATGAAACGCCCGCAGCGGTTGCAATTGTCGCTGATGACGATCGGCTCTGCCAACTCCTTGAGAACCTGTTTAGCAACGCACTCATGCACGGAGGTCCAGAGGTAACCGTTACAGTCGGCGTTGATGCGGATGGTTTCTATATCGAAGATGATGGCCCCGGGATCCCCGAAGACAGACGTTCAGATGTATTTACTGCGGGCTACTCCACGAAAGACGACGGGATCGGATTTGGGTTGAAGATTGTCGAACAGATTGTTTCGGCTCACGGATGGGACATACGGGTGGCCGAAAGTCCCACGGGAGGGGCTCGATTTGAGATCACCGGAGTTGAGTTCATCAGGGAGTCGTAGCTGTGGCTTATATTCACCCTGTTCGGCAGATGTCGCGTCACAGGATCACCTGAGGCTACTACGGAGCTGTATCCGCAACGGATCAGCATCAGCACACGGACTGCTTGGGTTTCCCACTAAGATCCTGAATGAGCCGAGAGATGGCGCTTGCGAATTAAGGATAGGTAACTCTGGCAGTTCAGAAAAAATACCGACGCTCATGGGGAGTGAGTCTCGGAGACGCGAAATCAGTAGTTTTCCTAGACTCTCGTTGTAGCCAACGACAGAGAGGTCGGTCTCGAAGATAACACGCCGCCGACGGTTTAGTTGACGGCTTTCGAGAGTTCGGCACCCGTCTTGAACTTGACCACGTTCTTCGCCGCGATCTGGATCTCCTTTCCGGTCTGCGGGTTTCGCCCGGTCCGGGCTGACCGCTTCGAGATGCTAAACGTGCCGAACCCCTCATTCTCGTCTTCGCTCCCACCCACCGACAGCCGATCGCCCTTTTTTAGCGCCTTCGTCGTCACGTTGATGAAGGCTTCGAGCGCCCGCTTGGCGTCGTCCTCCGATATCCTCTCATCCGAGCGTCCCGCTGTGCCCGCGATGTACTCCGCGTCGATCACCACGTCAGCAAGCCGGCACGTGGCGCTAGCCTCGTCACCCTTGCCGGGGTTGAGATCGAGGGCGGCCGCGAACTCCGGGCAGGGATCGAACGTCACCGGCGAGTCGTCCTCGGGCCCGTTTCGAGAGCTCGGATTTCGCCCTGTCCGGGCAGAGCGCTTTGAGATACTGAACGACCCGAATCCGACCAGCACGGCGCTATCACCCTTCGCCAAGGCTCTCGTCGTCGCGTGGGTGAACGCGTCAAGCGTCCGCTTCGCGTCAGCCTTACTCAGTCCGGATTCGCTCGCCATCGCCTCGATCAGTTCCGCTTTGTTCATCGCCGCGGCCTGACCAGTCATCGTTACCGCACCCAGTCCGATGACCGTCGAGAGGATAGCACCCCTCCGCAGGACGGTTCGTCGCGAGAGATATTTTTGTGACATGATACCTTTACTCACACTCCTCTAACGCTCTGTGACTATATAATATTATTTAAATTTTCACATCTCTGTTATTATATCGCGTCCTGCGTTTGTCTGAAAGCAAACACGGACCAGGACGTTCGCTGTGGAACGGAGACACTTCGCGACAGCAGGCGTTGTATAGGCACTGATTCACCCGGTGTACAGGCGGTTCAAAGTGGTGAATTCAGACGAATGGAGCGTTTCTCTCCTAGATTTTAATACGCGTGGGGTGGTGGAGAGTTCCTCAAACAGACACACACGAGATGGTGTGTACTGAACGATCGGACCTGACGAAATCTGAGGAGAACGAGTGACACGACTCACGCGCTATATTCGGCTCTGTTGAAATCCTCAACAGGTGATACATTCTGATCCGCTTGCGGTCAATACAGGGGCCTCACGTATCACTCAGTACTGCGTGGGATGTTTCCCAGTCGGGAGTATCTGTCAATACAAATATCCCCCGTCTGAATACAAGGTATGGACATGGATCTTGAACAGTTTCGCTATTACACTGCGTGGCACCACCACGCAAATCAGCGTTCTTACGAGGCTCCGGCCTCCCCGTGGAGGCTTCTCTCGGTGAGTCCAGCAGCAGTGGAATGGTACCATCCGAATCTTCAACTTAACTGGGGACTCGGTCGAGTGGAAGGTGGAGAGTGGGACGACACGAGCAACTGCTCGCATCTCCGAGACACTGTTATTTATCGCGGGCTCAGCGAGAGATTTCAAGAAAGCTACGCATGGGAAGATACAACTCTTTTCAAGTACGTAGCGGAGCAATTTGAGCAGCGTGAGACAGTGCGAGGGTATGAAAACCCATCAGAGTATGTGAGGGTTCGGTGTGCGTATCTCGATAATCTCTTCGAATCGATACGTGATGACGGGTACCGCTCGAATGCAGCCGCTTACCACGAAATGGCGACCGAGGATAACGAATTCGAAGATGCGTATGCGAATCATTTAGATCCGCTTGTTGCTATCTCTCGAACCGGTGAGATATACTGGGTAGAAGGGTACCATCGATTCGCAATTGCGTCAATTCTCGAACTAGAGGAGATTCCTGTGTACGTCTTGTGCCGTCATGAAGAGTGGCAACGTACGCGGGACGCCCTCTCCACTGAACCGTCCTCCTCACTCTCCTGTGAGTTGGAGAAATATGTCAATCATCCAGACACACAGGACATCGATGTGTAGAGTAGTCGGTACCCAATTTGCGCTCTGTATCTCGCACGGTTATCGAAACATCCCTCTGAGCTGGTAGAATTCTGAGTGGTCAATACGCACTCTTCAGCGACCAGGTCTTTCAGGCGAGAACATGTCTGTAGAATAGGATTTCAACAGAGCCCTATATTCAAGAAACCAGCGAGCACAGCGCCACAACGGAGAGGGTCAGCGAGGCCGGCCTCGTACTCACCCCGCTTAATCGCCCATTAGTTACACTGCTGGACACGCTACCACCGAGACGGCACCCAGAGATCATGAGCGACTCCGTCCCCCCGGCACACGACTCGACGCCAGCAGCACGGACCACCTCGGTGACACCGTCCCCGACACATGAACAGCAACCGCAGTACGAGTGCCCCGTTTGTGAGGCACGCTACACCCAGGCGGTGTTTACGCGCGTCCATCTCACCCGGGCCGATGATGACGCCCACGACTCATGCGACGGGTTCGATTCGGACACGGTGATACGCGTCACGACAGCCGAGGGGACCACCGAACGGCAACCCGACAGTCCTGACACAGCTGCCCCCACCAGCGTCACCCGCGAGGATTTTCCAGACCAGCTCTCACACAAGGAGGTCAGCGCACTCCTCGTTGCGACACGGAACCCAACACTCAGCGACCGCACGGCGCTCACTGAGCGGGTCCACGACGCACTCGCAGACACCCCGTGGGAACCGCCTATCGAGCGGACAGTCAACCACGCGGTCACCAAGTTCTATCATCCGCATTTGTGCGGTGATGATGCGACGCCGACATTCACAACCCTCACGACGAAACAGCAGGCGATTTTGATCACGCGACTCGCACTCCCTGAGGCGTCGTCTGAGACGATCGCCACCTACACAGCGTGCTCGAAAAACTATCCCCGCAAAACGTGTCGGAACTACGCTGACGTCCTCGACGCACTACAGGCCCGACACGACGCCGGTGAGGATCTCTACTCCATCATCTCAACAGAACTGCCAACAGCAGCACGCGAAAAGCTACTCGCGACTGGGCAGGTAGCAGCGCTGGTTGCTGATGAAGCAAGCGGTGACGAGCCAGTCGAGTCGCCACCAGAAGCCAGCGCCCTGCCGTCAGACACTGCCCGCGAGACAGTCACCCCCGACGGCAGTGACGACGCAGCCCAGACCCGGCTGGCAGCCGAGACGCCCCCCGACGATTCAGCGAGCGACGAGGACGACGAACACACCCTGTCGCCATCGGCATTCGCAACCGCCGCAACACTGCTTGGCGAACAGCGGGCCGATGAGGCCGACGAGGCCGACGAGCCACCAGTCACCACCACTTGTGCGGATGAGCTCGAGGACCTCGCCAGGCAGGTCCAGTTTGTCAAAGAAGCCGTCTCCGTCACCGATCCGGATCGGGAAACGACACTGTTGATCAATCTGTTCGCGCAGATTGAAACCCGCTGTCGTGATCTTAGCACGCAACTCAGGGAGGCGTAACCCGTGTTCGTGGCCATTGACACGGAGGCCAGCCGCGTTGTGACGAACCCAACGTCACCTCTTGCCCCAGCAACCGGCCAGTATCGGTGTCTCTTCTGTGACGCGCCACTCACGGCAACGAGCGACCACCAGACGCCCGGGACGTTTGTCCACGCCACCACCGAGACCTGCCAGAGCCTCGGCAATGTCTCACAGTATCACCGTCTTGGACAAGAACTCGTCAGCAAACGACTTTGTAACTGGCTGCCGGTCGCCCCCCGGACGATTGCGATAGATCTCGAGAAACGCGTCGGGGGCGACACCGAGTACATCATCGCCGACGTCCGCATTACGGATCCGATCCAACTTGTCGTTGAGGTCGTGTATCAGGCCTCGACCAACCGACTCCGTGACCGCCTCCACCGGGCCTTTGCCAACGACTACGGCGCGATGGTGGTGGTCGTAACGAACGCCGACATCTCGGCGGCCCGGATCGAACGCGACCTCGCCACCGTCGGCGCCATCTCAGTCGGGCGCGTCAATCCCTTCGACAAGCGAGTCACGATCGGCTCCGTCATGGCCCCAGACCAGATTGAACTCGCCCCGACAGCGTGGGAGTCGGTCCCGGCGTACTTAGCGTAAGTCAACACGCCAGGCTAGCTGGTGTGCCGATCCCGTGAGAGACACTCCGCGATACAGTGGTCAGCCCACTCGCACCGGGTCAGGCTCTCAAAACGGATACTCAGTAGCGAAGGTTTTAGCACCGACCCCACTGAGAGGCGGTGATGAACCGATATCATGCGGACAGAGACACGCAGCCACGACGAGGCCCGCATGACTCAAAAAGGAGGCAGGCCCGATGACCGACACGGCAACCACGACCGTGCTAGTGGTCGACGACGACCCGGATCTCGCAGAACTATACCGCGTGTTCCTCGCCGGAGTATATGATGTTCGCGTCGCGACTAATGGACAAGCGGCACTCGACAGTATGGACGACACAATCGATATTGTGCTGTTGGACCGGCGCATGCCAGAGATGTCCGGCCACGAAGTCCTCGATGCCATCCGTGCCGAGGGGTACGATGTCCAGGTCGCGATGCTAACCGCGGTCGAACCCAAAGACGACATCACCGACATGGCGTTCGATGCCTACCGACGAAAGCCAATCAACCAAGACGAACTACGCTCACTCGTTGCGGTGCTGTGTCACCGAGCAACACTCGAAAAAGGCAGTCAAGAGTTCTTCAGACTTGCCGCAAAGAAGGCCGCGCTTGAAGCGGCCGGGAACACGGAGGCAGACGCGTATGAAACCATCCTGGACCAGTTGGACGCGCTCGATGCTGAACTGACTAACACACTTGAACACCTCACTGCGGAAGACGCCTTTGCGGCCATCGCTGAGGACTAACCCTTGCGCTGGCCCCGATGTGGCCCAGACGTAGACAATCCACTGTTCGGACACGGTAGCTGGAATCAGATCGGAGGAGAGGACATCACAGCGGACCGTCGCCAACGGATTGTCATAGCCGGTCACCCCGTCGGCGTCTAGGAGGCACACGATTCGACAGCCCACCAGCACGTCGTCCCCACCACAGCAGGCACCAACAACGAAGTGCCGAGACGGTCGTCAGCCACACGGGGGGACGGGGGGCGATCCATTGAGAACGAAAAATACCGAGGGGGAGGGAGCCACGCAGTGTTCGCTTACTCGTCACAACGGAACTTAGAAACGGCGAAAAATCGGAGTGTACGGGCGGTAGCCACCGATCTCTGCGATCAGACAGAGCGAACGCGCGCGACGCATCACTCACCACAACAAAGATACATCATATATTACTGTAACCATAATAATTATATTATTGATTGTGGGTCAATCCCGCGAGACGCTCATCTCCCACCGAATAAGACACAGTCTGCGTCTGGTTCACGTGCTACAAGAGGGACTAGAGGCGGTGTCTAACCGCGAGACGGAGTGGGATACGTGGCCACGCAGGCGTATCCAGCTGAGCAACAATTGCCGCGAGTTGATCCCCCCACCCTCTGTTTCTGCCGTGCTCAATCGATCACCCCCCGTCCCCCCCTTCCCCCAGAGGGGCAGTCGTGAGTCGCGCAACACGTCTCGTCGTCATGGCGTCGACTGGCGACGTGGCGCTTGCCACGTGCCGAACAGCCGGCCACCGAAGGTGGCCCGGCTGTGGACCGCTGACCGAACCACTCTCTTTCGAGTGGTGGCGACGGACTGGTCGCCACCACGGGCGGAACCTCTCACTGATCTGACCACGGTCTCTCACGACCAATCGCCACCATCCACGTCGCCGTTCATCTCACTATCCTGATACAGTCGCAACCGGAGCCAGCCAGCCATCGGCTGGCGTCTGAATGGCTGTTCAGACCGGGGCCGGCAGCCGCCGGCCCCACGGCTGCGACAGAGTGGCCTTCAGGTGTCACCCCGGGTGGCTGACCGTCCGATCACGGTCGGCAGCTGACCCAATCGAGACGGTGGGAGCCGAGGCCTCGCCTCGGCGACCGCCGTCGACGTCGCGTGAGACAGCCGGCGTCGACGCCGGCGACTGACGGTCGAGGTAAGGGGGGTGGAACTCCCCGTTTGTGGATGCCGAGGAAGATCCTCACGGTCCTGATAAGTTGGCCAGTCTCGACCCTCGATAGCCGTCGTCGGTCGGGGACCGATCTCGGGAGGTGAGACCGTCGCCGTACACGGTCCCGTTGCGGTCGAGTTGGTGGTGTCGCCACCGTGGGGCCGACCGGGTGTCGACCCGTCGCGACGAGTCGTCGAGGGTCTCGCCGAGACGACTCAGGCGGTCCCGACTCCCTGGGTGTCCAGCGGGTCTCCGCTGGTCACCGCGACGGCGGATCAGTACCTGGTCGCCGACGTCGATCACGTGGTGAAGCCGGGTCGGATGACCCGGCGTGTGAGGGGTCGAGTCAGTCCGGGTTCCATCCCGGACCTCTCAGGAACCTGAGACAGGGGTCGCAACGGTGACTCAGTGGGTGAGACCGTCACAGAAACACATCGATAGAGGGGTGTGGTAGACACCCCGACTGGTGAGTCGACAGGCGGCGACCCATGGTCGCCGCGTGGTGAGTCACCTGGTGGTGAGACGAGAGGAGACCCCGAGTCCCTTGCGACTACTGGGGTTCCATCGCGTGTCGATCGCGGTGGGATCGATGCTGGTCGTACTGGTGCCATCCCTGTCTCAGATTCGTGAGAGGTCGACCACTGGGAGACCTCGAGGGACGGGGTGTCTCCGACACCCCGCTTGTGGATCCAGAGTGGTGATGTCGCCACCAGCTGGTGCCGGTCTCCCTGTGGGCAGTCCCACCTTCACCCCCTCGGTTCCTCCTGGGAGGTCAGGTGGGATCTGTGCTGAAAGCCAGGGTGGCATCTGAGGCTGTATCAGGTTGGTTATACTTGGCCAAGTGGCCTGAACCCCCCACCCATAGGGGGCAAATAGGGGTCTATGTCTGACGGCAGGGGGTGAATCGGTGGTGTCCTCAAATCGTGAAATAAAATGATTGTCTATTTCCATCCCGAATATGTTAAATTAGCCATTTTCAGCACCCTAAGAGGTTCATTTCTAGTTCTATATGTAGCGGAAGGTCACTCCAGTAAGTACCCCCGTGATTACCCCCCGTGAGTGGTTACCCGTCTTGCGATTTTATACCTGCTCACGGGGGGTTGTTTTCGGAGGATTTGATCCCCCGTGATTACCCCCCGTGATCTCGACGCCTTCTGGTTATTTTCACATATTAGTATTTCCCATACGGCAGATGGCACTTAGAAAACGAAATAAAGTATTCATGGTTGTATGAGTACCCCCCGTGATCTTGCTTCCATCTTGCGATTTTTGAGACCACTCACGAGGGTGTATTCCCTAGAATTGATACCCCCGTGAAGCCGTTCCTTCTGCTTATTTTCATTATATTGTAGCCCCCGTGAATAGTACCATCACTTTGGATGAGTCGCTGCGGGCGAATTCACTTGTTGACCGTGAATCGTGATCCGGGTGATCTACGTGAGTCGAAGTTTACCGAGTTCAGTTTCGGTAGTCAGCCACTCTCTTAACTAGAGGATCTAGTCCGATCTACAACGGCACACTACTCTATCCAATTGCTTATGAAAGACGGAGGAACACAAGTCGTTACTCGTCGGTATCGAATGCCGGAGCGAAACTCAGGAGTCGCTTCCCAAGTTCGGTTAGCCTGTATCCCCACAGAACGCGAGGACGTGAACCGTCGTCAAGTTCTACTTGACTAGAGGTGGCTTCGTAATCAGTGTGGTAGCGGATCTTCGAGGCCAGTCCACCAGCTCCATCAACCGGCTGATGCCCAAGTTTCTCCAACCTCTTTGCCGGCATGTCACCCCTCTTACACAGGTCATACTCGATGATCTTCGCCCATGTGTTGTAGGCTTCGCGCAGGGTCTTCTGGGGGGTGAACTCATCTGTTTCCTTGTCTTTTGTTACACTATCTGTATCAACCTCAACAAACGTGTCGAGGAAAATTTGCGGAAGCGAATCTTCGGTGTCCAGCCGAAGATTGTTGCCCCTGATGAACTCGCCTCCGAGCTGATCAGCAGCTTTCTCTCGCAACGCTTCCGGGGTGGAGCCGGACTGCGTGCTATCCCCGTTCTGGGAGTTGTTGTTATGCCGGTCTTCATCTTGGTACTGCCCCGGCGTGTAACCTGTCTGCTCCTCGATAGCTTCGTAAATCTCGACGTACTCCGACCCTTGGATGAGCGACGGCTCATCCTCGTCGCTGTCCGCCTCCCGCTGAGCATCCAGTCGCTCCTTGACCGTCTCCTCTGCGAGGATGTCGTTGGTCAGTGCGAACCCGACGAGCCCGTCGTACGGGATCGGCGTGTGCTCTGAGACGAGGTTGTGCTTGCGGGCGTACTCCCACAGTTTGAACTTCTCGATGCCGGTCATCTCCTGGCCGGTCACTCCCTGTCGGTCGTCGCGCTCGCCCATGTCGCACAGGGCAAAGTGTCCGAAATTGTATGTTGCTTTGCGCTTGTGGTCGTAGGCGATCAGGTCGCCGCCTTTCCCACCGATGGTGACAAAGTAGTTCTCGCTGTCACCGAAGTGCCCGAGGGGGTTCTTCCCACGCTCTCCCGCGTGGAAACCAAGGTCGCTCATATCCAACTGCCACAGGGGGTTGTGGCTCCCAGTGAGGTCCGTCCAATCCGTCTCGCCGGACGCCACACGCTCCTCCCGCTCGGCCACTTCGTCGGGATCGACTTCGAGCTCGGTCCCACCGTTCCGCGTGGTGTTCCGCTCGGTGGCTGCGGGGTGGTTCCGAGCGTGGATCGTCGGGAGGGTGCCGAACAGACCCAGGGGTGGGTAGACGTGCGCGTCGTCGGCAGCGAGAAGGTCGTCGTACTCGGCGTCCAACGCCTCCTGCGTTCGGACCGGGAGGCGGTGGTGCGCGGCGACATCGGTTATCTCGGCTTCGTCGTCGACGGCGACGAATGGGCGCCGGTAGGGTGGCCGCGTGTCGTTCCACCCGGCGTCCGGCATCGCGCCGACAGTCGCCTCGAGGTCGTTCGCTGGCGGCGCGAACAGACTCGCGGGGTAGAGTCCGTTGGTAGCGGCGGCACCATCGTCCGTGTCGGCAGCTGGGCTTTCCGAGGACGCGAGTGCGTCAGTCCATGCCGGATGGGTAGCCGGTGTCTCACCACTCGTGGGCGTCGGCGCCGCGACTGACTGGCCCCAGACCGCTGGCGGCATCAGCCCAAGCCACCCTTCCGTGAGGTAGTCGTCGAGGTCCCGCTTCTCGTCGCCGAACTGTGGAAGCTCAACGATGTAGACGCTCGTCGGGGAGATGTTTTTTTCCTCGCCGGCGTCGACGTTGTCTTCATCGCCGTCATCCAGACGCTCGTGTAGCCGCGCTGAGAGCGTTTCCCCATCTGGGAGTGGGTCAGACGGATCATCGGTGGCTTCGGGATACACGTCCGCCGCTGCGGCGAGATGACCAGTCTCTGTCTCGGAGTGGTCCGGCGTGGACGCATCAAGCCCGAGTGCGGTTTGGGCCGCGCCCTTCACACCGCTGCCGTGCGGGTCGAGTTCTAGCGCCTCGTTGATGGGGCCACTCCCTGCGGAGTACCCGGCGGGATCAAGCCGTGGGTGGAAGCCGAACGGCACTTCCTCGACACTCAGGGACTCTTTCTCATCAGCCGGTTCGTCCGGGTCGGACGACGGCGCGACCGCAAGTTGGTCGGCCAGTGTTTCGAGCTTCTCTGTCTCGCCGTTCTCGGCGGCCGCAACGAACGCCTCGTGGGTGACTACGTCGTTGCCTGGGAGCGAGTTTTTGGTGAACAACTCCCGAATCGCCATCTGCCGTTCAACGGAGCGCTCCTGTTCGTCCGAGAGGTTCCGCTCGCTGATGGACGCTGGGTCGGCGTCCTGGAGGAAGTACACCGCGGGGATGTCGTACTGATCAACGATGCCCGTGAGCCGCGCTTCATGCTCTTGTTTGAACCGAGTCGTGATCGGGGAGATACAGGGAATCCCGTTCATGTGGGCGCTGATCGCGTCGGGCATCCCCTCAGTCACCACTAACGGCTCGCCCGGCTCGATCGTCCGGAGTCCGTAGATGGGCTCGGAGACGATCGTGTACGGCTTGGTGTGCGCGAGTTTCGCGTACTTGCCGGGCTTCTGGTAGAAGGGCGCATCCTCGGGGTCGTCGGTCCCGTTGACCCCGCTCCAATCTGGGCGGCGCCCGATGAAGTAGGCGACGCGACCCGCTTCGTCACGGTAGGGGAACATGAAGTGCCCCTTGAAGGAACACTCGAGGGGCTCGTACGCATCCTTCTCGCCGTCGTATCCGCGACTACTCTCGTCGGTAGGCTGGGTGTAGTCCACGAACGGACGGCCCTCTTGGTCTTCGCCGCCGACGTCGTCGGGCTCGTGGAAGAGCCCGGTCGCGATCATCGTGTGGTGTTTGAATCCTTCCTCCCAGAGATGCTCGAAGAGGGCAGTCCGGTCGATAGGCGCCCACCCGAGTCCGATGTCGTCGACGACCTCGTCAGTCCACCCACGGGTGTCGGTCGTCTCGAAACGGTAGGGCGTGTCGGCGCTCGGCTCATCACCCGCGAGTTCGTCTACCGTGTCGTGACGGTCAGCTGGGGCCACGCCAGTTTCGGTGTCCGCGGCGTCGGTCTCGACGCTGATCACGTCGGGAGCCGTGTCGGGACTGGTGTAGTATTCGCGTGCCGTCTCCGGTTTGCGGGTGAACCCGTCGCGACCGTCGTTGTACTGGACGAACGGCTCGATCTCGGAGTCGACGTGGGCCGTGAAGAACTCCATGGCTGCTTCGAGACAGGCCTGGATAGCCTTCGGGTCAGGCGTCGGGGAGAGCCGTAGCGAGTCAGGGTCTCGCCCGTGGATCTCGCTGTTGGGCGCAGTTCGGGATTCCTCGTAGTCAGTCTCGTACTTGGCGTAGTCGATCTGGTCCTCGTCGACGTTGACCTCACGGTCGCCAGGGAGCGTCTCGGGAACGTCGGTGTCCCCGGCGTCTTCGGTATCCTCACTCACCGCGTTGTCGGCGTCGTCAGAATCCTCGGTGTCGTTTTCAGAGGGGTCCGGCTCGGTAGCGGGTGTGTCCCCCTCCTCCTCGGGAACGACGGCCGTCATATCGACTTGATTCTCCGGCTGCTCGTCCGCCACAGGGTTCTCCGGGCGCTCGGAGGGGTTCTCAGACGGCTGGGTCGGGACAGCCCCTTGCTGGCGCTGTGCGTCCGCGTCAGCTGGTCCTGTTCCCGGCGGCGTCGTACCGGGATGGCCCGTTGCGGTCGCCTCTGCGGTCGCGTCTACCGTGTCGCGTTCAGGCTGCCCAGAGGTAGGCTGGGAGTCTGGCTGAGTGGTGGCCGGGTCACCACCTGAATCGTCATCGTCGGAATCGTCGTCGGAGTCGTCCGAGTCATGGATGATGGACTCGACGTTGCCGGGGTACGATGAGAGCTCGTACGCCTCGGGTTCTACTTCTGGACCGCGGTCGACTTGCGGATTGTTGAGTTCATACGTAATGATCCCATCAGTTGACGGGATGAGGGCGTTGTGCTCGACACCTAGGTCAGTCGCTTCTTCGACCTGTTCGTCAGTGTAATCGTATGTCTTCTTCAGGTAGCTGCGAAGGAGTGGTCCTTCGAACTCGGGCTGATCATCGTTGAGTGCCGTCTGTTCTTTGAGGTACCGCCAAAACAAGGGAGTTCGGGGGTCGCCAAGTTGGAGTTTTGTTCCAACTTCAGTCACCACACCGGTTTCTACTGCGACACCGATTGCGGCCCGCGCTTGAGGCTTGTCACGGTCTTCGAACGCATCCTGGAAGGTAAGCAGCCGAGCGATACCAAGCGAGCGGTCAAGATCGCCTGCGTTCTCCCAGAGCTCCCGCCAGTGAGAGTAGTTCCGCGCCGTCTCCTCTTCAGCCGGCGTGAGGTAGTTCTCGTAGTTGTCACGCGGGCCAGGGAGGCGGACAGCCTCGCCCGCCTCACCAGCGGGGATGAGCCCGCCAGCGATGATCCCGAGGAGGACGGCGATGTCGGCGTCGTTCCGGTCGAACACCATCTGCTCGACCGCGTAGGGGAGTTTCTCGCGGTGGATCGGCTCGAACCGTTCCACGTTGAACTTGTCCCACACGACGGGCCAGTAGTCGTGTTGCGTCGGCGGGACCGGCTCGAACCGGTCGTTGATCAGGTCCATGTCGAGTTCCACGTCGGAGAAACTCGGCGAGTCGCCGAGTGTGGAAGCGTTGGTGATGTACTCGTCAGGGAGTGCGTCGATGATCTCGCTTTCGTGCGTACTCATGGGTAAGGTAATGTCGTCGGGAGCTGGTTCGTCGGCGTCGTTGAGGAGGTCGATATCTTCGGGATCGATGTCCGCGTCCGGATTGCTGAACGCATCCGCGTCGGCTTCAACAGTGAACCCAGGCCCATCGTCAGACTCGTCGGAGGTCGTCTCGTCGGGAGAGGCTTCGGAGTCAGCCGACGGGCTCGTCTCCGCGGCGTCCGAGTTGTCTGGATCTGCCGGTGGAGTGTCGTCGTCGCCGGAGTCTCCATCGCCCCGGGTGACAGTGAACTCGTCAGAGGACTCTCCAGGGAGGAGCAGCGCGGAGACACCTTCGTATGCGGGCTGGTACTGCTCGTCGATTGCTGGCTCCACCATCTCGTCCGTCAGTTCAGTGATGGTGTCACTGGATGTCGACAAGGCACCCTCCCCCGACTGGCTCTTCGGGAGTTCACTATCCCGGACGCGGGTGAGAACCGGTGTGGCTTCACGGGTGAAACCGACCCGGTCGATCTTGTCTGAGTCGAGTGAGTCAACGTCGTTTTCAGACAACGCTCGTTTGAGTTGCCCAACGGTGTAGCCACCGTCTTCAGGGGTTTCTTGGTCGTGGGCAGCCGACTCTGCGCCCCCGTCGGCCTTGGCTGCTGTGCTGGGTTCCCCGGATGAGGAGTCGGTAAGCGTGTCATCTTTCACCGCGTCGGGGAGACTCGTCTGGAAGATCTCCCATGCGTCGTCAGTCGGACGGTCGACGAACTCTCGCTCGGGGACGAACGGTTCGTAGACCAGTTGCCACTCGTCTTTGAGATCGTCAAGCGTCTGGTAGCGCAGTGGCTCCTCGCCGGCGTAGACAACCCACTCTTGATTGTGCGGGTCGTGACGGGTCCACGCCTCGAAGACGTTCGTCGAACCGTACTTCTCGTCGACGCGGAGGCGCCCCCACTGCTTGCCGCTCGCGATCCCGTCGAAGAGCCGGAGTTCTGAGTCGTCGGTGCGAATCCAGACTGCTTGTTTCCCCTTCGGGATGAGTGCGTGCTTCCGGTCAGTGTCGGACGGGATCCCCAGGTTGAGTTGTTCGGTCGTGTTATAGTAGAGCGTCATCGGCGACCGCTCTTGGATGTCGCCGACGTCGTCCGCACCCTCGTTCGGGAGTATCCGCACCTCGCCGCGGGTAAACTCGGGTGCGGTGAGGATGCTGTGGATACGCGCCCCCGGAACTTGCTTTTTTTCTGGGTGCTCTTCCGGGGTGATGAAGAGGACCTTCTGATCTTGGTTGACCGCCCGAGCGAGGTTCTGGAGCGTCCGGGCGGGCTTCTTGTACGTCGACGTTTCGGCCTCGATCGCGACGACTTGCCCGTCAGAGATGTCGGCAGCAGTTGGGTACTCGTTTTCGAACTCCTCGATTACTTGCTGTGCTCTCGAGGTCTCCACCTGTGTCTTCACCGGGGGATACGCGACGGCGTCGGGGAGTTCTTCGGAGTGTTCCTGCCGGATGATGGAGACCTCCATCCCGACTGCTGAAAGCGACACGAAGGCCCGCCGAAGGGCCTCATTGTGCTTCTCTGTCTCGGGATTCCACTCCTCATCAGCCTGTTCGAGGACATTCCGGATCCCTTGGTCGGTGACGGCCACTTCTGCTTCGGGATCCGAGATACGGACCATTCCCTCCGGTGCGACGTCGGACCGCGTCGGAGACTTCCGACCGCGTTGTTCGTCTTCGTCTTCCTCGTCGTCGGGGCGGGTGACACAGACCGACTCACGGTCAACAAGAATCCCATCAGGGAGATCCTCAAGTGCCGTTCCAGTTCGCTTCTCGAACCCACGGGCGACTTCCTCGACCGTGACGGTGTACCTGTCTGGCGGGTCACTATCCGGCCCGTGGACACAACTCGGGGACGGGTCGATGTCGTCGTAGTCGGGCGACCGAACCGCAAGCGCATCCTGACGGATCTGCTCGGCCCACACCGCTTCCAGGAATGAGCTCTGGATGCCCGCCTCGGAGCCGATGTTCATCAGGGCGTTCTCTGACCCGGACAGATCCTCTTCGAGCGGGTCAACACCGTACTCGGAGAGTTGCTCGGCGATCTCCTCGTGGGCTTCCTCTTTCGTCCGGACCGATGGGTAGTCCGCGAACGTATCGACGGCCATTGGGTCGGACTGGACGGGGCCGTCCTCCTCCATCGTCGTGATGGAGGTGACAGCGGTGTACCGCGGCAACGAGAGGATTGTACTATCGTCGATCTCGTCGTCATCGAACCGCTTGGCGATGAGCCGAGCGTCCTCCGCCTCCTTGACCCCGAACGAGAACATGGTGTTGACGTTCCCGAACAACTGCTTGAGCGTCTGTGGCGCGAACTCCCTGAGCTGGGATGGATTCTGGAGACAGGTCGTGACGCTCATCTTCCCAGAGCGGGCCTTCGAGAGCATCTTGTCGAGGGACATGTTCTCCGACGCGATGTCGTCAAACTCGTCCATGATCGCGAAGAACGGCTCCCGGTCGGCCTCTTCCATCTTCTCGCGCTTACGGATGGTTGCCCACACGCGCCGCATGATACCCGTAGAGACGACTTTCCGGATCTCTTCGGAGCGGAGCGTGTTCCGCACGAGAATGATCTTGCCCTCCTCGACGGCGTCGGAGATGTTGATGGTCCCCTTCCGGTGGGCGACAATGCCCCGCGAGATGGGGTCTTCGACCCAGTCCTGAATCCGACGGAGTACGGGGTCGATCTCCTCTTCATCCATCTCTGCGATTTTCGTCGTGTACTCGTGGATGAAGTCCATCCCCTCCTGGGAGACGACGTTGGCGAACTTCATCCGGCTCTCGTTGTCAGCGAGTACGTAGTACATATCGACGAGCGTGAACTGGCGGCGAGAGCGGATCATCGCCCGGGCGATGTTCATGGTGATCCCCTCCATCTTCGGCCCCCAGTATTCGCCACCACGGAGGACGGCTCGCAGGTCGTCGATGATGGACTCCACCTCGCGGTCGAACTCTTTCTGTGTCTCCGTCGCCCCGGGATCGAGGAAGTTGATGCCAGCCACCTGCTCGAAGTCCTCACTCCCTGGTTCAATCCACACGATGTCGTCCATGCGGTGGTCGGGGAGCTGGGTGATCAAGTCGTCGACGGTGTCACCCTTCGGGTCGATGAACACGAACCCGTAGCCCTTCCGGGCAATCTGGTTCATGAAGATGTTGAGCATCGTTGACTTCCCCTTCCCGGTGGTTCCGAACACGGTCATGTGCTGGAACCACGAGAGATCCTCTAAGCCGACTTCGCGGAAGCCGTCGAGTGGGGTTGTGTCGTATCCCAGCCAGAGGGGCTCGCGCTGGTTCTTCGGCTTGGAGTGATAGTCGACGAGTCGGTCGCGAACGTCGAAGCCGGCGAAGACATCGCCCTCCTCGGCGCCGCCCTCGCCTGAAGCGTACGACCGAACCTCGAAGGGGAACTGGCGGTTGAGCCCCGGCTCGCGCCGGAGCATCACGTCAGTGTCGGCCTGCTCGAAGGTGTAGTTGGAGTGGTGCGAGGGGTTCTGTCGAGCTCGCGTCTGTCGCGACGGAAGATCACCGTCGTCGACGGCCGGCTCACGATCCGGGTGGTTCTCCGTCTTGTCCGGCAGGTTGGGGATGTCGCCCGACTTCGCACCCGCCTCGCTGTCCGAACCAGAGTCAGAGTCATCACTGCCGGGCGGGGGGTCGGTGTCGGCCGCAGTATCCCCGTCGGTCACCGAATCGTCAACGACGGGGTCGATTTCCTCGCCGGCGATCGTAGCGGAGTCGTACTCACCGTGGAGGGGATCAGTAGTGCCCTCGTCGGCTGGGTCGTCTGCCTGCCCGGTGACCGCGGAATCGTTCGGGTCTGTATCGGTAGCCGGTGTGTCCCCGGACACGGTATCGGCATCACCTGACGACTCACTAGACGTTCCCCAGGACTCTTCGGGCGCCGGACCAGTGTCTGCCCCCGGCGTGGTCTCAGAGGGATTCTCAGTCGGATCTGAATCGTCGTCGAGTTCATCAACGGTCTCCTCGGGAGCGAACAGTTCCTCGTGACTCTGTTCGAGGGTCTCGAGATCAACTCCCAACTCTTTCGCTCGGCGCTCTCGGAATTTCCGGATGAGGTTGTCGGCGACGTTCTCGTTGTACTGTTCGTGGATCTGGGTGCGAGTCAACTCGCCTTCGAGGAACTGGTTGTAGACCTCGTTGAACGCACTCTGTTTTTCCGGAGAGTCGACGTCGATCTGCTTTGCTCTGGCCGCGGCCGTGTCTGACTCGTCGGCATCCGCATCTTCATCAGTCTCTGTGGGTGCCGGTTTGGCAGATTCGGGTGCGTCAATCGTCTCCGTCTCGTTGTTTTTGCCGAATCGGTCGGCGAGTGCCCCGAGCCGTTTCGTGAGCGGGCCCGCATCGCCAGGACCGACGCCGGCGTAGTCGGTCTCGCCGCTGTTCGGAAGATAGTCCATCGCGGCGTCTTGGGCGTCGAGGTCGCTCAGGTCCCGTTGGACCTCCATCGAGGGTGGAGCATCTGTTCGCGGCGCCGTGGGCGGCGGTGAACTCCCGACGCCCCGCTGGGTCCAATCGACTTTTTGGAGGTCAATTTCCTCGCCGGGGAGGTGAGCTAACGCTGCTAGTTCCTCAACGGTGTAGGCACCATGGTTGTAGACGAACTCGCGATTGGCAAGATTCGTGAGTTTCCGCAACAGCGACTGGTCGTTATACGTCAATGGCCAGAGCCGCTGGTGGGCGTCGCCATTGTGATACTGGGTGTCGAGGGCCCGGGAGATGGACTTGATGTGGCCTTCCACAGCTTTGGGGCGGGGACCGAACACAGCAAACCGGATATTCACGTAGAACGCTGGATCGTCTTCGACCTGCTGGACCGCATTCGCTGCGGTGCGATCCTGTTCGGATGGGTCTTCGACCGTTGTATGGAAGATGCCGGTGTTCACACGGCCGAATGTGAGGCTCTCGTGAGCCTGATCGATGGAATACTCGTGTGGGAGAAGGCCATCGGTCCAGTTCTCACTGACGGGCGTGAATACGAACTGAACGACTGCGGTATGCGAGTCAGGACCGGCGATTGCCGACAGGAGTGAGCGGTAGGGGTCGTGATCGAGAACGCCCGGTTGGGAGAACGACCGGATTGGAATGTATTTGTAGTCCTTCTTTTCCATCCGGGCCATCGATGCCACATGTCCGGGCTCGACGTTGGTGAAGTAGTTGTCTCCTGGTTTGATCTCACTCGTGGGGTAGAGCCCAGAGAGTTGCTGGCGGAACTCGCGCTCTTCAACGGTGTCCGGGAGACCGACGTAGAAACGGAGTTCTCCATTGGTGAACACGACTTCGAAGCTGTACTTTTTGGGGCGAGTACCCATGCCAGCTTTCTTTTTCAACGGGTGTTGGGTGACGCCCTCTTCGTGGAGACTGGAAATCAGTTCGGTGGCGTACTCAAGCCCATCCTCATTTCGGTCGGGGCGAATTCGTGTGAGTGTTCCTGGGTATGATTCTGCGGCACTGTGAATCGCTTGTGTTGCGCTTTCTGGAAGGCGTTGGGGAGTGACATCGCGATTCTTTTTGTGATACCGATGCCGGACTTGTTTTAGCCAGTCTGGATAGAAGTCGTCCTCCCGATTACTTACTGGAAAGAGTTTGTCGGGCAATCCAGACTTGAAACTCTGTATCCGTCGTAGAATATGTTGAGTATTCATTTCGGTGGAGTGCTGATGGCTTTAGTTGTGAGATAGTTTATTGGATCATATACAGATACTGTCACTACTACTTTTATGTAGCGGAAGGGTCTGAGTTGCGAATATTTTTGAGGTGTATATCACCGTTAAGTAGCCTGTACCAATGGACAATATAACTTACGCCGATCCGAATTGAGGCGAAATCCAATGGACGTATTTAAACCCCAACATTGGAGTCTCTCGGAAAGTGAAATAATTCCGTAGTGGACGAGTTTGGCACAATTAAGTTGGAAATCAAATGACGAGTTTGAGAATTACACTCGCGAGCTAACCTGCCAAGCATCGCTCCCAACTGATCTGAGTCTGACAGGAAGCAAGTGGCGTGCGGTAACCGCGCCGTCAAACATATCCGTTGTCGATCCCCCTCAACCCGGAGCGTGCCCGGATACTCGATGTCGTTTGATTCGTCCCGATTCGCTCCCATATTCACGCGATATTACTGAGGCGTGAAAAGACTCCGTCACACAACTCCTCACACCAGATGGGAGCCAGCTGCTGCGACACTAACACCAGTCACGAAGCCGGTTCCGTGAGCGAGCACATTAGAAAACCGACCAGCTGAGACACCCTCAACAGTGAACATTCCAGCTACCAACGCGGTCAGAACGAATCCACAGGCGCCGACAGTTACAACCGCGTCGTAGTGGGTCGATAGCCATTGCTGAGGAGAGAATCGTCTACGGTTCCATCCAAGGAGGATACCAACGGCCGCTACAGCTAGAATACCGGCAGCCATCAACTCAGTACTCTCGAACGAAATGAAAGGCGACCTGACGGTAGCCCCGGCTAGTCCACTCAGTATGAATGCGAGCGTTGTCACGGTCGAAATCCGCCACGAGTACCACTCTGCCACGACTCCCGCGAGCCCAACAACAAGCAAGCCGCCGAAAGCGCTCACGACGCTCGAAAATCCGAACGCGATCGAATTGGGGCCGACAAGCTCCCATTGCTGATACAGGAACCAATAGTCGACAGCGACCGTGATGAGCGGGCTGATGACGAGGAGACTCCCGTACAACAGCCAGAATAACCGATGTCGGCTCCAGATGGTGTACAGCGCGTAGGCGAGCCCAATCACGACACCATACCAAGCCAAATTCGAGACGAGATGACCGGTACTATCGTGAATCGTCGCTGCCGTCCAAGCGGTGACCAGACTAGGATTGCCGTACGTGAACACAAATTCCGAAGCTAGTCTGCTTGGAAGCCAAAGGTGGACACTAATAAGCACGATAGCAACTCCGAAGAGGGCGACGACATCGCCGTGGTCGCGCTGGTTTTGTGAGAGTAGCTGAGTGTCCGACGCAGTCATCGGTACGTGGCTATCTGATTCGCAGTGGTTCCCTCAAGAGGCTATTGGCTCCAACTCTATCCCGAAAGAGAAGTCCGAAGTTTGTGACTCCTGCTATCGTGTTCCTAACTACAGCGCAAATCCTGAAGAGAGAGTTCCAATCAGGAGGCACCCGGCTCTATAGAGACTGATGGACAGAAATCATGATACTGGCACCCGGTATGCTGCTCTGAGTCCTCTGCGCCGTTGGCCTCCGCTATGCTGGCCATAAACATCGATCTGGAACGCCCGATCGCCATCGATATCAAAGAAAATCGATGTGGAACTGTCCTCAATAGTGTAGATTTCGAGTGTCGTGTTCGGGTTGTCGAGGTTGCTGATTGGACCCTGGGTCGTCGATACAATACCATGGTAGTTGCCAGCCTTGGTGACCTTACAAGCAACAGTGTTAGAATCTAGTAGGAGCTCATCAGCGAGGCGCTCTCGAAAAGCCACTTCATCCTGGTCACGACTGTCGCGGAATGCTTCTGCTAATACGGGGAGTACGACAGCAGCGAATTCATTCGAGTCGATCTCTTCTTCGGCTAGCGCTTATACACTTCGGCACGCCGTTGTTCGCCAAGCCCGTACTCGATAACATCCATCGTTGAGCGTGGCTCAACACGACTAGAGATGATTGACCGCCATGTGCGGTCGAGGGTTTCGAGATCCCCCGCCCACTCTGGATGGTCGTCGTTGCTCACTACCAGACACCATCTCTGGCATTGGTGTTAATTGTGTCCCGGCAAGATCAGAGTGTTCAGTAGGTCACAACGCGCCGCGGGCCAACTCCGTCTATTGGCGGAGTGGTATCCTGTCGCAACGCTGGAGAGGCACATGTACAATTAAGACTAGACCGGGAGGCTCGAAGTGACACTCAAGAGTGCTCAATATCGCGGCAGAAGACGACATCTACTGCCAGAGTGAGATGAGCCTCTTGGACCGGTGTGTTGTGAAACCACCTCAGGAATATTTCTTATACTTCAATCTTAGATCACTAACTTAGATAACTATCTTAGCAAACTAAGATGGACAACATACATAGACATGTGTCTGACGTACGTTTATGTGCTTAGTCTCTGATCTTAAGATATGCTCTCGTACACGGTCTACAGCGAGGCTGGCGGCGTTGGCAAAACGTCGTTGACAGCAAACATCGCGTGTGCGCATGCCCGGGCTGGACTAGATGTACTCGTGATCCCGCTTGACCCACAAGACGGGAATCTGAGTCGGCTATTTGATGTCGACGACGATCGGAGTGATTCGTCCGCCGACAGTCTTGTCCGGCATCTCGTCGATAATCCAGGTGGCGATTTTGATGATCTGATTCGAACAGCAGAGGGCATCGATATCATTCCAGAACACAACACGCTCTCAGACCTCTCGGACCACCTGGCACGCGAGAAGAGCCGCGCAGAGGACTTTGGCGATGCGTACAACATCTATGCGCAGCTCCGGCGTGTGCTCGCTGAAAACGATATCCCTGACCGATATGACGTTCTCATCTGTGACCCGCCAGCAACAGAGTCAGATCACCTCTATAACGCAATTTACGCGACGCGAAACCTCCTCATTCCCTTTGAGCCGTCGGCGAAGGGAGAAGCATCTGTTGAGGGCCTAGAAGAGCTGGCGACGAACTTCGCGAACGAATTGAATATTGACGTCGGCGTCCTTGGTGCGGTCCCGATTGAGTTCAAGGGGACGAAAGACCAGAACGAGATCGTCGAAGAGGTGCCGTTCGAGGTGCCTGAGGTTATCGGCGATCGGACATCGATGATGGAAGGCTGTTGGCGACACCAGTGTAGTGCGTTCGAATTCGTACGAACGCACCGGAGTCGGCGTCGAGATTACGAGGTTGAGACACTGGCCAAGTTCGACCAAATTGCTCGGTTCCTTGAGACGCAGGGCGGAATTACTGCGCCATCACCGCCTGAACCGGGCGCATTGGATGATCCTGAGGAGGTGACTGTCTGATGGGGGGATTCAAAGAAGGCACTGTCAACGGATGGGACGATGAGGAAGAAGAAAGTGATGACGGCGGGCCTGAGTTCGAGGAGGAGACCGTAGATAATGAGGCCGGCAGCCCGGAGGAGCGATCCACCGAAGTGGAGATCGAGACCGGAGCTGACGATACAGTTGAAAGCGGTACGAACAGCACTTCAGCGAGAGAGATCCCCTGGGTTCTCCGGCGAAATAGCATCACTGACGGCCGCGACCAGACGGTCCAGCTTCACCTCCAAGAAGAGACGATGAACGTCCAGCGGAAACAGAAATCCCTCATCGAGGCCCGGCTTGGAGAGAGCGTTCGAAAAGCCGATCTCCGGGAAGCAGCGTTATTGGTCGGACTTCAACACACAGACGATGTCGTTGACGTCCTCCAAGAGTGGGGGTACAATCTGGAATGATATCGCAGTAAGTGGTTTATCCATCCTCCCGCTGATCGCTAGACGGCAGGACGAACGCTACTCTTCTGATGAGAAGATCTCGCTGCCGACATCGGACAGTTCGCTGGCTTCCTTGTGGGCGTACATCTTCGACGTCGTCGATGGATCCTCGTGGCGGAGGACGCGTTGTGCGTCACTGAATCCTGCCTCGTCGTAGTATGCCTCCCCAACACCGCGGCGGGCGCCATGGAGCGTCAGATAATCTTTTGAATCGGCTGAACAATCCACAGCAGCTTCTTGAGAGAGCTTCTTGAGCGTGTACCGGCCGCCCTCAGTGGTTAGCGCCGGTGGCGTAAGGTCTCGCTCGCGGAAGACATCGACGAGATCAGCTGTGCTGAGGCCGGTGACTGTATCAATCGTCTCAGGATCGACTCCGCGGTCCTGAAGCTGGCTCCGTGCGGCCTCTCGCAATGAGGCGAGATGGAACGAAGGGAACACGGGCCACGTCTCAGCAGGCGGGTCTAAGAGCGTCTGCCAACGGTTGAGAGCCCCGACAGGACGGTCAGTCAATGGTGCCTTCTCGACTTTCTGGCTTTTTCCAAGCACTGTCAGGATTTCCTGGTCAGTATCGATGTCTGCCCACGTAATCCCTGTCCGCCGGTCATCGCGACTGGCAGCCAGAACCTCAGCGCCACGGACACCTGAAAATCCGAGTACGTAGACAAGCGCCCGATCACGGGCAGCTGTGAGTGCCTCTCGACTCCGGGGATCCGCATCAATGGCGTCGTGTGCTCGCTCGTCGACGTACGAGACAATGGTCTCACGCTGTTGCTGAGACCAGAACTGTTGTTGCCCAGAATCCGTCGTGGGACGGTCAGGCATTTCGTCTTTCGCCCGGTCGGTGTCTGCCGGATTCTCTGCGATGTACTCCCACTGCTGGCAATAATGGAGGTACGCAGAGACGAGCGAGTAGTAGTTCCACGCGGTAGCGGGTGTGATCCCCTCGGCATCACCGTTCGCCCGTCGAGCATTCACGCGCCGGGCAAGATGGCCAGCGTATCGGGCGAGATGTCGGCTATCGAGCGCCTCCAGAGTGGTAACCCCGCGACTGTCCATCCATTCAATCCAGTCCGGGACGACGCGTTCGAGCGCTTGAACGTAGTTCCCTGAGCGCTGGGCCTCCTCTCCAGCCGAATCAGTCTCGCCGATCGTCTTCGCCTTGGCGTCGAGAAAATCAGGCAATGGATCGTCGAGTGGTGTTTCACCGGTTATTTCCCCGGATTGAGGGCCGTCAGCTGGCGGTGCCATTGATTCAGCTTCACCGACGGCGGCGACCCTCAAAAATCTACTTGTGACTACTCGACTAATCCAAAGTGGATAGAAAAATTTCCAATATTGCCCCGATCACCCGTCTAGCGGCTGATTACGGACAAATGGGCTAGATCCCCCATGCTATAAATTACATATCGCTATACAAAATGTCGCAGTGTGGAAGTTCACAGTTTCGGAGGATAGGCTAGTTTTGGATCGAATCGCCATCAAGTCGTGGTGATTCTCAGCAGTCGGGGATCGATTTTGAATCCTTACTCTCGAACTACCGGACGAGCGTACGAAATTGTGTGGATTTTAGCGCTGCTGAATACGGTTGTCACTCTTGAGCGGCGGACCCAGCGAGAGCTCAGCCGATTAGTCGTGCGGGATCAACGCCGAGGCAACGAGCTCAACACACTCACCCGCAGCAATCACAGGCGCGTAGTCCATTTCCCCGTCGACACCTGCTTTCAGCAGGAAGTCGGTCAGCCGCCAGATATTGTACAAGAGGACCGCGAACACGAAGTAGAACAGGCGAACACGGTAGTCTTTCGAGGAGGTCTTCGCGAGAAAATCACCTTTGATCGATTTGTACCCACTCTCGATCTGCCACCGGCGGCTGTAGCGCTGACAGAATGTCTCGGCTTCCTCGGGACCGATTCGAAGATTCGTCGCGAAGACGGCCGTTCCCTCTCCACTCGTCGACGGCACGTACAGGAGCCGCATTGGATGCGATCCAGATTCCACATGGACAGAAGCCGACTCAACAGCCACCTCTTGGTCGTCTTCCTCCATTTGTTTGAGTATATCCCGTTCAGAGCTGGAGATCCGCTTGGGAATGAGGTAATTCACATCGAGGTTTGAGAGCGTCTGGAACACTTGTATCGAATCGAACTCTCGGTCACAGAGTACTGTCTCGATCGGAACGTGTCTTTTCGCTCGTCGAACGAGTCGCCGAACAGTACGATGGATCTGATTCGACGGGTTGTCGTCCCATCCAGAACTTTCTCGAACCGGTTCCACGGCAAGAACGAGCGGGATATTCTGTCCGATGATCGAGAGCGTTGCGAACTTGAAGGCCCGACTGTCTCTATCCTTCGTACCGCTGACCATCGACATCCCTTCGACATCCCCGTAATAGGGGATAGTCGTGATGTCGATCGCAGCTGTCACCGGCCGACGGAACGATGCTTCGGATTCGATAACCGAAAGCAGCCGATCGGCCACTCTATCGAATCCATCGATCAGTTCCCCTGGCGCAAACTGTTTGATCGTTCTAAGATGCGTATCGCCGTGTGGACTGCTGTCCGAGCCGTGTCGATACTGAAACCGAGCCGCTCCTTGCGGCGTCCCGCAGTTGACCATTCTTTCGATTCGTTTTCTGAGGTTGCCATCGCGTGTGTAATAGCTACGATTTTGCCGGACAAAAGGCTTCTAGCTCCTGATCAACCGTGTCAGATTCTTTGAGTAGAACCTGTGTGGTTCTCATTATCTCCACTATGAGAAAAGTCAATTAGTTTATCCCAGTCATCTGGATTCCATCAACGAGTGACCGATCGATGTCGTCGTACCCGATCGTCCGTCCGCCGTAATTATCAGCGAACGATTCAGCTTCGCTGGGTTCCGAGAACGGCATGAGATCTGGCCCCATTCCACCCATTACATCCGATTCGATGACGTATGTGAGGCCCGTGGCATCGGCGAATGTATCGGGGGCGGTCGGTGCTGGCATCTTCTTTCGCTCAGTGTCTTCAGGGATCTCCCAATCAACACGGGAGTAGTCCGTGACGTATACCGCGGTCGCCTCCGCGCCGTCAGCTACCAGGTTAAGATGGTACGGGAAGAGGCCATGTGCGAGCGTGTGAAACCAAGCAAGGTTCTCAGTTCCTTCGGAGCCTTGGACGGGGCCCTGTCTGGGCTCGGGTTCTGTATCGGCGTAGAACACCTGCCCATTAGGGCCTCCATGGTCTCCAATGACCATTCCACCTTGGTAATCAGTCTTTTGACCCGACAAATCCACCGGTTCAGAGCTTGATCCAGGGGATCCCCCAACGCAGCCAGCCGTCCCAATTACGGCTCCCAAGCCGACTGTATGAACGACCTGTCGACGCGATACCAAATGCGAGTCAGGTTCAGATTTCATAGCTATAGTTCTTCATATAGAGTCAATACGGTTCTGGTGTGACTGTCGAACGGCGTTTGCCAGAGGACATAAACCACTCACAGGAGGCGTTCGCTCCGGATCAACGAGCGTACAGATCGGTCTGGAGTGGACGATGTCTGGCGCTGATTGGTATGTACTGGGATCGAGCTGGCTAGGACTCAACCAAGCTAGTCGCTTGTGACATCCTCACCAAGCGAACCCGGGGCGTGAGCGTACACGGCGTAGAGGATCATCGCAGCGATCAGGAAGTCAAAGCTGTGTTCGACGAAGTGGTGAACCGGCATCGGAACAGCTCCCAGAACAGTCCCAGCGCCAATCAGTGACCGTAGAACAAGCACCCCAACCGCGGCGCTGATCAGTCGGTACTGGCCGGTCTGGCGGCGTCGATACGCGACGAGGCTCACGACGAAGAGCGCGCTGGTTCCGATTCCGGCACACGCGATGACGGTCAGCAGTACGGGCGACCCCTGAACGGTCAATGGCACGAAAGCCGAGAAGACGGCCCGAACGATGAGCGACGCGATCACGACACTGGCCAGTATGCGTTGGGAGTGATAAGAAGACACGGGGCAAAACGTTCTCATGGGAGGAAAGCCCCCGACAGGTTTTATCTCTCAGCCGATTACAGGCGAATACTCACGATGGCGACGACCAGAGGTCGGGTGCGACGACACGTCCGCGAGACGCCTGGTGTCCACTTCAACCAGGTGACACGCGATCTGGGCATCGCCACCGGACAGGCGCAGTATCATCTCCGACGACTAGTGAACGACGGGGAGTTGATGGTCGAGCGGATCGCTGGTCGGGCTCACTACTTCGATCCCACCTTCGGCCCGTGGGAACGACGCGCGCTCGCGTTCCTTCGACGTGAGACCGCCCGCGAGATCGTACTGCGGCTCCATGCGGACGGTCCTCTTCGCCCGGAAACACTAACCACAGAATTGGATCTCACGCGGAGCACGGTCTCGTGGCACGTCTCGACCCTCAGCGACGCTGGAATCGTCACGAAATCCGACGACCGCCCGATGACGATCACGCTGACCCGCCCGGACCGCACGGCTGAGTTGCTTGAGGTGGTGTCGCCCTCGCTGCCAGACCGGCTCGTCGACCGGTTCATTCGAAGCGTCGACAGCCTCTTTGAATAAGGAGCTGACTGGCTGGACCCGCCCGGATCGGACGCAAGTGGCGCGTTCGAAGGTCACACCAGATACCTCAAGACCGCGGGACCGATACGCGAACGTATGGACCGACGGAGTTTCTGTAAAACGGCCGGGGTCGCGGGAGTCACCGCCGGCACTGCCGGTTGTCTTGGTGTCCTTGGCAGTAGTGGCGCCGAAGGAACCGTTCTCGGACCGCCGGAGCGAGACCTCAGCGAGGCATCATTCCCGAGCTACGGTGACAACATGCCCGAGTTCACCGTCCCCGACCCGATCCACGGCGAGGAGATATCGACGGCCCAGTTCGAGGGCGAGCGCGCGGTGCTGTGGACGTCATTTTACACCAACTGTCCGGACGGGGTGTGTCCCGCACTCATTCTCCGGCTCCGTCGTGGACAGGAGGCCGCCACCGAGGAGGGATACGGCGACCAAGTCGCGTTTCTCCCCATCACGTTCGATCCCGAGCGCGACACCGCCGAGGCCCTCCGCGAGTACGCCGGCCAGCAGGGGGTCGACCTCGACGCGGGGAACTGGCACTTCCTCCGCCCAGAGACCTACGAGCGGGCCCAAGAGATACACGACGAGCACTTCGGTCTGAAGATCGAGAAGCAACCGGCAGATGACATCGAGAATTTAGAGTATCGCTTCCCGCACTACGGGCTTATCATCCTCGCCAATAAGCAAGGGATCATCGAGCGGGCGTACCCACGGGGCCCGCAAACCGACATCGAACGGCTCGTCGACGACCTCGGACGAGTTGCCACCGCGTGACAGTTCTTGCGTTCCGGGAGGCCAGCTACCGTCGTTTTCCGCATCGTAGTTGTTGATTGGGGCCCGTCGCCGATATCGAGCCAAAAAAGTCCAGTGCTCGGTCAGTGCCCCATCGCGCCCCCGAGGGGCTGGTAATGCGGGAACATCGGATGTGGGAGGTGAACTCCGAGTGCCATCAATCCGTGCGCGAACAGCACGTACCCCAGCACGACGAACACCACGCCGAGCAGCCGATGAACGCGTCGACGGTGGGCAACGTCGATCGACTGGATAATCGTCCCATAGAGGAAGACGGCTGGAATCGTCCCGATACCGAGGGCACCGAGAGCGATTCCCCCGGTAGTCGGAGAGCCACTCGCGAGGGCGAACAGATACGCGGGATACAGCATCGGGCAGGGAAGAAACGCATGAACGGCGCCGAGCCCAACAATACTCGGGCTGTTCACGTGCCGATGGACTCTCGTCGCGAGCCACGACGTAACGCGCTGGACGCCGGGGATTCGAATATCGCCTCCGCTTCCTCCAATCACATATCGAACGCCGGTCGCCACAATGAACCCTCCGACGGCAAGACCGACAACACCTCGCAGGAGGTCGGCGATCGGTGTCAGCTGGTCAGCGGTGACGAACACGACGCTTCCGAGCGCGCCGAAGAGAGTCCCGAGAATTGCGTATGTCGTCGCTCGGCCGACGTTGAACAGGAAGTGCTGGCGAACCTCGTAGGTCGTGAGATGACCGGGACGCCCGTCGTTGGCTGTCACCGCCCCGCCATCGGGCTGCGGCGTCATTTGTTTCGAGTACATCGTCACTAACGGCCCACACATCCCGATACAGTGTGCGCCGCCGAGCACGCCGATGAGAACGAAGAGGACGACGTCAATTCGGAGGAGTGACTCGACCATAGTCATCCTCGGTTGCGTACGGGTTTGTGTCGTCTGGTGTGTCTCTCGAACAAGTCCGGACAGATACCGAGGACGTGCTACTATACGCTAACAAGAGGTCGCACTCGGCTGGAGACGTCCGAAAGCATCTGGCGTGTGGCTTGGCGCAACAATTCTTCAGAGTGGGCGCTAACATACCAACAATGATGGACGAGATCGACATCCCAACCGAGCCGCGGGCTGCGGTCGACGCACTAGCGACTCACCTAACTGCGACCGCAGATCGCCCGGTACCGCCAGCGACAAACCGATGGCTCGGAGAAGCTGAAGCCGTCGCCCGCGATGCTACTAGTGACGATCTTGACACGCAAACCAGACGGAAACGGGTCCGCCAAGTTGCCACACTACTTGAGTCGGCTGACGAAACGGGCGACGTGGTCGCCGACCGCCACATCGAAGCAGCGATCGAGTGCTGTCAAGTCATTCTCGCTAACGAGTGACGGTGACCCTGTTTCTACCGAATGGTCCTCTCGCCACATATTAAATTCTACCGAGTAGAGAAACCGAATTAAACTACACAAAGTTATTCATTTTCGTTAAAGAAACCACTATAAGTTACTAACGAGTGTTCTAACGCACCACACTTATATTCGTAGTCTCTGAAGAATACTTTGATGAGTTCAAAACAAGACGATCTCAAAGAGACGAACACTGAGGCCCGATTCGAGTTCAAGAAGGAGGAGAAGTCCGCCTTCAAAAGCGAGAAGGGTCTCACCGAGGAGACGGTCCGCGTCATCTCGGAGGACAAAGACGAACCCGAGTGGATGCTGGAGCGGCGCCTGCGAGCACTCGAACAGTTTCAAGAGATGCCGATGCCCACCGACTGGCCCGGCCAGCCGGACCTGAGTGAGGTCGACGTCGACGAGATCGTTCCCTACATTCGGCCGGACGTCGACGTTCGTGCCGGCGTCGACGACTGGACGGAACTCCCGGACGACATCAAGGACACCTTCGACAAGCTGGGCATCCCGGAGGCCGAGAAGAACGCGCTCTCCGGTGTCGGCGCCCAGTACGAGTCGGAAGTCGTCTACCAGAACATGCAGGAGCGCTGGGAGGAGAAGGGCGTCATCTTCTGTAATATGGATGAGGCCGTCCAAGAACACGAGGAGCTCGTCCGCGAGCACTTCATGACGAAGTGCGTCCCCCCGAGCGACAACAAGTTTGCCGCTCTTCACGGCGCCATCTGGTCGGGCGGCTCGTTCGTCTACGTCCCCGAAAACACCACCGTCGACATGCCGGTCCAGGCGTACTTCCGGATGAACTCCGAGGGGATGGGTCAGTTCGAGCACACGCTCATCATCGCCGAGGAGGGCTCGGAAGTTCACTACATCGAGGGCTGTTCCGCCCCGAAGTACTCGAAGTTCAACCTCCACTGCGGCGGCGTCGAAGTGTTCGTCGACGAGGACGCACACGTTCAGTACTCGACCGTGCAGAACTGGTCGAAGAACACGTACAACCTGAACACCAAGCGCGCCATCGCCGACAAGGGCGGGCGCATGGAGTGGATCTCCGGCTCGATGGGGTCGAAGGCGACGATGCTGTACCCCTCGACGATCCTGAAGGGCCGCGGCGCCTCCGACAACCACATCACCATCGCCTTCGCGGGCGAGGGCCAGGACATCGACACCGGCGCGAAGGTGTACCACAACGCGCCGGACACCAAGTCCACGGTCGAGTCGAAGTCGATCGCGAAGGACGGCGGCCGCACCAACTACCGGGGCCTCGTCCACATCGCGGACGGCGCCGAGAACTCCTCAACCGCCGTGGAGTGTGACGCGCTGATGTTCGACAACGAGTCGACGTCGGACACGATGCCGTACATGGAGATCAACGAGTCGAAGGTTGACGTCGCCCACGAGGCCACCGTTGGGAAGATCGGCGACGAGGACATCTTCTACCTCCAGTCGCGCGGTCTCGACGACGACGACGCCAAACAGATGATCGTTTCGGGCTTCATCGAGCCCATCACGGAGGAGCTGCCGATCGAGTACGCCGTCGAGCTCAACCGGCTCGTCGAGCTCGAGATGGAGGGTTCGCTGGGGTGATCTGATGCCGGAGTGCGCCCACTGCGGAGCACACGTCTCACAACAGTTTGTGACCGTGTTCGGGTTAGACGGTGGTGACGTAGTTGCCTGTCCAGCATGTTCCGGTCGGGCACACATCGCAGAGACGATCGTGGATCGATACTAGTCTCAGACCATGGAACACTGCTTTGCGTGTGAGACCGATTACGGGTACCTCGGAACGGCCCCGCACGAAGGGTCCTGTCCAGCCTGCGGCTCGACCGCTGTCACTCCTGCAGGCGACCTCAGCGTCGTCGACACGACAACATGGGAGAGCGCGAACGGGCTCTCAACGGTCCACGTGACGGCGACTGACAACCGATCACGCCGGTTTGAATTTGTCATTGCGGCGCGGCGGGGACGAGGGAAACTCGTCTGTCTCGCGATCGACGGAGTGACAGTACCCACCGAGACAGTGTGGTCAGTTCCATCTGCCGTTGCTACGAGAGTCACCGCGCACGGTATCAGGATCAGCGACTCGACGCCGGCTCAGAGCCCACAATGAACGGTACTGGCCAGGCACACAGTCGAACGCGTCTGTTCTGCCCCGGTCACGAGAGGTGATTCGACTTGATGAACAAGCGCACTAACGAAGAGCGACCGGACACAGTTTCCCGCAAAAGCGGTACTGATGCGCCCTCGTCAAGCGCAGCCGGCGATTGTCAGTCTGTTACCGACTCCGTTTCGGAGGAGAATGAGGACGAACGGCACAGTCAGACTACGTGTCCGGAGTGTCACGGACGACTTCGTCGAGCCGATGATGACGTTGATGCGGTCTGTGACGACTGTGGACTCGTCGTTTCAGACGCGACGCTTGATACGAACATCAAACTGTACACGCCGGACGGCACCGGCGATCAGGACTCTCGCGTCGGGCCATCGAGCACGAACCTCTTACACGATAAGGGGTTATCGACGGTGATCGGGTGGCAAGACACCGACGCGAAGGGGAACGCGCTGTCGGGAGAACGGCGACAACAGATGCGTCGCCTTCGACGATGGGATGAGCGCTTCCGACGACGCTCATCGGCGGATAGGAATCTCATGCATGCGCTCGGTGAGATCGACCGCATGGCTTCCGCGCTCGGCGTGCCCGAAAGCACCCGAGAGACGGCAGGCGTCATCTACCGTCGCGCACTTGCGGACGGACTCCTTCCGGGTCGAGCCGTTGAAAGCGTCGCCACTGCGGTGCTGTACGCGGCGAGTCGCATGGATGACGTCCCGCGCTCTATCGACGAGGTTTCAACAGTGAGCCGCGTCGAACAAATTCGCGTTGAGCGGGCATATCGACACGTCTCACGTGAACTCGGGTTAGAAATTCCACCAACAGATCCTCGTTCGTTCATCGGGCGGATTGCGTCGGACGTGGAGTGTACGGACGCGACAGAGCGAGAGGCACGACGTCTCGCCGGAATAGCGGTTGAAAACGGTGTTCACAGCGGGAAACATCCGGTAGGCATCGCCGCAGGGGCACTGTACGCGGCTGCCAAACAGTGCGATGAGTCTCTCCGACAAGCAGATATCGCTCATGCTACGGACGTAAGCGAGATGACGATACGGAACCGGTATCCTGAGATTTTGGCCGCAACAGATACCGAGGATGAATAGGCACAGTGAGTAGTTGACTTTTGCTTGAGTAGGTTCGAATTGGACAGTATCGATCAAGGATTGTTTTGCTCTGTTGGATCGCATAACTGTGTCCGGACCAAGATATCACAAAAGGCGGAAAAATCATTTTTCGCCGTCGACAGCATAGATCAACCTCCTACGACATCTGCTGCCTTACTTCTCTTCCAAATGTGTGTTTCAGAAGCCCTCAACGGCGATACAGTTTCGATCTTGTTTTCACCTAGTCCTAACACATTCTGCGGATTTAATGAAAAACAGAAAGAGAAGCTAGAGTGAGTATATTATTCCAGATACTTAAGTAGAAAATAGAAGGCACGCATCAAATCTATCCTCCGAGATTATGCGGAGTGGTGGTATGGTGAGGTCGTTAACTTAACGGATCTCATCTCATAACCGCGCAAGGAGGGCAGCCCCAACGGGGAAGGGAACGTTATGATTCTCTGTCGAACTGTACCGAAAGGTCGACCGCGGGACGATCTCACGGTGGAAGATCCAACGGACTATCAGAAACGGAAGGGCAGCAGAGCAACAAGGGTGTTAATGTATCTCTTCTAATACCTCTGGCCCCCTCAGTATCCGGAAGAATTGCTCGTACTCCGTCTCACTGACTACTTGGGATAGTGCGCGCTCTGCGTTCCTGTCGTCGATGATCAGCCCCACGGAATTGTGACCCTCAGACACCCGGATTTGAACAAGATTACCGGCGAATTTGGCGTCCGTTTTCGGGAGTTCATCTTCTCGCTCCTGTTCGAGCTTGGCTAATTCTCCGTGTGCTTCGTCAACCATCTCGCTCACGGTCGGGCCGTCACGGATTCGCGCACCGTAATCCGGCTCTGGAAGGGCAACAATCCAGTCCTCGTTACGTATTGGATCAAGCCAATCGTTGACACCGTAGGGACCAGCCCATTCCTTGTCCAACTCCTTGACTACTCCAGTGGAGACGTACAACTGCTTATCATTCGACTGAATGTAGTTGATTAGCTGTCGCCGTTCTGGAGTAGATCGCCCGATTCCACCCAAGACGCTCGAGTCAACGAGGAGTGCATCCGGGAGCGGGTAGAGGGGTGAAGAGTCAACTAATTTCGGTCGATCGCTCATTCCTGCTCAAACACGTACGGAGTGTTTCGAATCTTCCGATCATGTACGTCGTGTTCGAAGGAATCATCGATGAGCCCTGCTTTGACAAATAGGGCAATAATCGGCTCCAGCGCCTGCGTGATGCTGATAGCCTCGATCTCATCAACATTGAGGCGGTCTGCTGCTCCACGACGAGTCACCTCGCCACTGAGGTATGCCCGTGTCTGCTCAACTGCCATCAGCAGCTTCGCCTTGCCGTGCCGATCAACGAAGAGTTCGATCTCACTGACCTCGCCGCTTGCACCGTAAGCGGCGATCGTAAGCGGGTCAAACAGTATCCGCGTCTCTCCCTCCCCAACGGGGAGAAATAGTGAATCAGTCCGGAGCTGGCTCTCTTTCCCGCTACTGACATCCTCGACAATGTCTAAGTTTTTGAGCTTTCCAACCCGCATTGAGGTTGTACTTCCGGCAAGATCGAGTCTACGCTCGATACTACTGTTCGTAGTAGGCTGATTCAGCAGGATGTCAGTATAGACTCTGGCGATGTCGGGATTCACCAGTATCTCTGAGGCTGCGATAAAGGAGCGTGCGGTGCCCTCTTTCGAGCCGTTCTCGTTCGCAGCCGGGGCGTTTGTTACCACCATCGTAATTCATGATACGTGAACCGAGAACTAATATCTTGTGGCAGTTGTGTCGGACTGTATGGAGGCTCCTAGAGATTGTTCTTAGATAACTGATTTGTAGATACTGGCATTTGTATTCACGCCTTAAGAGAGTATTTCAGTTAAACGAATTAATCTTAATCTTAATCTTAAGATTAGTCTGACAGCTTCTTCCGGACAAACGGCTGCTAGCCGGGTACTAGAGCGGTGTCGGTGTTTCGTGGTCACCACCCAGTGGCCATGTCCCAGAGGAGGGCGACGTCAACGATACCGAGAATAACTCCAGCTAGTAGCCACGCATCAAGCAACGATGTGAGGTCCAAGATCGGACCAGAAACTGCGAGTTCGAAGGCCGACGCCAAACTCGCCACCTCAAACAAGAGTACCCCCGAGATGACCCAGATCACAGTCGCACCAGCGGCGATGAGAAGCTTGTTCCCGCTCATCTTTGACGCTCTAGCGACACCAAGCTAATGTCCATCGTACCAAGGCGGCGCACCGAACGCGTCGGCGTAGCAGTCTGGGTGACACGGCCGCTTGCGGTTGTCCGGCCACGCCCGGTCGAGTGGAACCTGCTCGCCGCAGAGCCCACACTCGGCGGTGTGACCTGCCTGACGAGCGTCTGGTGAGAGATTCCGCGCCTCGAGGTAGAGCTCGTGGAGCGCCCACGGCGTGAGGCGAACGGCGACACGCTCGGCCGGATCGGGATCCTCGTCCGATGTCGCGGCCGAGAGCGTAAGCACCCAGTCGTCACCGGGCTCGCCGTCGGTCGCTGGCCCGAGGGCAATCGTCCCCGCGAGGTCGTCGTCGACGTAGTACCACTCTGCGTCGCGGTCGACGTGGTAGTGGGCATCGGGGCGCGGATCCTCGGGATCGACGTCATCGCCCATTGTGTGCCCTCGTTGGGTCAGGCGTTCGCCTTCGGGCCCTGTCCGGACTTAGTCGTGAGCGGGAGGTCCGCGTTGATCTCGTCGTACCACACAATTGGGCGCTTTGCTCGGCCATTTTTCTCGAATTCGACGAGGCCGTAGTCGGCGAGCTCGTTCACGTTCTCGAGGACCTCTGGCGGGTTCCGGTCAACGAGGCGTGCAAGCTCGCGGATGCTCTCCGGCTTGTGTTCGACGATCGCCTCCAAGAGCTCGAGGTTGGTCGAGCGGAAAACGCGGCCGAACGTTTCGAGGTTCTCGATCGACAGCGTCGGCTCACTGGGGTCAACGTCCTCGCCAGCGTCGATCGCTTCGAGACGCTCTTCGAGGTCACTACGGTCGGCGGACTTGATCTGAACGTGGAGTGTCTTGGTCATGGGTGGTGGGGCGTGAGATGGTCGGTTGTGATTGGTCGCGGGTCTGTACGTCAGTCACCGTAGTTGAACGGGCTACCAATCGTCGCGCTTCTCTTCTGGGAGCGCCGCCCGCCAGGCGCGGAAGATCTCCGCAAGGCCGGGGTAGTCGATCTCGAAGGTCTCACCGCCGAGGTGGAGTTCGTGGACGCCGTGGTGGTTGTCGAACCGGATGATCGGATCATCTGCGCCGGCTTCGCCGTAGTGGTAGGCGTACTTGATCCCGTCCTCGAACCGGTCTGAGATCGGGACCGAAAGCACGCGTACCCGCGCAACGGTGCCATCGGCGTAGGCTTCAGTTTCGTCTTCGAGTACGGTGACATCATCGCTCATCCACACACGTGTCGACGCACCCTGTTCCGATAAGTGTTAGGGAAAAACCTAACAAGAGCAAAGAAACAGATAGCATCCATGACGGCAACATCGAGCGTGGCTAATGCGGTACTACTCGTCGTCGGTGTCGTCATCGACGAGACCTAGAAAACTGTCCGTTACCTGTCTGAGCTACTGCCCGGCTGATGCCCTTCTCGAACAGATCCCAAGTATAGCTCGGCAATTGGAACGATATGGGTTAATCTTAACCTTAACCATAATATTAATCCAAAATACTCTTTCTACGATGTCTAGTGATGCTATGTGGAGCTCACGCGAGAAGAGGGCCAAATACTAGAGTCAAACAGTCCTCGAACGCAGCGGTTCGATCAATCGTCGTGGTCAATATACCCGGCTTCCCATTCAGTCCGAGCTTCGATTTCTCTAGTGCCCCGGCGAGTAGTGCTGTACTCGTTGGTCCGTCGGTCCCGCTGACTTTTTTCGATGAGTCCCTTCTCAACGAGCGTGTCGAGGTTGGGATAGAGCCGACCATGATGGATTTCCTTTTCGTAGTAGTCCTCGAGCTCGTTTTTGATCGCGAGTCCGTGGGGGTCGTCAAGTCCGGCAACTACGTATAGCAGATCGCGTTGAAAGCCAGTGAGATCGTACATGTCGCAATTTTCGTATTCGAGTTTTGAAATACTATTGATTTGGCGACTGCGTGTTATAGAATACGTTTCACACCCTCTATACAGTGATTTTGACTGCTTCATCTCACACTTGAGTCGGAGAAGTACCGTATATCCGTCTCGATAGTCGGTGGCTATCGTGGGGCGGATGCTACAGCGGAGACCGGATCTCGGTGGAGAGTGTTTTCAGGTCTGCTGTCGCGAGCTCGTCGGTTGCGATAAGCCGAAGTCGGGGACGACCGATGTCTAGTGGGACTTTTTCAGTCTCGATGAGGCCAGCATCTTCGAGTGCTGATTTGGCCCGTGAGAAGGTCGCTTTCGAAGCGATACCCGTATCCTCTCCCCATTTCGAGACGTCGTAGAGAAGGACCTCGTTGCGGGCTGCGAGGATGAGCATGATCTCGACGATACTGAGGTATTCGTTGCTGTTGGAAATCTCTTCAGCGTGTGCGAGGACTTCGTCGAGCTCGGCTGCGATATCGTCGCCGATCTCTTCTCGGAGCGTATGTTTCACTACTGAGAGGGCAGGTGTCCGGAGGTGATACTGCTCGGCAGCCTCGAATCTGGAGTCGAACTCACCGTAGACTGATGAGACCAGCTCGGGGTCCGAGCTCGAAATACTGTGCTTGTCCATCACAGGAACTACAGCCTCAGACTCGGTTGTGAAGATGGTATTCTGAACTGGCTCCGTGAGTGTTCGGAGGCTGAGTTGCTCCCGGTGGATGAGTTCGGCAATCTTTGAGGCCGTGAGGAAGCTGTAGAGGGCGTCTTTGATTTCATCTGAGTCTGCGAGCAGCCGGACCTTGGGCTGGTCCTCAACCGTTACTGCTTCCTCTGCGAAGGCTGCGATTTGTTCAGAGCGAGGATTGATATACAATGCTGGCTCGTCTCGTTCGGGAATCATCTGAGTGGAAATGTATTGTTTGGTCATATTTTGTAATTTTATCGATATGTACTTAATAGATATGATATCTGAGGATTGGACTAGTTTGCCGGTTACGGGATAGAGCTAACTATCCGTTTCGAGTACGCTCATAGGAAGCAGATTGTTGGTCGCAGTAGTGGCCCTCGATTTGGGGTAGTAGAATCCGGTATTCGACTACAATATTCGTTTGAGAAGCCGATTCTCAGTTACCAAATACGGAGTTCTTCATAATCTGTTGTAGCCGCGGCGAACATTGGCTACACCGTGCTAGATTTGATGAAATTGTCCAAATCTGATAGAAACGGCGTGCAAGATACAGAGGATGTAGTCAGCACGGAGACTGCGTTATTTCCTCTATCTAATTCCTGAATTAGCTGAGAGGATGCGCTTGCGAATTGATCGGACTGAACTCTGGCGATTCGGATCCCGTTCCGAACACCGTGAAAGAGACGAGTCGCGCATGTAGCACTACGTACTAATCCACCGTCTTGAGGCCGGTAATCACAAATCGTGCGCCCCCCGAGATACTCTCCGTAACCTGTATCTCCCAATCGTGGCCGGTAACAATCTGCTGGACGATATTCAACCCAAATCCCGTCCCGTCCGGATTCGTCGTGAACCCGGTCTCAAAAACTCGATCACGCTCTTCGGGTGGAATTCCAGGTCCATCATCGGCGACTGAGAAGCCGTCTGACTGTGCTTTGACGGTTACCTCTACATCTGCCCCGGCGTGTTCGATAGCATTTCGGAATAAGTTCTCGAACAATTCCCGTAATCGGGACTCATCCGCAAGTATCTGCGTATCGGAGCCTGCCAACCGCAGGTCGGCGTCGATCGTTGCGACTGAGTCCCAAGCTTTCGTGACGGTGTCGAACAACGACACTGAGTCTGTCTCCCCGACTGGTGTGTTCGTCCGTGCGAGTTGTAACAGCTCAGACACCAGCGAATCCATCCGCCCAAGAGCGTTGTCAACAAGAGTTAGCTCATTGCGATCGATGTCTGCCTGTAGCATATCGACATAGCCCTGCGCGACGTTGAGCGGATTCCGAAGGTCGTGTGAGACGAGCCCGGCAAAATTCTCCAGGCGTTCGTTCTGCTGTTGAATTTCACGCTCCTGCGCCTTGCGTTCAGTAATGTCTTTGATCGTCCCAAAGTGGTACGGCACCCCGTCAATCGTTCGCTGCGTCGTGACCGTCGCCACGGGCACGCGGTTCCCACTGTACTCATGGACAGTCTCCGCCTGCCGTGTGTCACCGTCAGCGAATGAGTCCCAGTACGCGTCGAACGTATCGGGGTCGACTTCGGGTGCGACCTCCCAAATCGCTACTCCGACCAGATCGGCCGGCGTGACTGAGAACAGCTCAGCGTAAGAGTCGTTCACGTAGATATACCGACCGTCTTGTCCGTATATCCCGACGCCGACGCCGACTGCCTCGACCATCTGCTGGAAAAACTCGGAGGAGAGATCATCCGGTTTCGAGTCGCCGTCGCTCATATGCCGTATTCTCTGTCGGCTGGTTACTTACTCTTTGGTAGGTCCGCACCGGCCGATGAGCCCTTCACCTGTATTGTGCGATTGGTCGTCGTCAGGATCCGCAGGTGCCAATAAGTCACCTATTCAACAGTGTGTTCCCAAATTACTGCAGCGTTTTCGCCGATTACTTCGCTTGGTTCTCTTCCACCTGCGCCATCTTTTTTCACCTCTGTTGGGTTCCAGACTATGCGAATTGTGATCCCAGACAGGTCCCCAACGCCACCGATTTTTATCGTCTCTCCTGCTGTCCAGTATTCGCCAACACCGGATTGATCATTCCCCTCTGTCAATTTCTCACCGACCGTTGCGTAACCACCATTTGGGTCCGTATCTGGGCCACCAATATCGACTGGCTCTGTTGCGACGATCAGCACCCGGTTTGCACGGATTCCACCTCCATGTGTGAGGGTAACCTCAAGACGCTCATTAGGACCACTTTCGTCAAGCAGTTGTTGCTCAAATGCGGCGTTTGGGGCTGGTTCTATAGTGTTGCTAAGATCGTAGAAGTATACAGAAATGGTTGTTGCTAAAACGACCACAACCGCGACCATGAGAATTGTTGCGATGACAGGAGTAACAGCGCGATCATCCTCACTCATTAGCTCAACTAATCTCTGCTTGATAAAATATCTATAGGGTTGACAAGCTATACATTCTCTACAAAATTCATTCGAGAAACCAATCCTCGATCACCAGATATCAAGTTCATCATAGTCTATTGTAGCTGCGGCAGATGTTGGTTACACTGCGATTGACTTGCTGAAATCATCTGAATCTGATAAAAACGGCGTGCGAGATACAGAGGATGTACACAGCACAGCGATACCGTCGGAAAAACTCGGGTCGCCACATGGGATGCCACGGTGCCGTACAGACAATCAGTTCACGCTCTTCGAGAGCTCAGCCCCCGCCTTGAATTTCACATCATCCGACGCACTCGCAGCGTCTACCAAGTGTAACACCGGCGCATCCCCCGCCACGTGCGTCAGGGCCACCCGACCACCACCGCCTCCTCCAGACCGAGACCGAAGAAAGTCACTCATCACAGGATCCTCAGGGTCAAACGAGTCCGCTGAGAACACTCTCGCTTTGACCAACTCATCGACCGTTCCTGAGTCCATTCGCGCCCCCCGACGAGCACGCTCACTCAGCCCTGCTCGTGTCACTAAGTCACTGAGCCCATCTCTATCAGCGTCAGCAGAGTAATCGAAGCAGCACTCAATACCAACCACCTGCGCCGCCCCAGCCATCGATAACACCGTCGTCGAATTCTCGTACAACGCAGCATCGTCGATAATCCACCCGCCTGAGTAGATGAGCTGCCCGTCGCTTAGCCCTCGACTCAAGTATATGAGGGCCGGAATCGACTCCGGACACCCTGGTGGCTGGACCATCACCTGCGCTACTGTCAGGTTGAGCAATCGACCCTGCTGAGCAAGTTCAACAGGCACATCATCCATTTTCTTTGCCCACGCATCCAACCCGTCCGGCTCGAACGGCTTATCCTCAACCGGGCACACCACGACAGACACACCAGCGTCAGCAGACGGTGGAGAGTTCGTCACAACAACGTGACCGTCAGTAGTGCGCTCAGCAACGAGTCCACCGCCCGTCGCCACAGGCCCCGTCATCTCCGCAACGAAGTGGGGTGTTTCCCCGCACACCGCACCCGGGGACACAGTGGAACTGACATCGTCACAATCACCGCTCTCATCCGGGCCAGCATACTCTGAATTCCCCCACGAGTACACCTTACCCTCACCATCGGACCGACCCGTCAGGTAGGCGAAGAGCCGCTCCGGCGTCACCGCGTCCTCGATACTGCCGTTTCCACCCGGAACCTCAGCATCAGGCAAACACACCGAGAACCGTTCCGCAACAACAGGCTTCTGCTCAAGATATCTGAAAAGCTCCGCCTGCTCTCCCGGACTGAACGACCCTGCTGGGTCAAACCCGACTGGTGGAAGCAAGTAATCTCCGACGAGGATATCGTTCCCGTCACCACCACTGTCAAGACCGAAAGCCTCCCACTCGTTGTCCTGAGCGTATTCTTGCGCTCGGACAACGTCTGTCTCCCTATCTGCGACGTTCGCCAGTGCCGCGACACAGGACTCGTCTGAACATCGCTCCAGCACTGCCCGCATCTCGGCCAGCACTGCTTCCATGTCACCTAACGCCTCAGTAATCTCTTTCTCCGTCTCCGGATTCCGCCCTGTCCGCGCACTCCGCTTCGAAATTGCTGTCGCAGCCGCAGTCGTCGCCTCTTCGAGCTGTGCGTCAAGCCGCGAGACGCGCCGGAACGTCTCATCGTCTTCGTCGATATCGTCGTCGATGATATCGCTGGGGCCTGCGATACTCCGATTACTTCGGGGCGAGTTGTAGTCCTCACCGCGAACGTCGTCGTCAACACCATCGGCATCCTCATCCCCGTCAGGAGCCCGGGTTTTTGATTTGTTACTCCGAGAGTTGTTGTAGTTCGCCGCGGTGAGCGCGGTCGAAGTTACCCACCCTTCCAACTCAACTCGCCCAGCAAGCGTCGGAGTCAACCGAGCGACGTGCGGTTCGCCAAAGATCTCGTCTTCGGACGTGAGTGTGACCTCCGTTTCATCGTCATTCCAATCCGCACCTGCGAACACTGCCGCAGGCGACGACCCTGTGTTCGTGACTGACGACGCGACTTGGCTCAGACAGCCACTTAGCGCGCCGATTGCGACGGCGCCGCTTGCTGTGAGTAACGCCCGTCTGCTTGTGGTAGCACGTCGCATGCTGTCTGCGTGACTATCACGTCGTCGTGAATTCATAATCGCGCAGTAGAGGTGATGTGTTAGTATAAATCTTCTTATACTTGCGGTATTCGTATGAATTAGCGTGCGGTGGATTCGCGCCCTGTATTCATTACAGAATATTCTATCAATTTGCGGACAGTAGTGTTTCATTGAGTTCGGGAAGAGCCTTGTAGATTTGATTTTACTGTTCAGAAAACCCCCGTTTCCTGAACACCTTGCCCGGTACACAATCCGCTTATCTGTAGAAGATCGTTGATGGCTTGCCTTCTTGCGGTGTGAAGAATTTCTCACGAGTTCACGGGCTACTTCGAGGGGAGAGGGAGCATCTGACACTGTTTGGGAGCTGATCCGGTTGTTGAAACCGGCCCAGCAGTGCTCCTTCGCTTCAAAATTAGAGACTCTGTGACTTATAGCTCAGGCGAGCGAGGCGAAAGTACTGTTCCGGGACAGCAGCGTGACCGTAGGTCCCGCAGGGGTTGAGGTCGGAGTCTCCAGCTTGTATTATGCTGATCCGCCGACCCACTATTCGTCGGCCTGCTCCTTCTCCCTCACGAGATTGGGAGCTTCGAAGTCCACGACCTCGTCGATATCTGTAGTGACCCAGATCAAGAAGCGGTTTTCGGATTTGACGATTCCATTAACCCCTTCGCCATTAACGGTTGTTGCTTGATCCACGTCTTCTGGAGCCACGTCGCGGACTTGGAACAGTTCATCAACCATCCAGCCGACGGCACCGCTCCCATCGGTCTCGTCGTCGTCGAACACCACAATCCGTTCGCGGGGTCCTTTCTCGTCGATCGAAAAGAGTGTCTTCGGATCAACAATCGTTGTCGTACGTCCTCGCAGGTCCATTACGCCTTCAACGTGGTCAGGGGAATTAGGGATCCGCGTGAGCTTGCCGGCGTCAACGATTTCGTCGATGATCCCGATATCCAGACAGTACGTCCCGTTGCCCAAGCCAAACTCCAGCACTTTGGTGGGTTCAGCTTCAGTTTTTGTGACTGACATAAAGAGTCTGTGGTGAAGATACAAATAACTGTACCCCTAAAATTATTAGCTTTGATTGCCAGACCCGTAAAATCGTCTTGACTCCCACTCTTCTTGTGGAGGTTGTTGGCACGGATTCCCTTTATAAACCTCACTCAGTAGGTAGTCGGCAGAGCTACTGTGGTACGAGATATCTCACAGAAGTGGTGTATCTCGAAATCGCAAGAACTCTCTCCATCAACAATGTGCTATACAAGAACAAATCAAACATGATAATCCTCAGAAAGTGTTATAGAACTGGTGGCAAAGTAACAGGTAATGACTCTCGTTTCGGAACAACAGATTCAGGTTCTCCACGTTGACGATGAGCCGTCTCTTACAGACCTGACTGCGACGTTTCTCGAACGTGAGGATGATAAATTCACTGTTGAGACAGCAAACAGCGGTAACGAGGTTCTAGAACGGGTTGATAGTCACCTACCCGACTGTATTGTCTCGGACTACAACATGCCCGGCATGGATGGCTTAGAACTCTTACAAGGTGTCCGTGAGAACAATCCAGACCTCCCGTTCATTCTCTTTACCGGCAAGGGCAGTGAAGAGGTAGCCAGTGAGGCGATCTCCGCCGATGTAACAGACTATCTTCAGAAGGGAACAGGTTCAGAGACGTACGAACTCTTGACCAACCGAATTCGGAACGCGGTCAACACCCGACGTGAGGCCGAGCGCGCTGACAGACAGGAAGAACTGATGCGCCTGACAGAGTTTGCGGGCAACACCGGCGGGTTCGAATTCGACAGAGAGAGTGGTAGGGTCTTGCTGACCGTTGGTGCCCGTCGAATTATCGAGCGTCCCAACCTGACTGAAATCCCTGTTGAAGAGGCGATAGAATTGTTCCACCCGGATGACCGCGAAGAAGTTCAGCAGGCACTCGAGAAGGGTTTCGAAGCAGGTGATAAACTACGAGACACGTGGCGACTCCATCCAGGCGGCAGCGACGAGCGTCTCTTGGACGTTACGATCACTCCAGTCGTGGAATCTGGAGAGCAGGTAACGAAGCTCCGTGGGGCAGTCAACGACATCACTGAGAAAAAAACACGTGAACGACAGTTAACCGAACTGAACCGGGCTACACAGGCACTCCTAGAGGCAGAAACCAGACAAGAGGTCGCTGATATTGGCGTTGAGGCTGCCAGTGATATCCTCAATTTCAAGGCAAATGCTATCCACATCTCCGAAGCTGACGACACTCAGCTGGTTCCCGTGGCACAGACGGATGATCTAAACTCGCTCATCGGAAATATACAACCACTTCCTGTGACGGACAGTATCGCGGGACGAGTCTACCGCGACGGCGAACCAGCAGTAATAGCAGATGTACAGCAAGATTCGGACAGCCACAACACCGGAACTGATCTCGCTGGTCACTTGTATCTGCCACTTGCTGACCATGGGGTACTGATCGCTGGCTCCGAGAAGCGAGCAGCCTTCGATCAACAGGACACCGCGCTCGGAGAACTACTGGCAGGGAGTCTCATAGCAGCGCTTAATCGCGTCGAACACGAGCAGACTACTCGCCAACGACAGCAGGAACTCGGGCTGTTATTCGAGGAATCCCCACTTGGGGCCGTCCAGTGGGACAACACATTCCGATTCGAACGGCTGAACGCACGGGCTGAAGAAATCCTTGGACATGGTGAGCAAGAGATACGCGGCGAACCATGGAAAACGATTGTCGCCGCCGATGACCATGACAAAATTGGCACTGTCGTCGAGAGCCTCCTCAATGCCAATGGCGGAGAACACGCACTCAATCGGAACGTCCGAAAGGACGGCGAAGTATTCACCGGTGAGTGGCACAACCGTGTTGTTACCAACGCAGAAGGGGACGTACAGTCGGTCTTTTCAAAGTTTCAGGACGTCACCGAGCGCGAGAACCGCAAGCGAGGATTAGAAGAGTACGAAACGATCATTGAAGCACTGACCGACGCAGTGTACGTGATTGACGAAGAGGGACGATTCACCTACGTCAACGACGAGTTCGTCAAGTTAGTCGGCTACGACCGGGAAACTATCTTTGGGAACACACCGTCGCTCATCAAAGACGAGGAGGCTGTCGAACAGGCAGAACACCAGTTGGGACGGTTGTTGTCAAGTGATGGCCCGGAAACGCTCACATTCGAAGTGACGGTGTACCCGCGGGAGGGTGACCCGATTGTCTGTGAAGATCAAATGGGCGTTCTCCCGTACGGAGGCGACCAATTCAACGGCTCAGTTGGAACACTCCGAGATGTGACCCAGCGGAAAAAACGTGAACAGGAGTTACAGGAGTTAAAAAACCAGTACGAGACACTAGCCAAGAATTTCCCGGACGGTGCGGTATTCCTCATCAACACGGATCTCGAATACGTACGCGCCGGTGGCAGAGAACTGGGCAACATTGGCCTACCTCCCGACGATATCGAGGGTCGGAAATCACACGATCTGTTCCCAGAAGACATCGCGAATGAACTCTGTCACTATTACGAGGAAACGCTGAATGGGAATGCCAGCACGTTCGGACAGGAGTACGGGGGCAGGCAATACCGAATTCAGACCGCCCCTGTTCGGACCAACAACAATGAGATCGAGTACGTGATGGCAGTCTCACAGAATGTCACCGAGGAAGTCGAGAACAAACGGGAACTCGAACGTCAGAACGAGCGACTTGAGGGGTTTGCCAGCATTGTCAGCCACGATTTAAGAAATCCGCTTCAAGTGGCTATCGGACGGTTAGAACTGATTCGTGAGGAGTGCGAGAGTGACCACATTGAGGGTGTTGCCCAGGCACTCGATCGGATCGGCGCGCTCATAGAAGACTTACTAACACTGGCACGAGAGGGTGAGAAGATTGATGAGCCCGAACCAGTTGGACTTGCCGACATAGCCAAGGACAGTTGGCAAACCGTTGGTACGGGACAGGCAGCACTCGAAACTAATGTCTCTCAGGTTGTCAAGGCCGATCAGAGCCGTCTTCAGCAACTATTTGAGAATCTCTATCGTAACGCAGTCGAACATAACGACGAAAACGTGACAGTATCCGTCGGTACAGTAGAGAACGGCTTCTACGTGGCGGATACCGGAACCGGTATCCCAGGGAGTGACCGCGAGGAAATCTTTGAGGCGGGCTACTCGACCAATGAGGAGGGGACCGGCTTCGGCCTGCGGATCGTCGAGCAAATTGCCAGCACTTACGAGTGGGAGATTACTGTGGCCGAGAGTGAACAGGGTGGTACACGGTTCGAATTTACTGGTCTCGAAGTTGTAGAGTGAGTTCTGGACTTTGGTGGAGAAAGTGAATCGCCTCGGGGTATTCGCTTTGTCCGCCTATAAAAGACAAGACTAGCGCACGGTCACAGCAACAAACTACTTGAATACTAAGTGTAATATGCTATTATGACAGGTCAGCGATTGTCTACGGGTATTAGTGGGTTAGACGATATATTAGATGGCGGTCTTATTCATCCGCGAAACGTGCTTATACGCGGGTCGCCTGGTTCAGGGAAGACAATTTTCGGCTTACACTTTCTTTCAGCGGGGATAGACGCCGGCGAGACGTCTCTATACGTCAACATGGGTGAGCCGCAGGCGTACGTTGAAGAAACCGCTGATGCATTCGATCTTCATACCGAGCAAATTCACTTCCATAATATTTCGCCGACAGAAGAACAGTTCTCAGAGCGTAACTCCTACAGCGTCTTTGAGTCAGCGGAAGTCGAACAGCCGGACTTCATCGCGGAACTCCGTGAGAAGATTGATGAGATTGAACCAGATCGCGTGTTACTGGACCCAATCACAGAATTCAGGCATCTTACAACTGACGAGCGGCAATTCCGGTCTGGAATCCTTGGTCTCCTTGATTATCTCAAAGAAATTGGCGCGATGGGCATGTTAACGTCTCAATCTGGGGGGCCAATCAAAGACTATGATATCCAATTTCTTGTTGATACTGTCATTTCTCTTGATGTAACTTCTGAGAGCCGGATGGTCACTGTCTCTAAGTTCCGAGGGTCATCGTTCCGACGTGGAGATCATTTCTACGATATTTCTACAGCGGGACTGGAAGTTTGGCCGGAGCTCGTACCCGATACGCAGAAACAAGCGATCGACGCGGAACCGCTGTCGTCTGGCGTGGACGAACTCGATGAGTTGCTCTATGGCGGCTTAGATCAGGGCACGATAACAATGCTTAGTGGGCCAACCGGTGTCGGTAAGACGACGACTGGGCTTCAGTTTCTCATTCAAGCAGCACTTGCGGGCAAACAGAGCGTATTATTCCAGTTCGAAGAAGCAGAATGGACCATTCGTGATCGCGCAAAAGCAATTGGGCTTCCACTTCAGGCTGCGCTGGAAAGCGGTGAACTCTCTATTGTCGAGGTCTCTCCCGATGAGTACACGGTTGGTGAATTTGAGCAACTCCTCCGGGAGGCCGTTACCGACGGGACTGAGGTTGTGATGATTGATGGGTCACAAGGCTTCCAAGAAAATCTCCGTGGACTTGCTGACACGACGAGTGCGTTGGTGCGGATCGGTCGATTCCTCCGGTCTGCCAGTATCACTACCCTGCTCATTAATGAAGTCCACAATATCACCGGGGACTTCCAAGCGTCTGAAGAGCGGACGAGCAACCTTGCCGATAATATTGTCTTCCTGCGTCACGTCGAGTACCGCGGCGAGATGCGGAAAGTGATTGGGACACTGAAAATGCGAACAAGCGACTTCGAACGCAGCCTCCGCGAACTTGAGATTACGGCCGACGGAATACGCGTCGGGGAGCCTCTCCCGCAACTTCGGGGCATTCTGACTGGGACGCCCGACTGGAACGAGGATGCTGGCGGTACCGATCGCGACGTGGCTGATACCGACCAAGTGTAGCCTTCGCGTGACACACGCACTCAATACAAGCCCACGATCAAATCTCATGTCCACGAACGAACAGCCGTCCTACCAAGAGACAGCCGACGAAGCAAAGCGCGTCTTGCTGCTGGTTAGTGACCAAGGGAACCGACGTGTCCTCACAGAGTGGCTAACCAAACATGACCAATATACGATTGTTGAGAGCGTAGATATCGCTGAGGCGGCGTTCGACTGCTGTCTCGTCGACAAGACAGCCCTCAATGAGCACCGCTCGGAACTGCTCACACGAAAGCAACATGAGCAGGTTGTGCTGCCGTACCTGTTGTTGGTCCCTGAGGCAAAGCACCGCCAGATCTGTAATCGTCTCCGCGAGACACACCCGGAGCTGTGGGATGCTATCGATGGGCTGATCGATATGCCACTCGCAGAACACAGACTTGGCGAACAACTAGAGATGGCTCTCCGCCTGCGAGACCAGTCGACTGTCGCGTTCAACCGACGTGAGCAACTCCGCCAAATCCGCGACCGACACGCCGGTCACGGAGTATTGATCACCGACGTCGACGGAACAATTGAGTACGTCAATAGAGGTTTTGAGTCACAATCAGGGTATACAAGTGAGGAAGTCGTCGGAAATACCCCGCGGATGCTCAAATCTGGTGAACATGATGAGGCGTTCTATGAAGAGCTGTGGAAGACTATCACCGCCGGTGAGACGTGGCATGGCACGGTTGTCAACAGACGCAAAGACGGCGAGAGGTATATTGTCCAACAAACAATTGCTCCGGTTGAAAACCCAAATAGTGATATCACACAGTTCATCGCCGTTAATCACGAAATTACTGATCTCCGAGATCTCCAAGAACGTCTTCGTGAGCAACGTGAGCAACTCGACGTGTTGAACAGAGTTCTCCGTCATGATATCCGAAATGATATGAACGTCATTGTTTCGTGGGGAGAAATGCTTGAAAATGAGCTCTCTTCGGACGGTAAAGAGAAACTTGACCGGGTCCTCCGGGCAGGAAATCATGTTATCGAACTCACAAACGTTGCCCGTGACCTATCAGCACTCATTCACGGTGATGAAACGCCAGATCTCAAGCCGATCTCACTTCGACAACTCCTCACTGAAGAACTCGAAAAGCGTCGGGAGACGTTTTCCGACGCAGAAATTACGATGCCAGACCCACCCGATCAAGAAACGCGGGTACTGGCAAATGAGTTGCTCTCGTCAGTGTTTCGGAACCTTGTCAACAATGCGGTCCAACACAATCAAAGACCAGATCCGAAGGTAGTCATCACCGTTGAAGAGATGGATGACACCGTCCGTGTCAGAGTGGCTGACAACGGACCAGGAATTCCAGCCGACGTCCGAAAAGATCTGTTTCAAGAAGGTCAGAAGGGACTAGAGAGCGGGGGGACCGGAATGGGTTTGTTCCTCGTTGATAATCTTCTTGAGAGTTACGATGGAAAAGTCTGGATCGCGGATTGCAGTGAGGATGAATTGCCCAGAGAAGCAACTGAGACGGATCAACCTGGCGTAGCCTTTGTTGTTGAGTTACAGACGACTGAGGCTACAAACAATAGCGAGGGGGGCGATCGATGAACGATACACTTTCTGTAAATGACTTCTCTGATGATGTTACTGACCAAGCGGCCTTGTTCCCTTTACTCTCTGATAAAGGAGATCGGCGGCTGATTGTTGAGTGGATTGAATCCCACGATAGCTACACGCTTGTCGATCCTGACCAGCCAGTCGAAACAGCGACATTCGATTGTTGTATCGTTGATGGGGAGATGTTACAGACGCATGCTGAAACGCTCCGAGCTCGGAAACGAAAGGCTGAGCCCGCTCTCTTGCCATGCCTTCTGCTCATTCCGGGAGCAGACCTCTCCGTTATTGAAACCGATCGTGGTGAGATTGCCGACAGCGTTGTGTTCGAAACCGCTGACGAAGTGGTTTCGATGCCGATCAAAAAGGCTGAATTAGAATGGCGGGTAGAGGCACTTACGAGGCTGCGAACCCAATCACTGCGTCTCAAAAAACGGACGGAGACGCTGGAACTATTCAAACAAGCGGTTGAATCCTCTGGTCACGCCATCTGGATGTCCGACGCGACAGGAACGATCAAGTACGTCAACTCAGAGTTCGAATCGATTACGGGTTACAGTCGGACTGAAGCTGTCGGTGAGTCACCAGAGCTTATCAGTTCTGGAGCGATGACCGACGACTACTACAGTGATCTTTGGGAGACGATCACCGCTGGCGACACGTGGCATGAAGAAATTACAAACCAACGACGAGACGGCTCCCAGTACGTCGCAGATCAAACTATCGCGCCAATTGTCGAAGATGGTGAGCCGAAAGCCTTCGTCGCAGTCCAAAGAGATATCACCGAGCGCAAAGAGATTGAGCAACGGCTCTCCTTATATCGTGATATTGTTGAGCGGCTTGAGGATCCAATTATGCTCCAGAGCTGTGAGGGAGAGTTTCGACTGGTTAACGACGCACTGTGCTCGTTTGCCGGGCTCTCAAGGGATGAATTACTCGGCGATGGTGAATACGAGTTTATGGACGCAGCCACTGCCACAGAGATTGCCCGGCAGAAACAGCGTGTAATCGAGACCGAACAGCCAGTCGAATACAGTGTTGAGCCGACGTTCACACATACTGACAAGGAGGCGGTCTTCTACACGAGCCGGTACCCCTACTATGAGGATGGAGAACTCACAGGCACAGTTGCGATCTGTCGGGATGTCACCAATCTCGACAAGCGGACGCGACAGTTGAAAGTCTTCGACAATATTTTGCGCCATAATATTCGCAACGATGTGAATGTAATCCGTGGTCGAGGCAAGCAGCTTCAAGATGAACTCGATGGTGACCTCAAGGCTGCTGCCGATGTTATTGTTGAGCGAGCTAACGGCCTGTTGACGACGAGCGAGAAGTCACGAAAGATTACTGACGGCCTCAGTGATCCACGCGACCCGGCCCCGGTAGACCTCGGACAGGTAGTTCGAAATCTTGCGGAAGAGACGGGTCAAAAATGGTCTAACGCAAGTATCGATGTTTCGGCCCCGGCTCAACTTGTTGTCTCTGCGTCTGACTCGATTGATACCGCTATCGAAGAGCTACTGATTAACGCTGTAGTCCACAACGACAGCGACGAACCACGTGTATCTGTTGACCTTACTGTTGACAGTTCATGGGGTATCCTCCGCGTGCGAGACAATGGTCCGGGTATTCCGGAGTTTGACAGAAACGTTCTTGAATCGGGCGGTGCTATCGAGACACTCTCTCACGGCAGCGGACTCGGATTGTGGCTCGTCTATTGGACCATCACTCACTCTGGCGGAAAGATTCGTGTTGACGACCGCGAGCAAGGTGGGACCGAGATTACGATTAGGCTCCCGTTAGCAGCTGAGAAGTGACTTCTTCTACTCCTTTAACAAGTAATTTTACCGGCTGTGCTCCCATTTGTTTGATATGACCAACTCGCCTGGCGAGACGATTGAGGCTCTACATGACGTTGCGACCAGACTTCAATCTCAGGATACGACTGAGAGTGTCTGTGATTTAACGGTTAGTGCCGCATCAGATATTCTGGATTTTAATCTTTGTACTATCTTGATTCGCGATGGCGAGTGGCTCGTTCCGCGCGGCACATCAAAAGATGCTCCAGCAGACGGAAGTCGTCAGATGCGTCTTGACCAAGGATTAGCAGGCAAAACATATCAGACCGGAGAGTCGCAGCTTGTTAACACAATAGAACCGGATGACAATACGGACCCCGCGAAGCCGGACTATCGGTCAGGCATAAGTGTTCCAATCGACGACCACGGTGTTTTTCAGGCGGTTAGTACGACTGAGTCTGCGTTTACCGTAGACGATATTGAGTTAGCTGAGCTACTTGTGAGTCACTCAAAAACAGCTCTTGATCGCATCGAAAGAGAGCAAGAACTGAAACAGCAAATTGAACGTCTAGATCGGTTTGCCTCAGTAGTCAGCCACGACCTCCGCAACCCACTGAATATCGCTCAAGGATACCTCGAAACCGTTCGTGAGAAGGAAGATAGTGAGCCTCTTCGAAAGGTCGCCGCTGCTCATGAACGAATGGACCACTTGATTGACGACATGTTAACTTTTGCACGAATCGGAACAGAGGCGCTCAATCTGGAGACTGTAGAGTTAGCACAACTCACTGAAGAAAGTTGGTCGAGTGTTGATCAACAGAACGCCACGTTATCTATTGACACAGAGCAATATATCAGCGCAGATCGGACGCGTCTTCGTCAGTTGTTGGAGAATATTTTGTCAAACGCAGTGATGTATGGTGGGTCAGATGTTTTTGTGAGGGTCGGGGAACTTGAAGATGGCTTCTATATTGAAGATGATGGCCCCGGTATTCCAGCTACAGATCGCACGGCTGTATTTGAGGCGGGATACTCTCCGGGTACGGAAGGTACTGGATTTGGATTAAGTATTGTTAAGCAGGTTACTGAAGCACATGGGTGGGACATTCGTATTACCGAAGGAAGTGACAACGGTACACGATTCGAGATTACTAAGATTGACATTATTTCTCAGTGACACCCCCGCACAGGGTGATACAGCAAGGGACACGTATCGAGAGAGCCTCTAAGATATTGTCTTAACGTACGAGATTGAGATCGTTAGAAGATCGGAACACCATTCTCACCGTCGTTCCCCGTGGCTCATTATCGTTAAATTGGAGTACTCCACCAGCCTGTTCAACAATCGCTTTCACGAGCCATAGTCCAAGACCAGACCCATGAAGAACAGGCTGAATCGTTTCTTCACCAGTCCGTATATCGCGCTCCTCATCCGGAATACCCGGCCCGCTGTCACTCACTTCGAGATACGATGCATCACTATCTGACCAGACCCGAATCGAAACTGACGCTTGGTCACGGTCTGAATGGATAACCGCGTTTTCGATAAGTTCTTCGACCGCTGTTTCGATCGTTCCGTTTGGAACGCTGACTGGCTCATTCGACGTTTCCAGCGTAATGTCTGCCTCAGGGAATTCTGTTTGAGTGTTTGATACTGCGTATTCGGCTGACTGTGTAAGATCGGTTGACTCAGCCGTTCGCGACTTCGAGAGAACTTTTGTGACCTGCCGTATTTTCCCAGCCATATCAATCAACTTCTGACTGTGCTCCGAGACTGTTTCAGCGGTGTTCACAACTTCGGGGTCAGTTGTCTGTTGTTCAATCAGCTCTGCGCTCCCCTTCACAACGTTCATCGTATTCTTTATGTTATGACGGAGCACCCGGTCAAGAACCTGAAGCTGCTGCTCACGTTGTCTAACCTCGCTAAGATCATGAACCGACCCCACTACACCGGTAACCGCTCCATCGTCGTCCCACAACGGCGAAAGAACAGCCCGAACGAAGCGCTGTCGTTCACCCGTATTGGCCTCAGTTTCGAGTTCCAAAACAACTGATTCTCCATCCAGCGCTTGTTTTATTACGGGCTCAATCTTCTCAGCAGTACTTTTTTCAACGATCGAATCAATTTGTGTCCCCCGCACTCGGCCCGAATCAAGTCCATAAAACTGCCGAAAGTCCTCGTTAGCGAATATAAGTCGCTCTGATGAGTCAATACAGAAAATCCACGTAGGCGACGCCTCGACTGCCGATTTGTATTGTCGGAGCCGCTCCCGTTTCTCTTTGTCTTCTGTGATATCCCGGTGAAAACCGGCGAATTCGCTGATTGTACCCTCTGTGTCGGTAATAGGAGCAAACGTTTCTTTTGTCCAGAATTCCGGTCGATCATCGTGGTTGTCACAGCGCTCGATGGTCACTGATTCACCTTCTTCGACGGCTCTCTGGACCGTTGCGGCCATTTCCGAATCTTTGCCATCACAGAACAGCGCTGTGAGGTCAGACCGATCCTCCAGATCGTTCTGCGCTAGTTCGTCGAACCGATCGTTTGCGTACACGAGCGGGTCGTCTTCCTGATGTAAATCGAATATTGTGATTCCAATCGGTGCTTTATCCATCACTCTGGATTTGCGATGGAGTTCGCGGCGTGTCCGCTCGGATGCCGTCACTTCAGTATACACGTATGCTCGGTGCGCGCCCACCCGCTCGCTCGGTAACCCCGTCTCAACCACCCGGTAATACCGAGTTTCACCGTCAGCTTCCCACTCGAAGATCGGATCGTCTCGAACCGTACACTCGTACAGTCTCGGCGCAGTGTCAGCGAAACTCGTTTCACCGGCCCCGCGGAGCTCATCGAATGTCTCAGCGGCGGTGGGGCTTATGTGTCTGATTTCTCCATCGGCGTCAACGATAACCGTTGCTTCGTTGAGATGTGTAAGCACCTGTTTTCGCCAGAACCGTGGAATCGGGCGAAACGTCTCATTCAAAAACACGAAGCTTCCCAACGCGAAAACGGCCATTCCAAGAGGAGCATAGCTCGTCTCGACAAACTGCGCCGGGACGCGCCCCAGTCCGATAGCGACGTCCACTACTGCTGGGACGGCTGTGAGGACTACAACGATCCCGAGCCGCCAGTCTTTGATGCGAGAGGTGGTCACGGCTTCGATCAGCCAGATCGTTGCAACCCCGACCGACAGGTATGCCGCCCCGGAGATCAACCAATAGGTAACACCGGGATTAAACGCAAGGTGCGCGAACGGTTCGGTTGAGACATAGGTAGTGAAGTAGAGATTATACGTGGGGTTAGTGAGTTTGATAGCGATAGCGACGAGGTACAGCCCAACCGCAAGACGCCGCAGTGCGGGGCGCCGGTGGTATTCGTGACCTGCGTACGCCGACGCAAAGTATAGCCACGCGCCAATACTAGCAAGTCCAACAATTAACCCGATGATTCGTAACCATATGGCTGCTGAAACCCAACTGATCGCGAACTGTATCGCAGTTGTCGCTGTCCACCCACCAGCCAGAACGAACACTGACACAAGTCCAAGGCGTGTATCACGCTCGGCGATATCGGTTGCTCGCCAAGCCCCATAACCCGAAATGAGCGTCGCGAAAGCGAAAACCGCGATATACGCCGCCCGTGCTACCTCCATACATATCTCATTTTATCTATTATAAAATGTGTTATGGTGGTCGCAAGATTCTTTTGTGTCATTACTATTGGAATTCTACGACTCAAAATATCTCCCAACAGTAGGGGAGAGGAGTCAAATCAGTTACTTCCCTCAGACGACACATTGCCTCCATCCGCGGCCATCTGAGACTGTGTGTTTGCCTGAACTGTCGTTTCTTGTTGTGTTTCGAACCCAGTCACCTGATCGTTGAGATCATCAGCCAGCGTCGAGAGTTCTTGAATCGTTTCGGTCGTTTCCGCGAGTGACGACGTCTGCTCCTCGGTCGCCGCCGAAACGTTGCTCGCCTCCGCGGCGGTCTGTTCACTCACACTTGCCACCTCATCTACCACCGAGACGACCTCCTCTGTCGAGGCGGCCTGGTCATCCGTCGCGTCACTAATTTCTCGGATGCCGCTCTCAGACTCCTGTACTGCGTCCGCGATCTCATCAAACATCTCAATTGTACTCTCGATCGTTTCCGACCCGCGCTCAACGCGCTCGCTCATCTCCTCCATTCCCGCAACTGTTTCCGTTGTACTTTCTTGCGCAGTCTCAATCCGCTCTTCTACAGCAGTCGTCGCTTTTCCTGCTTCCTCTGCGAGCGATTTGACTTCAGAGGCTACAACACCGAACCCCTCTCCAGCTTCTCCAGCACGCGCTGCCTCTATCGACGCGTTCAGGGCCAGAATGTTTGTTTTCTCCGCGATTCCGGAGATCATCTCTACAATCTCTCCAATCTCGTCCATATCCTCTTCGAGAGCCTCGACTTGTGCGGCCGCCTCGTCGGCTTGTTCCTCTATCGACTCAATTTCTTCAGTCGCCTCCGATGCGTACTCACGCCCTTCATTCCCCTGTTCAACTGCCGTCCCCGCAGTTGCAGCCACTTGATCTGCCGAAGACGCAATCTCTTCGACCGTAGCGGACATGTCGTTCATCTCGTTAGCGAATTCTTGCAGATTTTCACTCTGCGTGTCTGCTCCGTGTGAGATCTCCTCGACCGACCCGGCAACCTCTTCACTTGCTTCCTTGACTTCTTCCGTGTTTTGCGCAACAACATCACTTGAAGTGGCGACGTTCTCAACAATTTCTTTAACACTACCAACACTATCACTAAGGCGGTCTATTCCATTTTCTAAGTTAGACAGCACGTCGCCGTACGCTCCTGGGTAGTCGGTATCGATGTCTTGCGCGAGTTGACCCTGCTCTAACCGGTCGCTCGCAGTCGATATTTGCTCGAAACTGTTCGACAGCTGGGTCGTCCCCACCGCGAGATCATCAAGCACGGCACCGTACTGCCCGGGGCGGTTTGTGTTGACGTCGTCATCGAGCACACCCTGCTGAAGATCGCTACTAACGCTCTGAATTTGCTCGAAACTTGCCGCGAGCTCGCCGGCACCCGTTTCAAGATTAGTTATTGTCTCACCGTACGTTCCGGGGTATTGGGATTCAAACTCCCAGTTGAGGTCCCCCTGTTTGAGCCCTTCACTTGCGGTTCCAATCTGGGAAAACACCCCCTCAAGGTTTTCCTGCATCTTGGTGTACGCCTCGACCATCCGCCCGATTTCATCATTCTCGACGTGCTGATCTACCTCCTTATCGAGTTCTCCGTTACTGATCGCGGTGAGCCCGTTCGATAGCTGCTTGATTGGTGGTGTGATGCGCCCGGCGACGAACAGGCCGATCATAATCGCCACGATGAACGCTCCGATGGTCAGCCCAAGAACTTCCAACTGTGCGGTTTGTGTGGTACTGTCGGCTGCAACAACCGATGCTTCTTTGTCTTCGATAGCTGCCTGCTCGAGCGTCTGCGCGGAGTCCTTGGTATCTGTGACGATTGCGTCTAACTCATCACTCTTGACCTGTGCTTGCTCCATATCACCGGCTTCTAAGGCTGTAAACAGTTCCTGAGCGATCGTCGAGTACTGTTCGTGTTGCCCCTGTAATTCTTCGAACTCTGCTTGTTCTGCTTCGCTCAGCTCTTGCTGTTGTAGCTTGGCGGAGTATTCGTCGAATCTCCGACCTGCTGCTTCAAATTTTGACTGCTCTCCTTCTTCGCCGAGGAGTGCGGCGTGTACAGCGACTTGTTGCTCTTCGATGGCTACGAGCATGTTTAGCGAAGCATCGATTTTGTCGCCGTCTTCAGAGATGACGTGTGCCTCTTCATCGACGTTTCCAACGGCTTGGTATCCAATTGCGCCGGTGACGCCCACCAGTAGCGCCACTAAGACGAATGCGATGATGAGTTTCGGCCGAAGGTCCAACCGGTCGATCGCAATCTTATTCAGCATATCTGAGATTGTATGTCTGTTTGATAAGTAGTTACGTACCTAGATATTGTCTGTGATATTCAAGAAGGGTAGTTTCCCAAGAAAATTGGGGCAATGAAATGTGTGTCTACAGATAAGCAAGGCGAGTGCCTCGGGGCTTGACCCCGAGGGTGAAGCCGACACTTAGATGTGTTCTGTTAGTTCGATGTACCGTTCAATCGTCTCTGTTGAGACGGTTCCCGCAGTCCCAATGTAGTACGACCGCTCCCAGAACCTACCGCCCCACAAATACTCCTCCAAGAACGACTCGTGCTGTTCCCACATCTTTCGGGCCGTGACGCTTTTGACCGTCCGAACAATCTCGCTCGGTGCGTGCTTTGGGTGAGCAGAGAGGAACAGATGCACGTGGTCTGGTGAGATGTGGAGCGACAGTATCTCGTAGTCGTACTCGTCGCACACGCCCCGGAGACTCGTCTCCAACGAGTCCTCAATCGGTTCGAGTATCGAGTGACGGTACTTCGGACACCACACGAAGTGGTAGTTGACGTTATACATCGTGTGGTTCGACCGCTTCTCACCCATACCGAACCCACTCCACCAACACAGTTAAGTATATCCAAAGGATATACTCAGGTATGGTGAATCGCTTTGAAATCGACGGCGAGGAAGTTCTCGACGGTGAGGTCAAACCGTTCGGGAATAGTGCCCACGTCACCGTCCCCAAACGCTGGCGTGGTGCGGACGTGAAGGTTGTCCGGACCTCAGAACCTATCGAACAAGACGAAGAATGAACAACCCGCAGGGCCTCGTCAAGACGCTGGATTTCCAACTCGACATCCAGAGCGACAACGAGGGCCTGCTGTACGACGCCACACTCGAAGCCCGTCGGGTGTACAACGAGACCATCCGATTCGCTAAGGATGGTGTGGACTGGAACTCGATTTCCCCACGCCTCGAAGACGACGCCGACCTCGTGAAGAACACGACTCAACGAATCGTGGCCAAGGCACTCGGGGCGATGGAGAACTACTACGAGTACGACGACTTCGGGAAACCCAGTCACACCAAGGACGGCACCTACCCGCTCCGAGCGAACTACGAGGAGGGGTACAACCTGTCACTCACCGACGACGGCGACGTGGCGTTCCGCATCAGCGCGGCACCCTACAAGCACGTCAAGGGCGTCCTCGAAGGAAGTGACGCCCACCTTGACCTCCTCAAGACTGCGCTCACTGGTGACGAGTGGAAGGTCTCAACGTCGGAGACGCTGTGGCGTGACGGTGAGCCAGAACTTCACGTTAACATCCGCAACACCAAGCAGACCGTTCGAGACAAGCAGGACTCACGGATGGTTGTCGGCGTGGACGTGAATGAGGACAACGTGGCTCTCACCGCACTCTCAACGGATGGTGTCGAAGATACGTTGGTCATCGACTTCCCCGAAATCAAGTTCGAGCGCCATCGGTACTTCACGATGCGGAAGCGCGTCCAGAACGCGGGGAAAGACAGTATGCACGATACGCTGGAAGGGCGTGAGGAACGGTTCGTCCGCGACCGACTCCACAAGGTGTCTCGGCACATCGTGGAGTGGAGCCAACAGTTCGAGAGGTCGTGCATCGTCTTTGAAGACCTCAAAGAGATGCGCGACAGTATCGACTACGGCACGCGGATGAACCGACGCTTGCACCATCTCCCGTTCCGCGCCCTACAGTTCTATACGTCGTACAAGGCGTCATTCGAGGGCATCCCGACTGGTTGGATTAATCCCGAGTACACGAGCCAACGGTGTCCGATGTGCGGGCATACGGAGCGAGCGAACCGCAACAAAAAGCGATTCAAGTGCAAGGACTGTGAGCATCAAGACCACAGCGACCGTGGTGCAAGCGTCAACATCGCCGTGAAAGGTATCGAGAAGCATCAGGACTGGAATGTGCCTGCTCTCAACAGCCTTCCCCAAGTTCGGAAGGTGCGACGGCAGGCATCGGGGGCCGTGGACGCCCCGACCGCAACCCACTCGTCCGTTCGAGACGACCGTGACCCATCTCGGGGTATGGCGTCGAGGACGGTGGGAGTGTCAGACTAACCTGCGGGAAGACAGAAGCCTCGGGGCTTGACCCCGAGGCGGTTCACTTCTGTAGAAAGTGTAGTTCTCATATCACAAATCATCCAACAGGTTAATGTGCTCCTATTTCGATAACTATATATGAATATTACCGACCAATCAAGCAGCGAGGTTAATTCGTTAGCCTTCGCTGAAACTATTGGCGGCGCGAGATCGAGTGAAATAGTTGTTGATAACCTACTGTTGCTAGCTCAGTCATTTCTTTCTAACTCGGCGGTTGCTTTCTACAGAAATGGTACTGAATCAGATTTAGCTACAGAACTTAGCCCACAAAAAACTACAGATAACTTTGGAAATGTTAGGGAAGAAACCGTGTCAGTATCAGTTGTACGCTCTGTTATTGAGAGAGGTCAATCACAGCGGCGTACTGACTTGGAAACAAAGAGCCTCAGTGAAAGTAAGGAATGTGCCCCAGCAGACGTCTTTCTACCTGTAGGTAAGCATGGCGTATTACGAGTTGAAATGTTGAATGAAGACCATGTCCCCAGCGGTGATCTTTCGCGACTGACTCAGGCTACATCTGCGGCTACAGCAGCACTTGACCGACTGATCCAAAATAACGGAGCAGATGAGGACGAACAACAGCGTACAGTCGAATTTGATGCGGACTCACTCGATCAAGTCTATCAGCCTAAAACAACTACAGATAGTCACGAGACAATCGTCACCCAACTACTCTCACTTGGTCAGGATTACGTTGGACTCGACACTGGAATTCTTACGAAAGTAGAGAACTCAACAATCGAGATTGAGTACACGGTTGGTTCGACGACCGAGCGCGAAAAAGAGACGACATACGATATTTCGGATCAGCTGTGTGAAGCCACACTCAATCAAGATCTTCTCGAATCCATATCGTTCGCCGACGCGTCTGTGGAGGATTACGGAACGCATCCAGCGTCTGAGAACAGCGTCGCGTATATCGGCGTGCCAGTCTTTGTTGATGGAGAACTATACGGAACGATCAACTTTACGAGTAGCGAGCCGCGGTCAGAGACGTTTGACCGCGACGAACACGAGTTTGCCAACCTTCTCGCACAGCGGATTGGGATTGAAATCGAACACCAGAACCAACTCTTAGACGTCGAACGGTACGAGACCATTCTTCAAGCAGTTGATGACCCAGTATATGCGCTCGATGCTAATGGAAAATTCACATTCGTCAACGATGCCGCAGAGCGAGAGTTCGGGTACGGAGAGGACGTGATCGGTGTAGACCCATCAGTCGGGATGGATGAGAACGACATCGCTCATATCCAATCGCAGATTGATGATCTAATTACGACCGATCAGCGGTCAAAACGATCGGAATTCGAACTTAAATCGCGTAACGGCGAGCCTAAGATTGTCGAGAACCGGATCGCATTAATTGGCGAAAATGAATTCCGTGGAACAGCTGGTGTCCTTCGAGATGTCACCAGTAGAAAAGAACGAGAGCGGCAGTTGGCCTCGTTTCAAAGGGCAATTGAGCAAGGTGCTGATGGCGTCGCTATTCTGGACGACGAGGAGTACGTCTATGTTGATGACACTCATGTCGAGATGTATGGGTTCGACAACAAAGACCAGTTAATTGGGTCAACGTGGCACACGCTGTACGACGATTCTGAGATTTCTCGGCTCGAAGCAGAAGCCCTCCCAGCAGTTGAGTCCGACGGTTACTGGCGCGGACAGGTCACAGGTCAACGTCCGGACGGAACGACTTTCCCGACTGAAATCTCCCTAACTCTGATCGATGATGGTCGGATTGTGTGTACTGCTCGCGACGAGACCGAGCAACGACGTCAACAGCGTGAGCTCAAACTCTTCCAGCAGGCTATTGAACAAGCGGCTGATGGCGTCGCAGTTCTTAAAGATGACAAATACACGTACATCGACAAGACACATATTGAGATGTACGGCTTCGAGAGTAAGGAGGAGCTGCTTGGAGACTCTTGGCGCAGACTGTACGATGACGCAGAGATCGAACGGTTCGAAACCGAGGTCTTCCCAGCTCTCGAAGCTGACGGGCACTGGCGTGGGCCGGTCACGGGTACCCAGCCTGATGGAACGACGTTCCCTGCTGAACTCTCTCTGACAATCATCGACGATGGTCGCCTCGTCTGTACTGTCCGGGACGAAACGGACCGCAAAGAACGCGAGCGTGAACTGGAACTGAAAGAGCGGGCGATGGACGAAGCCACTGTTGCCATCCAGATCGCTGACGCAACAAAAGACGACAATCCGTTAGTGTACGTTAATGACGGGTTCGAACAAATAACTGGATACGAGCCAGAGGAGGTAATCGGCCAAAATCCACGGTTTCTCCAGGGTGACGACACCGACCCAGAAAGTAAACAGAGGCTACGCGAAGCGATTAGCCGAGAAGAACCGGTCTCACTTGACATTCAAAACTATCGAAAAGACGGGACACCGTACTGGAGTCAGCTCTCGATCACACCCGTTACAGACAAACACGGTACTGTCGAGAACTACATCGGTATCCAGCAGGATATTACTGAACGCAGAGAGCGCGAACAGAAATTGCTTGCAGAGCGCGAGCGATTCCGATTATTGATTGAAAGCGTTGACGAGTATGCTTTCCTCGCCATCAATGAAGACGGGCAGATCCAGACGTGGAACGAGAGCGCCAAACAGCTGTTCGGATACACTGATGAATCGGCACTTGGGATGGACGTCGCTACACTCCACCCGCCTGCTGATCGAAAGTCAAAGATCCCAGAGAGACTGCTTCAGCAGGCCAAAGTCGCTGGGAAGAGCTCTCACGAAGGATGGCGAGTGACAGCTGATGGGGACCAGTTCTATGCTGATACACGGTACGTCCGGCTCGAGAACGACGAGGGGACGTCTCATGGGTACGCGCAGATTGTCCGGGACATGACTGAGCGACGCCAGCAGCGGCGTCGTACTGAGCGGTTCGTTGAAGAGTCTGAGGACGTGATCGCAATCGTCGGGACAGACGGGACGTTTAGCTACGTTAGCGGCTCAGCACAAGCAGTTCTTGCGTATGATCCAAATGAGATGGTCGGTGAGAATATCTTCGATTACGTCTATGAAACTGAACGCGAGCAGTTGATGCAGACGTTTTTCGCTACTGTCGAAAGCACGGATGCTGACCAGCAGGCAGAATGTCGCTTCAAATCGGGTAACGACGACTGGCTCAATATTGAGTTACAGTGCCGGAATATGTTGGACGACGACGCTATCGACGGAATGCTGCTGTACCTCCGAGACGTTACCGACAGTAAACAGCGTGCACGCCGATTTGAGAGTATCTTCAATCAGACGTTCCAGTTTGCGGGGTTGTTGGAACCTGACGGAACGGTTATCGAGGTGAACGACAGTGAAATAATACCCGCTAGCGATCAAAGTGACGGAATAGCTGGAGATCTATTCCACGAAACGCCCTTCTGGGTGCACTCAGAGACAGTACAAAATAAAGTACAGGATGCGATCACTCAAGCCCGAAAGGGTGAGACCGTTCGATTCAAAACGGAGATGCAAGACGCGTCCGGTCTCGCGACGGTTGACCTCTCGATAAAACCGGTCATAACGGGTGAAGGAGATATTTCTGTGCTTGTCGCAGAGGGTCGCGACATTACCGACCAACAGCACCGACGCCAGCATATTGATGTCATCCACCGGGTGATGCGGCACAACATGCGAAATGACCTATCAAAACTTCGTGGCTGGGCACAGCAAATGAGTGAGGAGCCAGAGCCGAGCACGCGTGCCGAACACCTCGCAACGCTCGAACGGATATTTGACAAGTGGGAGTCAATGACTGATCGTGTAAAACAGATACGCCAAGCATCTCGACAATCAAACAAAGTAGCTGGTGTTAATCCCGGGTCACTAATTGAGGACGCTGTGGCTCCAATCAACGAACAGTACCCCACCGCGACTATTTCAACTGACATATCAGTTGACGCGTCAACACAAGTGCCGGCGATACTGCTTGACGCTGTCCGAGAACTTGTGGAGAACGCAGCTAAGGCTGATACTGACGCTACGATTAATGTTGAGGTCACCCCGGCTGAAAACGAGTGGGTTGAACTCCGTGTCTGCGACGACGGACCCGGTCTCCCAGAAATCGAGGCTCATGCCCTCGAGACTGGGAACGAAACCGACCTTGATCATGGGCAGGGCCTTGGACTGTGGATGGTTCGGATGATCACCACACAGATAGGCGGAGATATCTCGGTTGAACTGAATGAGAAGGGAACGGAAATCAACCTCCACATTCCTACTAAATGACGAAAAAGTATTACATGTACAAATTCTAGAGTGAGCAACAAGCAATATCCGGGTGCGCCTACAGTAGTATGTATGTCTAGACTGCGAGGATCAGCCGCGGTCATGACACTTGGTGGTCTGCTATTGACCCTATCCGTTAGCCACCATGTACGAGAGATTGCTGTACTCTCTACTCAACTTGGACCGATGATCGCACTATTTTTAGACGGGAGCCTCAGTCTCGGATTAATATACGCAGGATACTGGCTTCGTCAAAGAAATCTGACCGCTACTACCGAATGGTCTGTTGGTATTTGGACGATTTTTGGTGGTCTTGTAGGAGCTACGATTGCAGGAATAACACTTACAGTCGAGGTAATTGAGGGTCGGCCGCTCGTAGAACCACAGTTTAGGCTGTTAGTTTCCGCGGGTGGTGGGGCGTTAGTACTGTTTACTGCCGGATACTACGCAGCCCGCCAACAAACGCTCAATCACCGATACGAAACCCTGTTCAATAACACGATTCAGATAACTGGTCTCTTACGATTAGACGGAAGCATCATCGAGATCAACGACACCGCACTGGAATTTGGTGGTCTTGAGCGTGATAACGTCGTTAATGAGCAGTTCGACGAGATCTCGTGGTGGACGCACTCTGAAGAGGTCAAAAAAGGTATTCAAGATGCGATAGCACAAGCAAGAGATGGTGGGTTTGTTCGTTACGAAACTGAAGCGAGGGGAGCTGATGGTCTTAGAACTATTGAGGTTTCAGTGAAGCCAGTCACTAATGAGAACGGTAAGGTCATACAGCTCATCGTAGCTGGCTACGACATAACTGACAAACAACGGCAGAGAGAACACCTTCGAGTTCTCCACCGTCTGATGCGTCATAACATGCGAAATGATTTGATGAAAGTAAATGGCTGGACACAAATGGCTGCGACAGCGGTTTCTCGTGAAGAGCGCATGTCTCACGCAAATAGAGTTAAGAATATCTTGGATTCATGAGAAAAAATGACAGGTGAACTGAAAGAAGTCCAAAAGTTGATCGAATCAGAATCCGGAAAGCCAGATCATAAGCTTCCAGGTGATTTCTTACCAGATATCGTTGAGTCCCAACAATCTAAACATCCTGAAGCAGATATCTCGTTGACACTAGACGCTCCATTCACCGGACGCATCCCAGTGTATGTACAGAAAGCAATCATCGAAGCAATTGATAATGCCGTGGCGGCAAGCACCGAAGAGACGCCAACAGTAGGTGTGACCGTAGCTAACACCGATAACAATTGGATCAAAATTACGATTGCGGATGATGGGCCCGGAATACCACCAGCAGAGGCTGCGGTATTAGAGACAGGCCAAGAATCAGCATTAATGCACGGTAGCGCCCTTGGAATCTGGAAAATTCGGATGGCAGTCAAGCAAGCGGGCGGCAACATCTCTGTGGATGATCTCAGTAACGGGACCGCACTTCAGTTTCAACTCCCAAGCAGAGGTCAACAACAACAATCTCTTGCCAGAGTGTGATTGTGGGACCCTTCGACGCAGTCGCTGGAACGTGTCACGTCTACTCGGTGAACTACCCCACCCTACTCGCTCCCGCTGGTCGCTCCTTGAGGAAGGGGGCTTACCGCCTGTATTCTGCTAACCCCACTCCCTACTGCGCTACTTCGTCGCTTCAATTTCTGCGTTGCTCCTTGAAAAAGGGGGATTAGCGCCTAATTCCACCTTAGCATTCTCGCCGGTTAAAATACGAGTTCTTAGCTTCGTGGATTCCCTTTTGAGCTCGGTAGAGTACTTTCGACAAAAGGTACTCCCGAGTCTCGCCACGGATGGCGGCGATAGGGATAACGGCTGGTTGGCACAGCCAGCGGTTCACCTGTTTGACCGCAGCGAGGGCAGTTTCGCCCCGCGAGAACAGGTCGTGAACTGCGAACCGTAATATCCCAACTCAGCGGTGCGGTGCCGTGGGATTCCCGCGTCTTCAGGCGTGGGAGGATGTCAATTAGTCTGAGGACCGGCTAGATCTGGACGAGTCTTGTATCAACCTCACAGTAGATGGAAAAATCGGCTGAGTATCCCGAATGAAAATTTCCTCCGAAATGCTATATGTGTCACCGCTTAGTTATCATACATGATTGAGTCAACAGGCGTTTCGGTTCTTCTCGTTGATGATGACCCCGCTCTCGCGGGACTAACAGCCGATATACTCTCTGAACAGGAGAGCCAATTTGCTGTTGAAACAGTAACAAGCGCCAGCGAAGGGCTGGATCGACTCGCCACAGATAACTTCGATTGTATTGTGAGCGACTACGATATGCCCGGCCAGAACGGTATTGAGTTCCTCAAAACAGTGCGCGAGGAAGATCCCGCCTTGCCGTTTATTCTTTATACAGGCAAAGGTAGTGAAGCGGTCGCAAGCGATGCGATCGCTTCCGGTGTGACAGACTATCTACAAAAAGACTCTGGAACAGCTCAGTACACGATCCTTGCCAATCAGATTCGAAACGCCGTAGAAAGACATCGCCATCGAGACCGTGCCCAAGCGACTCGCGACCAGTTGCGCCAAATCATCGATATGCTCCCACAGCTCGTCTTCGCTAAAGACGAGACCGGTGAGTTTCTGCTAGCAAACGAGGCCACTGCCGACGCGTATGGGACCAGCGTCAATAACCTCGAGGGTGCTACAGACGCCGACTTCGCAGACTCCAAGGAGCAAGTTAGCCAGTTCCGCTCCGACGATCAGGCCGTTATAGCGTCTGGCGAGCCTAAACAAATTCCCAAGGAGACGTTGACGACCGCCGATGGTGAGACACGGCTCTTGGAGACGACAAAGATCCCTTACGACCCAGTAGAAACCGACAGCAACGCTGTGCTCGGGATCTCAACAGACATCACCCAACGTAAAAAAAGAAAAACCGAACTAGAGATGCAGTCCGCTGCGATGGAAGCGGCGATGGACGGTATCTCGATCCTGAACGAGGACCACGAGTATATCTACATGAACCAAGCCCATGCCGATATCTTCGATTACGAGGCCGGTGAACTCCTCGGCAGCACCTGGCGACGACTGTATGGCGACGACGAGATCACACGGATCGAACGGGACGTCTTGCCAGTAGTCGAAGAGAAAGGTGAGTGGCGAGGCGAGACTGTGGGTAAGCGACGCGACGGGACCACAGTCTCTCAAGAGATCACGCTCTCACTGCTTGACGATGGCGGTCTTATCTGTACAAACCGGGACATCACTGAGCGCAAAGAGCGCGAGCAGAAGCTTAAGCAGACGAATACTGTTCTCCGTACAATCGTTGAAAACCTGCCGATGGGAGTGCTCGTCGAAGATGCCGAGCGTGACGTACTCATGGCAAATGACCTACTGGGCGAAACACTTGGCAAACCTATCGATAGTGACGAACTTGTTGGGCGTGACTGTGCTGCGGCGGCTGAAGAGCTCAAAAACCAGTTCGCCGATCCTGAGGGGTTTATCCAAGGCATAGCAGATCGGATTGAACGCCGGGAGGCGGTTCAAAACGAGGAGCTCACCCTCGCAGACAATCGCGTTGTTGAACGCGATTACGTGCCGTACACCCTGCCAGAAGGTGAGGCGATTCTGTGGCTATACCGTGATGTAACAGAACGCAAGCAGCGAAAGGAGGAAGTTGAACGGAGCAGTCAGTTTCTGCGAGACACACAGGAAGTCGCAGCTGTCGGTGGTTGGGAATTTACTATACAGTCAGAGTCTTTGCGATGGTCGGATGAAATGTACCACATTCACGGAGTATCACGGGAAACTAATGTGACATTCGAAGACGCAATTGCATCCTATCACCCGGAGGATAGAGAGACCCTCCGAAAAGCCTTCAACCGTCTCGCAACCGAGGGCGAACCGTACGAACTGGAGGTGCGGATTCTCACAGTGGGAGGTGATGTACGGTGGATAAGCGCCCTTGGAGAACCAGAGTATCAAGATGATGAAATCGTCGCCGTCCAAGGGACGTTCCAAGACATCACCGAGCGCAAGGAACGCGAGCAGGAGCTTCGGATGGTCCGTGAGCGGTTTGAACGATTTGCCGGCAATGTCCAAGACGCGTTTTTCTTGTTACCAACTGACTACTCCGAAACCAAGTACGTGAATCCGGCAGTGGAAACAATCTACGGGATTACACCTGAGGAGGCCTACGATGACCCGACGGCTTGGCTCCGGCACGTCCATACCGATGACAAGGACGAGCTGCTCAAAAATCTGGAGGCCCAACAAGATGGAACAGTAGAGTGGCCAATCGAGCAGGAGTTCCGTGTCAACCATCCCAACCGTGGGGTACGCTGGGTACAGGCCCGCCTCGACGTAATTACCAACGAGAACGGCGATCCGTTTCGGATTACCGGTGTCACGACCGATATCACCAGACGAATAGAACGCAAACAGCAGTTGGAACAACAAACAGAGGAACTGGAGCATTTGGCGAACAAGTATGAATCACAGTACCGAACGCTGTTCGAGGAAGCCCCAGTAATGACGGTTCTCACTCGATCTGAAGACGACCGGCCGATTATTGAGGACTACAACAGCCAGTTTGTCGAGACACTTGGATACGATGCGGACGCAATAACCGGCAGCGAACTCACAGAATTCTACACACCTGAGTCGGAAGAAGAATTACAATCTGGAGGGTATAGCCGATCGATTAACGGTGAGTTCACTAGAGAGAAACGTGATCTAGTGGCTAACGATGGTGAGGTGGTAGAGGCTCTCTTGCGCTCGGTTCCACGTCGTACAGCAGATGGTGAGATCATCGGAACGGTAGCGATGTATATCGACATCACCGAACGTGAGTCGGTCAAGCGCACAAACAAACGGCTTGAGGAGTTCACAAGTGTTGTTTCACACGACTTGAGAAATCCATTACAAGTCGCCACGGGGGGGATTGAAATGGCATCTATAGAGTGTGACAGCGACTATCTGGATGAGGCAGAAAAGGGTCTCAACCGGATGGAGACGCTGATCGACGACCTCCTGATGCTAGCCCGTGAAGGAAAAGAAGTGACCGACGCACAGCCGTTCGATCTCGCCACGATGATTAATGGGTGCTGGGAGACCGTTGACACGGGCCAAGCAGCATTATTTAACAATGCCGAACGGAGTATACTTGCTGATAAAAGCCGCCTCAAGCAGGTGTTTGAGAACCTGTTTCGGAACTCAATCGAACACGGCGGATCTGATGTGACTGTGACGGTCGGGGAACTTGACGACGGGTTCTATATTGAGGACGATGGTCCGGGTATTTCGTCCGAGGAATATGATGACATCTTTGAGGCCGGGTACTCGAAATCGGCAGACGGAACCGGATTTGGGCTGAGTATTGTTGAAGAGATTATCGCCGCTCATGACTGGCAGATTCGTGTCACAGGCGGGAGTGACGGTGGAGCTCGATTTGAGGTTATGGATGTCGAATTTGAGAAATCATCAGGGGAGGTGTGACCTCCTCCCCGTCGTAAACAGTAGTTGCCGAACCTCACAAAGCACCCTCAGCTAGCTGTTTCTGAAGCCTGAGCTCTGTGGCGAAGCGGTTGTGCTGGGTGGCCTTGACGAGAAAATCTTCGACGAACTGACGCAGAGCTGTCGCTGTCGGCGGCGACTGCCGCCGACGCGACAGCGTCGCCACTCATGACGAAGGCTAGCCCTGTCGGAGAGTAGCGAGTAAACCGATCGTCTGGTGGTCGATTTGGGGAGACGGCCCGACGCGTCGCGAGGGCCGTCCACGCTGCCCGTTGAACCATATTGATGAACTCCTTGAACGACCACTTCCAGGGGCGACGCCCCCCACGGCGGGGCGTCGCCACGTACTCCCAGTGTAAATACCGCCAGACGTTCTGTAACAACAAGCTCACCACGACGTACAGCAGCCGTACGACCGGATTTTGTGTTGAGGTCGTCGCAATACTTTGTTTAGAGAGTCGATAGCTCGTGTCGATACCGAAGCGTTTCGCGTGGTGGTATCGAGCATCTCGTGGTGAGTCGATGAACGGCGCGTCAGTCCTTGCCACTGCCAGAACGTTCGGCCTTCAGCTGTCGAACCTCCCGTTCCACGTCGAGATCGTCCAGATCGTCGAACCGGACGATCAGCGTCTCGTCCTCACCAGCGTTCGCGTTCCGCCCATCGTTGTCGGCCGTGTCGACCTCGTTGGCGGTTGTCGGTTCGTCTCCGCTAGTCTCTCCTCCCGAAAGCCGGGCGTCGACCCGACGGACGAGTACGTACGTCGTGGCTGCAGTTCCAGCGGCCACGGCCCCGTAGGCGGCCAACAACGCCTCAGCACCGAACCGAGCCTCCAGCACTGGCCCTGCGAGCCACGCGAACACACAGACACCGACAAGAAACGCCGTGGCGACAGAAACGGCTCTGCTCATGTGGTGCGCTTCGGCGTCACCGGACAAAGCCCTTCGCTCGCCGAGTGCCGGTCCGTGGGCCTATCAGCACGCAGTCGAGAGGTTACACCGTTGATCGTCCGTGTCTATTGTTCGAGGATTAAAACATCATCTCGAGTGTTATACCCACTGATGATTTCTAACCAACAGATCGGTGTATAAAGACCCATCACAGAGGAATTCGTACTCTCTGACGTTAACCAACAGGGGTGGATAAGGGCGGTTTTGTTGGTTAAGCGGCCCTGTTGAGATCCTCAAGAGATAATAGGTTTCTGGGGATGTGCTAAATATAGAAACTTCGTCTCACAGGGTATTTTGCGAATCGCCAGTCATCTATATGATACTCGTTCTCGTAGTTAGCTCATGGTAGTGGATGTGCTCACGACGATAGAGGAGCTGTTAGGAGAGGTTCAAGAAGATATGGACAACCCGGACGCAAGTTACAAACTGAGGACTGCGAGACAACTTCTTAGTGTGCTTGAACAGCGTAACGAAGACCTAAGTATGGCAGTCAGCGAAGCAGTCTCCGACGATGAGTTGCTCGACCGGCTCCGTGAGTTAGATTATATACAGCCAGCAGTTGACGACTTCGCTGGATAGGATTGGTACGTGCTCGTACTGTTGGCGAACCTACCTGGTTGATAGATAGTACACGGCCGATTCGCACTCTATATTCAGCAAATGGTTGACGACAGATCGCCGGTTGAGGGTTTTAATAGAACCAATTCGACACGTACGCACGACTCGGGTTTGAGGAGGTAGGGTGTGCGTCAGTGGGGGTCGATATCGGTGGCCTCCTCCAGCCGCTCGACGCGTTCGCGCAGTTCTTCGAGGTTGGGATCCTCGGCCCGCGCATCCTCCAGCGGGCGGACATCGGTGAGTGCGTCGTCGACGCGCTTGTCCTCGGCCTCGCCGCCGAGGTAAAGATCGCGGCGATCCTGGTGGAGGCTCCGGAGCGTCGACTCAGCGATGCCGGTGTCGTCGGCGACAGTCGCGAACGACTCACCGCGGTCGACACGGGTGAGGGCCTCCCGGCACCGACAAGCAGCTCTATCAGATTGCTGATGCCGCCGCTGGCGACGCTCGTCTCGCGATCGGGATGCTTCGCAGCGCAGCCAGCACAGCTGATCGCGAAAATCACGAAGATATCACCAACGACATTCTCAGAGACGCTGCTGAAGATGCTCGGGCCCAAATCAAGCAGAAGAGTCTCGACTCGCTCACACCACACCAGCGGGTCGTCTACGATATTGTTCGCGACCACGGCCCGCTTGGACCCAGCGAGATTCACGACCGGTATACTGAGGCGGTCGACGATCCGCGGACGAAGCGCACCGTCCGGACCTACCTTTCGAAGATGGCACAGTACAATCTCTTGGAAGCAGAAGGGACGAGTCGAGACCGCAAGTACTCACTCGTTGATTCAGCAGCTGCGTCGCCGGTTTCGTAAAATTTGGTGAGCTATGAACCGAAGATCCCTATTTTTCTGGGTTGCTTTCATTGGATTGTGGATTGCTGCTATTGGAATGGAGGTGTTGAGATAAGGTCGAAGGATGAGGCGGTCAAAAGATCGAGTGGTTCATGCTCAGTTTCGACCGCCTCAGCGGCGATAGCGGTTGTATCGAGTTAGATTTTCTGGAGCGAGAGGCGACACCCAAGTCGGCGATGAAGCTCGGTATCCGACTCCATTTGGCTGGATTATCACTTTCGGATACCGTCTCGATTCTTGAGAGGTTGGGTGTCGATCGCCATCGAACCACCGTCCATCGGTGGGTTCAGAAAGCCGATCTACAGCCGACAGACGGTGCGAATCCGAATCACGTTGCGGTCGATGAAACCGTGATTCAGCTCAACTCTGAGCGATATTGGCTGTACGCTGCCGTCGATCCCGACACGAACCGGCTGCTCCACGTTCGGCTCTACCCGACGAGAACAAACGCGATATCCTCGATGTTTCTCTCAGAACTCCGTGGGAAACATCAGGTCGACGACGCGGTCTTTCTCGTTGATGGTGCTCCGTGGTTACAGGCGGCCTGTCATCGTCACGGGCTCCGATTCCAACACGTCACACATGGGAATCGGAACGCCGTCGAACGTGTCTTTCGTGAAGTAAAACGCCGAACAAACCAGTTCTCAAATACGTTTAGCCATAGCGAACCGAACACCGCCGAAAATTGGCTCCAAGCGTTCGCCTTCGCATGGAATCAGCTTATCTAAACACTACCATTGGAATAGCAATATTTAGCAGCCACACTCCAAATCAACAGACAGCTCGTAGTATTTTGAGCACGCTGGTAAGAGTACAAGCTGGTATCTTCGCGATTGTATTCTCCATCGTCATTTTGGGAGTACGACTCTCTGCCTCACGGTATTCCCCACGGCTTGCGAAGAGTTTCAGCTCAGATTCCACATACCGAGTGACAGTTGGGGTTTTCGCATTTTCTATCGCGATCGACATCTTTGGTCTCTTTGTTGTGGGGGCAGTTTCCGATGCTACCCTTAGAGTCGTACTCGCGTCATCTGGTATTCTAGCGGCTGGCTCATTCGTTTCTCTCTACGGATTTGTGAATCAGATACTAGAGAGAACGACTCCCGAGGGGATATTATCGCACATCGAAGACAAGCTAACGCCAAAATCGATGCTGGAAGAAGCTGAGTTATCAGCCGACGACGCAGCTCACCCAGATCCATTTCAGACGCTTATCTCTGTAATCAATTCCACAATCGAAGAGCATGATCGGGCGAGTTCCGCACTAGGCCTCTCAATCTTCGGAGACCGAGTTTCAGCGCTTATCAAGCAGAATGGGAAAGCCGAAGAAGACTCTCCAGTTGATCAGACAATAGAATACGTATGTAAAGACCAACTCCCCCTGATTCTGGAGCAAGCGGTTAATGAGGAACTGACTGAAACAGCTATACAATCTACTGAGACAGCAGGGACGATCGGGGAGGCGGCAATTAAGGAGGATTCCAATCGAGCGGTTGAACACGTAGTACGGGGGCAAGCCGGCTTAATCGATAACCTCCCCTACGAGACAAATGTGGAGCGAGTTCGAACGGAAGTTATCGAGACCTCTCAAGAACTAGTTAGTGCGGCAGCAGAAAATCAAGTCTATACTGGTTCCGCAGTTAGTGCTCGATTTCTTGGCTGGACAGCCGCTTCATCCATTATGAAACGCGATATAGAGGATGGTCGAAACCAAAGTTACACTTCCTTGTTGATTCGCCACTTTCCAAGCCTCATCTCAACGGTTGCTGAATCCGATATGGAGGTAAATGATCTAACTTACCATCAGTGGCTCCGAGCACAGAACAGCGAGCACGTTGAGCCGGTGACCCCTGTGGAGCAATTGATTGGTAGTGTATACGGTTCAATGGCAGAACTAACATCGGCAGCAATCAGATATGAGCTCAAGACAGGACAGCAGATCGTAAGGTGGGAGAGTGTGGCTAGTGGCTGGTCTAGTGGTCTCGATTCTCTCACCCAGATGAACTTAGACGAGATGGCACAGCTTTGGTTCGGAACGACGCTTTATTTGGAGTACATCGCCCGAGAGTCGTCTTCTGACATCATGTCTGGATTTGACTCGTATGGACGTCACAGAGTCACTCGCGACATCGGTGAGGAAACCGTTGAAAAGATTCAGGACGGTCGCCTCGACCCGACTGCTCGAATTGATTTCATACCGGGAGGGGTTGATCCCATTAAACATCCACTCACCGGCCACAAAACACCGATACTCCAAGACCCCGACCGGACATTTACAGAATGGATTAATACTCAACCCTTCATATTCCGAGGGAGACGTTTTGGACGGGTTGGTGAGCCCCCTACTGATGAAGACTTAGATGGAGGAGTTAATCAGTAAATTGTACGCCTAGAGACACACCATTAGATAACAGAGTGGAACCGCCATGACATAGAGAGGGGATTCACGAATCTCTCAGTACAAGTGATGAGAACCAGTAGATGGTCCGACTACTCTGCTATTGAACCCTAGCTTACGAAGATGATCGAGGCACGAGTCGGAGAGGCCCTGCGGACATAGAAGACGAACTCAGAGGGCTACAGTCTAGCACGCCGTAATTTGGCCAGTTCACCGCCAGATTTTTACACCGTTTCCTAATAGGAATCGTATGCCTAATAGGAAAGAGTCGATCTCAATAGAGTTACAGTATCCGTTTCCGGAGGATCGGGTATTCCGATACCAGGCAATGCAGGACGTTCTCAACGTTCTCATAGATCAGCCGTATGCGACATACTCGATGAGCGAACTCGCAAGCCTCACAGGGGCAAATAAGGGAACGATCTCAAAGGCGGTGACATTGCTTTCCGAGCTTGATGTCATCGAGATCGCACCAGATGGGCGGACTCAGCAGGTCCAGATTAACCGTGAACGGCTCACAAAACCAGATCCAATTCTCTCGATCCCGCAGAGCGAGTTCCACCAACCAGTTCAGGCATTTCTACAACGACTTCAGGACGAGTTGGATGGATTAGTCGGGGTCGTCCTGTTCGGAAGCGTCGCTCGGGGAGAGGCAGATAGGGCCAGCGACATCGACCTATTGGTGATCGTCGACAAAGACCAAACGGCAGCTCGCCGGACTGTCCAGACGGTTGTTAGCGATCTCGAAGACCAACGGTTCGAAGGGAATCGGTACACGTTCCAGCCGCTTGTCGAATCGACGGACAGCGTCCAACGAATCGGTGATCAACTTCGCCCTCAGTTCGACGGCGGGATCACGTTGGTCAGTTCCGACCAACTCTCCGAACTCCGAACCGAGGTGTATGCCGATGAATGACGATATCCGAGACCAGTTGGGAGAAGCCGAGCGGACCTTCGAGGGCAGTCCCGGAACGATCGAGGAGGGATTAGATGTCGACGACGCGGAGTTGGTCCAACTTCGCCGTGCCTGTCGGCTGCTGGAGGTGGGATCAAATCTCCTCGACCAAGGGTACTACACGGTCGTGATCGAGTCGGCGTTCGTCGCCATCGAGCGCACTATCCAGTTCCGATTGATCCACGATGGGGCAATGTCCGCGGCGGAGGTCATCAGTAGCCACCGCCGACTCTACCAACGTGGTGCCGAGATAGGCCTCTACGACGACGCGTTCGGAGAGGAGCTTGCCGAGCTGTGGAACCGAAACCGAACGAAGACCTATTACAGACTCGGTATCGCAACGAAGGAACAGGCAGAGGCAATGTACCGGCTTGCCGACGATATCCACCGCCACCTCATCGATATGACACGGGTATCACACGAGTGTATCTGTCGAGCCTGACCGGTATGATGCGTTTCCTGGGTCGCGGGCAACAATCAGGACGAATGTCTTCGAGACCAGGAACCGTGTCGGCCGCAGTTTCGACGAACTGTTCGAGTCAAAGCTGCCGTGGCTTCTGTTGTGTCTAATAAAAATATTCTGAATAATCATATTCTAGAATATCATATCTACAGATGTCATCATCGACGGGCTCGGTACAACGATGCTAACTAGCTTAACCAACAAATTGCCGGGGCCTACCGAAGTGTTGGTTAATCTGACGATCAAAGGCGACGGCCACCCCGGAAAGAGTCTTGGAAACAGTCTACCACTCCTCAAGATCCGGTGACAGAGTTCGAATTAGTGTCTGGTACATTCCTTTCTGGAAGTCCGGAAGCGCCGCGCCGTCGCTTATTGAGAGCGTGACTAGTTATCGAGTATGGGAGATCACCCACCATCGAACCGAATGGCGGCCGACAAGCCGACACGGGGGGCTGACCGCAATCGGACCTTGGCAGATCAAGCCGATCCAGCCACAGAAGAGATGCTCCTACCGTCACTCGACGACGGCGTCACGTTGCTCGACGTTGACGACGGCCGAGGCGTCCCAATCCTCCAGTCGCTCGTGCTGGACCATCTCCTGGTACACGATGGGCCCGCCTTCTGGGTTGACGCGAACGGCCACGCGACGACGACGACGCTGGCTCAGATCACACCGAGCCAGCGGTTGCTCGACCGGATCCACGTCGCACGTGGATTCACCGCGTACCAGCACTACGGCGCTGTCGACAATCTCCCGACGACAGTAAACCAGAGCATCCAGAAATCGACCGCTGTCACCGACACATCCGGTCGACAGTCAACGGTACAAAACGAAAACTCGTCTCCACACACCCCGTCGCTCATCGTCGCACCGGCTGTCGACGCCCAGTATCGCAGCGATGACACACTCAGGGAACAGCACGCGGAAACACTCCAAGCGAGAACCCTCGCTCGACTAGCGACGTACGCCGACAGCTACGACGTCCCGGTACTCGTTACTCGGAGTACGATCGACGAGTTCACAGTACCGGTCGCGACGGCCGCCAATCACCATCTTGAGTGTGAGCAAACCCGGATGGGGCCGCGACTCGTCGGTGACGAGTTCGAGACACTCGTCTATCCCGTTGATGACGGTGCGTACTACCAGACCACGTTCGCCTACTGGCGACAGCTGCTCGCTACGCGGGCGACACAGGTTGGCCTCGAACCCGCGACACTCCCGTCGTCGACGTCGAGTCCGCCAGGTGTCGGAACAGGCGTGACCGCTGACGGCGAGGCGACATCGCTCACCACAAGTCCGCTCCTCGATGCGTGGACAGCACCTAGGGGGCGCTAACAATGGGACGCACAAACCCGACATATCGGGATGCGCTGCGGGCCATCGAAGAGCGCTGGGCGGAGTTCCGTCGGGCACTCCGTCGTCACGACCAACCACGCTTCGACCGGCTGTTCGAGTACGCTCGCGAACACGCCGACGCGAGCGGGCTGTTGAACCATCAGAATCCACTGGTGCCGGCGCTGTTCAGTATCGATCTCGAACAGGAGGCCACATTGGAAGACCATGGGGAACGCCTCGAAGCGCTTGAACACCGGCTCAACGAACAGAGCACCGATGCGCAAGGACCCGATGGGGAAACCAGCGAGGAACCCCAATGAGTACACTCGCGACGATCGCATTCGACATCGAGACGACAGGGTTTTCGACGACTGACCAGTTGACCGTCGTCGGCTTTGACGCCGAAATCGGCTCGCGAGTGTTCCTCAATACAGACGGGAGTACGTGTGCCTCAGATATCGAAGAACGCGTGAACGACCATCTCACCACGCCAGTGACGCTCTCTGTTCATGACGATGAGAGCGTCCTGTTGGACGCCGTCAAGACGTTCGTCGATACCACGATCGCACAGCGAGATGTCAAACTCGTAGCGTATAATGGGGAAACCTGGAAAGGCGGATTCGATCTGCCATTCCTTCGAACGCGGTTAAGCCATCACGAACGCGAGTGGCCGTTCGCCGAGCTACCGTACATCGACGTGATGGAGGTCTTCTCCTCACGGTTCAATACGAGCGAGAACAGCCTCACTGGAGTGTATGGTGAGCTCGTGGCTTCCGGCCACGGCACAGTCGATCCATTTGGGGAAAGTAGCGAGGCCGTCGACGCGTGGGAGACTGGTGATTTCGAAGCGGTCGTACTCCACAACGTCGCCGATATTCGGCGTACACGAGCGCTGATGGACGTTGCGGAACGGTACTGCTCGAAATCAGACTTTTCGATGAAATCGCTCGATCCGGTGATGGATAGCCAGTGACTCGATTAACGTGGCGTCCGCCTTGTCGTGAACGGTGAGGAAGATATTACGGTGGATTTTCTGCGTCGTTGATCCCATCGAATGTTCCATTCGTATAGACGTATCGCCACCGTTGGAGAATCGCTCGCGTCACAAGACTTGTTTCAGACACGGCAATACAAGATGGGTCGACAGGACGGCTCAGAGCATCGGGGGGTGAATGGAAGTGTCGTCGCGGCGCGTCGGGTTTCGGGTGACAGTCAAACCGAAAATTTCGGTCTCGATCATCTGTGTAGTGTGCGGCGTAGTTCCCGGTGAGACTCCACCGGACGTCTATCCGGGCGGTTGACGCCGCTCCGACGCCGTCGGATAATTCAGCCGAAAGTGTCTGGGGATTCAGCGGATCGTCCAATGACGCGGTCTGGACCAGCGGCTCGAGGTCCACAATCAGGTCTCGGATTTCCCGTAGCGCCCCGGCGTCGATAGGACCAAACACCTCAGACTGTTCGTCTGGCTGAATATGGTGAGGGGGATCTCCGTCGTCACTCATACGACGATGGATGTATCGCCGTTACCATCGTCGTCCGTGTCCGTGCCAGTGAGGTGACCAGTCTGACTCACCTCACCGATCGCGAGTGTTGCCTGTGCGAGTGCGAGGTTGCGTCGCGTCGTTTGCCATTCTGTGAGGAGCGCACCATGATCGCTGTCGGCGTCCCCGATATCCAGTTCTCGGGCGAATTCCTCGGGTGAATCAACACCGTATTCCTCGCGCCACGCCTGGATCTGCGACTTCATATCGGCGATGCCGGACGCGATCTCTTCGGGCGTCCGTTCCGCGAGGAGCGACTGGGCGTGTTCGGTGACGATAGCGGTTTCCGACCGTCGGTAGTGTGTCGTCTGACCGTCCTGTGACGTCGTTACCTCACCAGCGCTCTCGAGCGTTCGCAGGTGCTTTCGCGCCGTGGTCGGTGAGACGCGGGCACGCTCGGCGATCTGTGCTACAGACAGCGGATCGTACACACGAGAGATGACTTCGTACACTCGTTCAAACGGCGTCGTCTCCTCGATCCATTCCTCTTCGACGACGTCGTTCACGTCACGGTGTTCGGTACCGCCATCCGGGCTCAGTCGGTGGGGCGGGGACGGCTCTTCGGACATTATGTGCCAACCAACGAGAGAGCGGTATAATAATCTGTGGGGTAGTATATTGTTCACCGAATTCAAGATATGGAGGACTGTCCATAGCAGGCTTAACCAACAACCATCTGTGAAACGGCCGTTCTGTTGGTTAACGCGCTACCGGAGGTTCAGCTAACAAACTCGGAAACAATTCTGGAAGTGGCGTTAACAGAGCGAATCCGCGAGAGTCCGCTGTTTCTGTCTAGGCGATCTCCATTCCCTGAAATCCGGAACAGACACGCCGGCGATTATGCGAGACTCCGGTGTAAAGACGGGAAGGTGGGTGACTTACGAAAATGCCGTTCACAATCGATTTCCTTGACGATGGTCGCGTCCTCGAGTGGGAGGCGACCAACGACGGCGCGACCGCGACCGAACACGACGACTACACGCCCCGTTTCTACGTCGCATCACGTGACCCTGACACCGACATCGATCTTACACAACTTCATTCACTATACGAACGCCATCCTGATGTCGTCGCGACCGAGATCGTATCCCGGCGGCCCGGATTTCGTCGTGACGGCGAGTCCGCTCTAGCTGTCGATGTCGACCACGTCGACCGCGTCACACCGCTTGCGCGACAGGCACACCAACTGATAGCGTACCCCGTTGGCGATCTCGCCTGCTTCAACGTCGATTTCTCACGGGAGTTTCGCTACTGTCTGGAGACGAATCGCGATCCAACGCCGGCGGCGGAACTGTCGATGCTCCGGCTCGATATTCCAGTGACCGAGACAGGCCAAGACACGTACAGCGAGCTCACGATTGCCGGCGAGACTGTTACCGGGTCAGCAGGTGACATCCTCACCACCGTCCAAGCGGCGATCGAAACACATGATCCAGACATCCTCGTCTGCTCGACGAGCGAGATCATCCCGACGCTACACGAGATGGCGACGAACGCCGGCGTCGACGACTTCTCGCTGAGCCGGTGGCCGGATGTCGACTACCAGCAGCTCGCGAGTCACTCAACGTACTCGAGCTACGGTCGCGTCGGCCACTCTCCGGCGCGGTACAACGTGCCCGGGCGGGCGATCATCGACGAGTCGAACACGTTCTTCTACGGGGAAACAAACCTCGACGGTGTCCTCGACCTTGTATCGCGCTCGAAAAAGCCCGTCCAGGAACTCGCGTGGGCATCAATTGGGAACGTCCTCACGGCAATCCAGATCTGTGAGGCCCACGACCGCGGTGTTCTCGTCCCGTGGAACTCCTGGCGGCATGAGTTCTTCAAGCCGACGGGGACGCTTCATGACGCCGACCGTGGCGGCTTCATCTTCGCGCCCGAGGTCGGCCTCCACGAGAATGTCCACGAACTCGACTTCTCCTCGTTGTATCCGAACATCATCTGTACGCGGAACGTCTCGCCCGACGTCATCCGGTGTGATTGTCACAGCGACCGCGACGATGTCCCCGGCCTCGGGTACTCAATTTGTGACGACCAAGGCTACCTCGTCGACGTCCTCCAGCCGATCATCGACGCGCGCGACGAGATCAAGACGGCCATCCGTCACGAGAAGGCTCGGGATGACCCCAACGAGGACAGACTGACGGAACTCGAAGGGCGGTCAGGCGCGCTGAAGTGGATCCTCGTCGCCTGCTTTGGATATCAGGGGTTCAGCAACGCCAAGTTCGGACGTATCGAGTGTCACGAGGCAATTAACGCGTATGCGCGCGAGATTCTCCTGACGGCGAAACAGCGACTTGAAGCTGGCGGGTGGCGGGTCATTCATGGCATCGTCGACTCCATCTGGGTGACGCCGGACCCCGACGTCGACGACGAGGACCGCAAAGATCTCAAGACACTCGCGACGGAGATTACCGAAGAGGTCGAGATCCGACTCGAACACGAAGCCCACTACGACTGGGTGGCGTTCGTCCCGCAGCGCGAGAGTGACGCCGGCGCGTTGACGAAGTACTTCGGGACGGTCGCGGGGGACGACGAGTTCAAGATACGGGGTATCGAAGCCCGACAGCGCTCAACCCCACCGTTCATCGAGGACGTCCAGCAGGATTGTCTCGACCGACTCGACGCGACTCGATCTCCAGACGCTGTACTTGACTGTCTCCAGGACGCAATCAAGCGCCTTCACACTGGAACGGTGCCGGTCAAGCAGCTCGTCGAACGGAATCGTGTCTCCAAGCCGCTGGAGGGATATACACAGAACACACAGAATGTAGCCGCGTTGAAGCGGGCTCAAGAGCAGAACCTCGCCGTCCATCCAGGGCAAGACATCGAGTACGTCGTCGTCGACGACGAGAAAACATCGCGAGAACGGGTCGCGTTGGCTCACGAAGAGATTGAGTCGTACGATGCGTCCTATTACGAGACACAACTCGTCAGAGCTGTCGAGAGTGTGCTGTCACCGCTTGGCTGGGACCGGACGGAGATTCAGCGAGAACTCGTGGAGACGCGGGTGCCAGAGTTGATGGCGTTCGCCACAAGGAACAGTTAACCAACACGGGAGCCATCTAGCATGGATTTGTTGGTTAATACTTAGTCAATGCCTTGGGACAGGGGAGACACAGCATCATGGGTTCCATCCCGTCAGTACACGGCACCAAGGAAGACTGTCGTATCAATCAGTACACGCGAGATCTACGGACGGACAGGCCGAGTGTCTTGGGGCTGGATCTGATAGCAGAAGACCAGACGAGGGAACGTCTTCACCTCACCAGACGGCAAGACGGACATCTTTCGACGAGCCCGACACGATGAGACACACACCCCTCTATCGATGTGTTCCAACTGAGTAGGCGAAACGAGGGAGAAACTCGATTCTCTGCTACAAACCTCGCTGTCGGCAAAGAACATCGACAGCGTCTCTCTATCCCTGGATTATCGTATTCAAGCCCGATGTATTTGTGTCGGGTTTCTAGGGACTTATTGTCGCTGGCCGAAACACATCGAACACATCGATAGAGGGGTGTGTGTGTTTGTGTTATTAGAAGAAGAGAAGAGAAGAGAAGAACCGACTCGAAATGAGTGGCTATGAGATGACGAGGACATTCCTTCTCTGTTCTAAACCGGTACGAGGACTGTATCGACCAGTTAGCTCAAATAAGATCCCGTCACACCCCACCCCGTGAAGACTTCGAACACATCGATAGAGGGGTGTGTGTCTTCGACCGGGGACTGCGAAACACATCGTCATCGGCTACGGCCAATTAACCCATTCTCTCGGGAATTATGCGGTTAACCGGGTATTACAGGTTTCAAACGGCTAATCACACTTCGATAGAGGTGGGGAACCTTTTTCATACAGGCGTGTATCAATTGGCCTATGGGTACTGACGACTCCGATGATCCCGCAGAGAATCCGGGACCGTCGGAGGACGAGGTGACGGCTCAGGCTGAGCTGTCGAGTGCGTCGCAGCCGGAGTCATCGCGACAGGCGTCATCGTCTCATGTCACTAACGGTGACTCACAGCCCGACGAAGGGGCAGATTCCGAGGGGCCATCACAGTCAATCGAGGATATGCTCCTCGAGTTCGACGATCAGGAGGGGCTAATTCGGGACCGAGAGCTACTCGATCCGAATTACGTTGTTGAAGAAGATCGCATCGTGGGCCGTGATGAGCAGCTCCAAGAAGTCACCAAGATGCTTCGGGTTGCCCTCGGCGATAACCGACCGCCAAACCTGTTCCTCTACGGCCCGTCTGGAACTGGGAAATCGCTAATTACGAAGGCAGTTTGTCATAATATCAGCCGTATCTGTGAGAGCCGTGACATCCGGTTTGGCACTGTTGAAGTGAACTGCCAGGATCTAGACACGCTTGGTATCGCCGTGTATGAACTCGTTCAGCAGGCTGCTGATGCGGCAGGAGTCCCTGTTGAGGTGCCAAAACACGGCGTGGCAACGAAAGAGAAGTGGGATGAGCTCTACCGGATCGTCAACGAGCATTTCGACTCTGTTGTGTTTGTCCTCGACGAACTGGACATGCTCGTTGGCCGGCGAGACAAACAAGAACCTGCGTTTTCACGGCTCCTGTATCAGCTCTCCCGGGCAGGGGCAAACGACGAACTGGACGCGTACATCTCCGTCGTTGCTATTTCAAACGACACGAAGATGATGGAATCCGTTGGGAGTCGCGCTGTCAGTTCGTTCACCCCAGAGGACGTCCATTTCGACGACTACGACGCAAACCAACTCCAAGCAATCCTCCGACGGCGTCAGGATGCGTTCCATGACGACGTCGTCGACGATGATGTGATTCCACTCGCAGCGGCGTTCGCAGCACAGACGCATGGTGACGCGAGGAAGGCGATCGATCTCATGCGGGTTGCCGGCGAGCTGGCTGAGCGTGAAGGCGACAACCGCGTTAGCGAAAAACACGTCCGTACCGCACAGGAGAAAGTCGAGAAGAATCGGGTGTTAGAGGTCGTTCGTGGTATCAGCACACAAAAGAAGCTCTGTCTGTACGCAACCGCAGCGGTTGCGTCCCAAACTGACGGTGGGAGCGCCAGGAGTACGACCGGCTATCGTGTGTATCAATATCTGACTGATGCTATTGACACGGATCAGTACCACCAGGAAACGTACGTGAATAAGATGAAAGAACTCACGACGTACTCTCTGGTCGACTTCGAGCGACGGAGCCACGGGCCCAGCTCGGGGATGTTCCTCGAGTTCCAGTTTGGCGAAAGTCCAGGGACAATTCTCGAGACACTCCGTGAAGACTCGCGTATTGAAGCGATTTCTGAAGAGGAGGTTACCTCCGTGGTCAAAGCGCAGATCCGAAACCAGACGTAGACATTTCAGTTATTGATGTGGTCTTTTGCGGCACGGTGTCCCCTGTTTTATGAGACTTTTCCATTATGTCTGATAGACACCCCTCTATCGATGTGTTCGATGGGTGGGCTATCGTGCTCTTCCACCCCGGTTATGAGACTTTTCCATTATGTCTGATAGACACCCCTCTATCGATGTGTTCATCGTGTCGGCTATCGACTCACCCATCCCGCTTATGAGCCTTTTCCATGATTTCCAATAGACACCCCTCTATCGATGTGTTCGATGTGTCGGCTATTGTGCTCTCCCACCCCGGTTATGGGACTTTTCCATTATGTCTGATAGACACCCCTCTATCGATGTGTATCCGGAGTTTGTTATCAGGTCTCACTTGATATCTGAGTAACTCATCCACGGGTGTTTAGTTATTTTCCATTGTTTCCGATAGACACCCCTCTATCGATGTGTGATTCTCCATGAGAGCCGCCAAAACGAACATATTCGGCAGATAAATATCACGTGCTCACCGACACCACCATCCCTCTCGAGTTGAGCGATCGCCATGCGAACTACTCGACCAGAGCCTGTATCGATGTGTTCTCCCGACCCGATCCTCGTCGACACCCCTCTATCGATGTGTACCGGATTAGGGGACAGGAGTGGTCACTCGTCGGGGTCAACCGGCCCTTTATATTTTGACTTCACCGAGCTTCCGGTCCGCCACTGCCAGTAGTAGTAGCGGTTGTCGTTGATCTCCTTGATTGTAATCGTGGCCTTCGTGGGGACGTCATCCGGGAAGTCGTCGGGTTGCTCGTCACTTTCGTCATCACCGGACTCTTCATCGACGTCGACTCCACGAGCCTTATGCGATGCCAACGCCTCAGCGTAGTGTGCGACGTACCGGAGCTGTTCAGGCGAGTAGCTGTTGAGTTTGTCGACCATCTCCGTTGAGAGGTCAGCAGGTGGCGTCGGTGGCTTGTGAGACATCTGCGATCTAGTATTAACCAACAGAGCGCGTAATGACATAGATTTGTTGGTTAACAAGATATCGTCTCGTCACGCTAAAGAGTGCGAATAGCAAACTATTCAGAAATAGACGTGCCGTTAGACGCCGTCCGGACGGGGGGCGTTCTCGTACTTGACCATCTTCTCGGGCTTGTCGGAAATGGTGTCGTAGATCTGCTGGAGCGTCTCCTCCGCAGCGAGCAGGTTGTGCTCTGCCAGGAACTCCCGCCCCTCGTCGGTCAGGCCATAGAACTTCCAAGGGTAGCCCTGCCGGCGATGGTCGTCGTCCAGGGCAACCTCTGTGACGATGCCGGCGTCGATGAGTTTCTGGATGTGCTTGTAAACGGTGGCATCGCTCACGCTGGGGTTGAGCTCCTCAAGCTCGTACATCGAGGGCAGCTGGTCGGGATGCTGGAGGATGTTGTTAATCAGCGCGAACCGCGTCTGTTGGGTGACGAAGTGGACGAGTTTGCGTTGGGTCGTGTCGTCCTTCTCGACCAAACTGGCGCCGATAGCTGCGTATTCGACTGTGAGTGTCAAAGTAGTTTACCCCTGAGTAAACTACGAATCCCAATCTGCTTAACCAACAATATCGTCCTATTGTCTCCTGTGTTGGTTAATAGAACCGACCACCTCCCCACGACTGATAGAGACGCAATCACTACCTTGGTTCCCCGCAGATACACTCGTGTCCCTGTCGGGATCGCCCAATAACGTACGCATGAATCTCGGTGGCGAGTTCGTACATCGCGTCTGTACGCGCTGCTGAGGCGAGCCCATCCTGCTAGTATGTTTTTGCTCGGTGGTCGCGCCAGAGATCAGCGAGAAAGGCCGCTATCGATTCGTCGAACACACCAACTGCTGCCGCCTCGCGGTAGACACCAGGATGTGTGCCAGGGAGATAATCCGGCTGTATCGTGCCTCGTTCGAGAAGCCGGAATTCCACGGTCCGTTCGATAGCCACGAACGATGCTTCGATGACGAGCGTGTAGTAGCTGGCATCCTGTAGTGCCTCGGCGCCGGCCAGCAAGCGACAGGCCTTCCGCAGCTGGAGGAGAGCGGCATCCTCGACATCAAGCCCAGCTTCGATATCTGTTGGGCGGCGGTCGAACGCGGCTTGTACGTTGTCGATGAGCTGGTCGATTCGCGTACTACTCATTGGCGATGACCTCTTTTCGGAGTGAGTCAAGCTGGTCGCTCCCATACACTGTAATGCCCTCCGCGAAGATGTTATGGAGTTTTGACCCGACTCTCCGTGCGCTCTCGGCGGATTCAACATACGGTTCGAACGCGAATCGGTCACCGTCGAAGCGCTCTGATTGGAGTTCTGCGACGACGTCGGTGACCTGTCGGCGAGCTGTCGTCCGGTCGCCATCGACGACGACAAAACAATCGATGTCACTTTGCCGGTCAGCCTCCCCCCGAGCGACACTCCCGAAAATAACGATACCGAGGAGGTTGTCGATGTTGTCGGCGTTAGTGAGCGTAGCTTCTACGCGGGTAACGAATGCCCGAATCGGTGTATGGAACTCCGACTGCGGAATAGCAAGTACCGGATCGTCCTTCTGGAGGCGGTTGGGGTCGATCGCGATGTGGTTTCGTTGTGGCGTCTCTCGAATTCGGATGGCCCCGATACTGTCGAGCAGGTTCACAGCTCGCCAGACCGTTGAGCGGGTGACACCTGTGGCGTCGACAAGTTCAGGAATCGTAAACTCCGTCTCGTGAGCGTCGGCGAGTAGCCGGAGGATGTCGTCTGCGGCACCGATACGAAACACATCAGTATCCTGGTCGGGATACGCATCGATACAGACCGTTATATCCTGTTTTGTAATTTCAGACACTATCTGATATTGCGCAACAAGATATAAACAAATAGCGGCGACACGCAGACAGACGCTCTACCACTCCCCGGGTGATCCGGCTAGGACTCTGTCGGCTCCAGCATGGCTGGCTCGACATTGATTCGGAGGCGATACGTATTGTCGATCGATCCGGTGTCGGGCCGCGTGGGGTCCAACAAGGTCCGATACGAGTAGTCGTGGAAGCGGCTCTGGATGTCCAGCCACTCCTGGAACTCCTCACTAGTCTGCGCGTCGTCGACGCCGGCGACGAGGTCGTCGATCCACTTTTTGATGGTACTGTTCATTTCGTCTGATCGCGTGTTGGTCTCTTCGAAGGAGATCGACGAGTCTCTGGTCGTGGACATCGTGTTCACCGAATCGAGTTCACGGCGACTGCGTCTGTTCAGATCGTGCCGCACCCCTCAGGGGCGTCTAAAAACACATCGCAACAGCGCAACTGACCGGTTCAATCGATTCTGCGGGGGAAATACTCAAAGTACAAATACTACAGATCGGTCACCGATGGGGACTTACGACTGCTCCTACCACCTCTACAAAACGAGGGGGCAGATTGCTTGATGTTGCTACTGGTTCCCCTTTTATTCATCTATGACCACACTCTCGAAACAGCGGATTCAGCACAATCAGGTCGCGATCTACGCCGTCGCCGCTCTCCTCTCGGTTGGGGCCGGGTTTGGGCTCCCAAGTGCGAGCTCGGTCCTGGAACCGCTCATCAATCCCGTGTTGGCCGTGCTGTTGTACGTCACATTCCTCGAGATACCGTTCGTCCGGATCCGGCGTGCGTTCCGAAACGGCCGGTTCATGGCGGCTGCGCTGGGTATGAACTTCTTGGTCGTGCCGGTCGTCGTATTTGGGCTCACGCGGTTCCTCCCGCAGGAGCCGGTGATTCTCGTTGGCGCGTTCATGGTGTTGTTGACGCCGTGTATCGACTACGTCATCACGTTCACCGAACTCGCAGACGGTGACGCCGAGCAGATCACGGCCGCGACGCCGGCGCTGATGCTCATCCAGCTGTTGTTGCTCCCGCTGTATCTCTGGCTGTTCATGGGTCAGCAGGTAGCCGAGTTCATCGAGGCTGGGCCGTTCATCGAGGCGTTCGTCGTCATCATCGCGCTGCCACTGACGCTCGCATGGGCGACCGAATACTGGGCGGAGCGCTCCAGCCGCGGCGCCCAGTGGCAGGACACGATGGGATGGTTGCCGGTCCCGATGATGGGGGCGACGCTGTTCGTCGTCATCGCCTCTCAGCTGCCTCGCGTACAGGACTCGATCAAACAGATCGCGGCAGTCGTCCCCATCTACGTCGCGTTCTTGATCATTATGCCGCTCCTCGGTCGATTCGTGGCGGGAGTGCTTGGGATGGGGGCTGGCGAGAGCCGGGCGCTCGTGTTCACCTCCGTCACCCGGAACTCGCTGGTCATTCTTCCGCTGGCACTCGCGTTGCCGTCGAGCTATGCGCTCGCACCGGCGGTCGTCGTCACCCAGACCCTCGTCGAACTGACGGGGATGGTCGTCCTCACCCGAGTCGTCCCGGCGTGGTTAGTGCCAGAAGCTCCCAACCAACTCCTTGATCTTGATGTTGGACAAGGTGACTGAGCCACCTTCGATCCTACAAACGAAACCGTAGGCTTCGGTCAGCGGAGCTCGTGGCGTTCGTCCGCGAAGCCAACCGTGACGAGGTACTCGAGGAATTCGCCGAACCTGAACTGGAGGCCGCGTATCGAAACCTCGATGAGGATACGTTCGAGCAGCTGGCGGTCGGTGCGGCCGCGCCGTTGTTCGCGTTGCCGGACATCGACGGAGGGAGATGGGACCCCGCGGATGCGATCGGGGACGGCGAGTGGACGGTCCTGATCTGGGTGTTCGCCGACTGGTGTCCAGTCTGTCACCGCGGGTTCGACGAGCTGATCGAGCTTCGCGACGAACTACACGAGGCGGACGTCAACGTGGCGACGATCGAGTGTCACGGCGGCTACCGCGGCCGAGTGATGGTCAGACGGGAGCTCGAACCGGAGTACTGGTTCGCCGAGGAGTCGTTCATCGAATCGTACGCGGAGCGGATCTGGTGGCCGCACCTCCTCGACCGCGCGGGAGCGGTCGGCGCGAAATACGGCGTCGATCCGATGTCCTACGCCGTCCACGCCGAGTATATCAACCGCCCCGCGACGATCATTCTCGACCCGAACGGCACCGTTCGCTTCGCGTATTACGGAACGTTCTGGGGCGATCGGCCGTCCATCGAGGAGACTCTCGAAATGATCCGGTCGAAGGAGTTCGAGTTCGAGCACCCGGAACGACGGCACGTCGCGTCTGAGCGATTCCCCGGGCCAGCGGAATACGAATTTGCGGTTAGGGAATCGTGAGCGCGAACAGGGTGAGATTGTGAACCGCAGGGAGGAGACCGGCACCACCGGCGATGACGAGCAGACCGGCGGTCTCTCGGCCGACATAATCGCTGTCTCTGTCGAGGACAGCCAAGACGAGCAGGGCGGCCGCGATTTTCACGAGCAGAAAGAGCACGACGCCGGATGGGCCGATGCCGTCTCCTGCCTGAATGATCGTCGCGGAGATCGGATTCCGTTCAATCGTCCCGAGGTGCCGGAGTCCGATCCCAGTGGTCGTCCCGTCGAGGACGTGCGCGAAGAGGACTCCGCCACCGAGCCACCCGTGGGTGGACAGACGTAAATCTCGAACCCCTCGCAGGACGGGTCCGGTGATACCGAACGCCAGCACGATTGCAACGGCGTTCCAGACGAGAACCCGCCAGTGGAGTGCCCCAGTTGCGAGGAGACTCGCTCCGCCGACGGCGATAGCTGTGAGGACGCCGCTCACGGCCGTCCATCGAGAGACGTCGTTCACCCCGACGACGTCGAGTATCAGCCACAGCCCTGCAACTAGCCCCGTAACCGCGAGGTACACCGTTGGGCTCTGAACGAATCCAGCGGTCAGTCCAGACAAGGGTACCGAACGGCCGACGGCAACCGCGACACCGATGACGGCGAACCACGGAAGCGTCGCCGCGATATCGGCCCCGGTCACGGCGACGTGGCGACGGCGAAGGGCCCACGCTATCGAGACAATTGAAATACTAGCGAGGACGAACGCGACGCCGGAGTCGATCATTTTGACGGGTTTGGACAACCGTACGTGGGGGACCGCCGCTCCCGGCCGTCGTCTGGGACCACGTCAGGTGTACGTCTCCTCGAGGTAGGAGACGATGTCGTCGCTCTCTGCCAGCCCCTCGATCCCGTGTTCCGGATCGACGAGCACCGGGACCCCAGACTGTCCACTCACGGATTTTACTTCGAACCGGAGAAATCGGAATGGGAGTACGTTGTGCGTCTCGTATTCCAGGCCCAGTTCGTCCAGTTTGGTTTCGACCTTCGCGCAGTACGGGCAACCGGGGAGCCGGTAGAGTTCAAGCATTAGAACTGGGTAGATAGTGAGCGCAGCCGCATTAAACACTCTTCGCGGCTGTGAACTGAATTCACACGAGCGTGTGGCTGGCGGGACGAACGGACAAACACCGCCGGAATCTCTCGTGATTCCTTCGGAGACGACTCACTCGATACAGCAGCTCATCGTCGACGTATCCCTGCGGAACGCCTGACACGCTTGCTTGAACGCTTCGCTGAACGTCGGGAAGGGGTGAACAGTATCGATGATGTCGTCGACGGTGAGGCCGAACTTCACCGCCAGCGTCGCTTCCATGATCATGTCGGCGGCACGGGGGCCGACC
>NZ_SGXV01000108.1:0-564 GCF_005435055.1 Halorubrum sp. SS7
CGCCGCGGACGATGAACGGGATCGTCCACCCGTTGTCGGTCAACACCAGGTCCGGGTTGGACTCCTCCGCGTTGATCGCGGTCCGGAGCTGCTGCTGTTTGCTGCCGGTGTCTTGGGGGGGCCGAGTCATCTCGATGGTGATCGAGTCGGGCACGCCCGCCTCGTGCAGGACTTCGGGGAACCCGGCATCCACGAACTGCGGTCCGGAGAAGACCGTGACCGTACCGCCGATCTCCCCGTCGCCCGACGAGCCCGACGAGGTCCCGCCGTTTCCGCCCCCGCCGGAACAGCCCGCGAGACCGGCCGCCCCCACTGCGCCCGTTGCCGCGAGATACTGCCGTCTCGAGACGCCGTTCGGTGTGCTATCTTCTGACATCATCCGGGTATAAGGAACAATCATTAATATAGTTACGGCAGTGTACTACCGGTGTTGTAAATGAGATCTCTCGCGAGAATCGGCGGCAAGCATCGGGGTCCGACCGTCTACCCGACCGCGCGCGAACCCACGCGGGGTACCGGAACGCACCGAGGTCCTCTATCAGTCTTTCCCGAGGGCGGGCCACT
>NZ_SGXV01000108.1:575-1167 GCF_005435055.1 Halorubrum sp. SS7
GCTCGACGCCGAGCGCCCCGACGTTCTCCTCGAGGTGCTCGACGCTCCTCGGTCCGATGATTGGCGCGTCAACGACGTCTTTGTGGAGCAGCCACGCGATACTCACCTGCGCGGGCGTCGCCCCGTTCGCGTCGGCGATGTCGCGGATCTCCTCTAGCACCGCCCAGTTCTCGTCGGTGAACCGCTGTGCGGTGTAGTCGTCGCTCGCTGCCCTCCCCGATTCGGGGTCCTCGCCCCGTGAGTACTTCCCCGTCAGGAACCCGCCCGCGAGCGGGGACCACGGAAGGACGCCGATCCCCTCGGCGGCGCACACCGGTAACACGTTGGCCTCCTCGTGCCTGTCGACGGCGTTGTACTCCGGCTGCATCGAGACGAACCGCTCGCGGTTCTCGACGTCGGCGGCGTACAGCGCCCGAGTGAACTTCCAAGCCGGCATCGTGCTCGCCCCGACGTAGCGGACTACCCCCTCGGTCACGAGGTGATCCAGCGCCGAGAGGACCTCTTCGACGGGCGTGTCGTCGTCCCAGCGGTGGATCTGATAGAGGTCGATGTAGTCGGTCCCGAGCCGGTCGAGCGACGCCTCGGCCTGATC
>NZ_SGXV01000109.1:0-237 GCF_005435055.1 Halorubrum sp. SS7
ACGATCGTACACGGAACGCACCGCTGTTCGCCCGTGTACTCGGGCTGTCGGACCCGGCTCACTACGTCGCCAATGCTCATAGTCGGAACAAATCGTGTCTACAGATTAAATGTTTATGATGGATTACACGACCTCGACGGACACGAATTGCCGTCCGAGACGATTTCAACCCGTCTCACGACGAGAAGTGACCCGGCATCCACGGGATCGCATCGCGCCGGCTGAGACGGGTCGGCC
>NZ_SGXV01000109.1:247-1149 GCF_005435055.1 Halorubrum sp. SS7
ACGACGCCGACCAGAGCGGCACGGTCGAAGCCGTCCAGCGACGAGCGTCGGGGTCCGACTGGGAGTCATCCCTCGAAGGCGAACGGCGACGGACGCGTTCGCCCGTGCCGTCTTCACCGGACGACGCGCGAAGATACCCGGTACTGCCCTCGTACGTGAGATACTCGGACGTCTCTCCGACTCGTTCCAGTAATTTTAATCCGCTCGTTACGTTATCGCCCCCGTGACCGGTGCCTTTCACCCCCGTCTGCCCCGCGAGCCACCGGGTCGCCCGGCGACGTCGGTCCCGCTCATCGTCGATGATAATTATCACCGATAGAAATTCGCACGAAACGGTTTTATTCTTGACCGCTGAATTCGGGTTTAAGGCACCAACGAGGCCGCTACTGAGTAAATTAGCATACCCATGACGGTTAACTCACAATCGGAATCACAAACCATGTTACAGGAGCATAACCAGCGAGGACCGCAGGACGCAGCGAAGCATCTGGGTCTGGGGTTCATGTATCACGACGAACGGGAACGGGAGCTGGCGATAGAAGCGTTCGCGGTCGCCGACGCATTTCAGTTCAAACACCTCGACGAGGAAGCCGTGCGCGAGGCGAGCGAAGCGTACGTCGACGCTCTCTGGGAGAAGGACCGCATCGAGTCGGCGTGTACCGTCGACGGAGAGTTCGATCTGCCCGCCCTCGACGACGCCGACTGGTCGCCCGTCCGGGAGGCCTTCGGGCGGCGGGCCTCGGTCGTCGGCATGGACCCGAAATACGCCGAGCTGTCCACGGTCGCGTGGCGGCGCCACAAGGTCGGCGGCGACTACTGGACCCCGATGAAGCAGGCGCAGGTGTACGAGCTCCGGGCGGCGCTCCAGGACCCGGAGTACCCCCATAAGCCGCGGGGCGGTC
>NZ_SGXV01000110.1:0-429 GCF_005435055.1 Halorubrum sp. SS7
CCTGATTTCGCCACTGGCCAACCAGTTCGTGGAGGAACCTGTCAAGCGCAGTCGGGTCGTGATGCGCTAGCAGTTGCGTCAACGTCGCGATCGCGAACGTTCCCGTTCGATCACCCGTCGCGAGCTGCGTCGTCGCACGTTCGGCGGCGACCCCAAGTGAAGTGAGGTCACCGCACCGAACCGGTCCGGCGTCGGTAGTCGCGACGTCAACACCGCCGTCGGTCTCGGCACCAGGGGTGGAATCGATGACGAGTGGGTCCATCGTCGAGAGCCGCGAGCGAACCTCATGGCGTGGGTACTTCGTCGTCAACACCGCGCCTATCTCGGTCATTGCTGCGTACATGGCGTAAAACAGGTCATCATATAATTGGGAGCTTGGCGCAGCAAATCCAACGATGTCGTCGTAGCGGACCGCGACATCGGCGATGA
>NZ_SGXV01000110.1:439-1146 GCF_005435055.1 Halorubrum sp. SS7
GTCTCTGGAGACGGGTGTAAAACGGCTTCGAAGGTCTCACCGGGGTGCCTTTCCGCTGCGAGAAGCCGGTCGACTAGCTTGTTCCCGTAGTCGTCGACGTAGACGGAAGAGTCGACCCATGACGAACGATTTTCACTCGTCGTAGTCGCGGCGGGGTCAGTGGACCGGTTCAGATACTCGTACACCATCATAGTCAACTCAGACGGCTGAGTACTCATTCTATCTCACCTGTTCTGGTCGGTATTGAGGGCACTTTGACGAGATTCGCGGCGCGTCATTCCATCCTGAACTCATGCGTTCTATTCTTTCAGTATCCATACTATTTCTACGCCCGAAGATATGTGGCAGGCAGAATAGATACCGAATATGTCCGTGTCTTAGTAGTAGCCTACAGACATACGTCACTCGAAGAAGCCGCGGATGATCTTCGACTCCGCGGCGCGCAGATGCTGGTGGAGCGTTGACGAGGACACGTCGAACCGGTCGGCGAGGTCGGCACCGTTGATACCCCGCGGATCATCATAGTATCCTTCTTGGAGCGCTGTCTCGGCGATCTCCCGCTGTCGGCTCGTCAAGTCTGTATTCCCGGCCGACTCGTCGCGTCTACCGGATGACCCGGACACATGGCGCTTCGAGACGAGCTGACACGAACCGGAGACGGTAGACAGCTCCTCGCGGACCCGACCGATCACTTTCGGGTCCGTGGT
>NZ_SGXV01000111.1:0-312 GCF_005435055.1 Halorubrum sp. SS7
AAACGGGGTGAAATCGAGGGTTTCAACCCGCGGAGCATCTCTCCGCGTGACGTCGATAATGCTGATCGAGCCTCGGGGGTCGGTCCGACTCCCCGGAGACTCGTCGAAGGCGGGCTCGCCTTCGTTCGCCGAAAGAACGTACTGACCGTCAGGCGTGATGGTCACCTTGTCGGGCAACGCTCCAACATCTGCCACGGCCAGCAGCTCGAGTTCGCTCGGGTCGTAGAGGGCGACGAATCCGGCTGCTTGTGGGTTCTCGTTTTCGACTGCCACCGCGACGAGATCGCCCACTACGTCGACGCTGTTTGCCCC
>NZ_SGXV01000111.1:322-1137 GCF_005435055.1 Halorubrum sp. SS7
ACATCCGCAGCGGCGTCAAGAACGGCGGCCTGCTCCGGCGCAGCGGGGTCCGTGACATCGAGCACTTCGATCTGCCCGGCGCCAGAGTTCACAACAAACAGCCGGGACCGTGATGCGTCGTAGGCGACGATCTCTGCGCCCCCGTCAAACTCGCCCGTCTCATAGCGCCCTACACGCCGGAGACTGACTCCCTCGACGTCATTGTGAGAGTCCTCGTCTCTCTCCGGCGGGCCCCGTTGAAACGCTCGAGTTCCGACCAGAGCAGTCAACGACAGGCCACCTGTAGTACCGAGTACTGCCCGCCTGGAATAGTCGCGTTTCACACGACCACGCTCAGTGGCGTTTCGTTTAATATTTAGTAAGTGAGCAACGTCCGGCTCATGACTGCTCTATATCCGTAATTAGTATTCAGCCGAAAATGCTCCGTGAAAATCCACGGCCGGTGATACGGAAAATTCGAGGCGAAAGCCCCGCGCTTTAGCGCGGCGAGGATGTCAAAGCCGGCGAACCCCAGAGGTCGTCCGTTTGCGACTCGCCGGCAGCGTCGGTCCGCGTTCGTTCGACGTTGTCCGTCTGTTCCATACCCTCCCGCTCAACGTGGCTGTGTGCTGACCCCGATGTCAGGCGTGACGACCCTCGGGAGAAAGCGGCGACGACTCCGGGGGGGTGCCACTACGTTTAACCGGTCCGGACGAGATGTTACCAACGATCATGAAGAAGCTGATCAACGATCCGGACGACGTCGTCGACGAGATGCTCGACGGGATGACCGCGGCGCATCCCGACCGCCTGCGGCGGCTGCCGGACACGCAGGT
>NZ_SGXV01000112.1:0-612 GCF_005435055.1 Halorubrum sp. SS7
AGGGGGCGACTGATGCCCGGAGCGCAGGGCGTTCAGATCGAGGATGTCGATCTGCCGGATTCGCTGGGTCCGGGTGACTCCGCGACGGCGCGGATCGACATGACGAACACGAGCAACTTCATCAACCCGTGGAACGCCAACCGCTGTAACGAGGGCAACAACTACGGGCTGCTCGTCGAGGGCGTGCTGGTCGGCCCGGACGGTGAGGAGTTCGTCGGCGATACCGTCTGCGCGAAGCAGCACGACATCGTCGCCTCCTACGAGGCCACGTCCGAGGTAACCTTCGAAGCGCCCGAGAGAGACGGCACGCACCGATACGACGCGTTCGTTCGGATGGCCGAGACCGGTGAGGAGTCGAGCCGGCTGTCGGAGTCGGTCGACGTCTACGGCGACAGCGGGGACGCGCCCGAGGAGGCGCCGGACGACGCGGGTGAAGGGCCCGGTTCGGACGATCTCGCGTGGCCGACCGGCGGAGAGAGCGGCGTCCAGACCCGGATCCAAGCTGCCGCCGCGATCGCGCTGCTGTTCGGCGGGATGTATGTCGCCGGACAGCTCTTCGACATCCAGCTCGGAGGTGGTGCCTGACGTGACTCCAACCGTTCAGTACGTGAT
>NZ_SGXV01000112.1:681-1135 GCF_005435055.1 Halorubrum sp. SS7
GATACTGCGGACGATCTTCGGCGCCGAGCAAAACGAGGCGTGGAACGGGCTCGTGGAGATGGTCCTTCGGCATCGCGAGGTGCTGGAGGAGGAGGGTCACCTGTGATCGAACCGTTCGTCTCGGCGGCCGGCACCAACCTCACGACGATCGCGGCGGTCGTGCTGGCGTTCATGGTCGGCGCGATGGCGCCGGTCTACTACGCGCAGGAGCGGTTCCGCGGGTTCGGTCGAGCGATGCTCTCGCAGCTCCCGTACCGGCCCCCGCCGGGGACAGAAGAGCAGGAAGCGATGAAGCAGGCGACTGACGAGGCCGCCGATGAGTGAGGTGTTCGACCCCGAGGAGGAGCCGGACGGGGACGCGCTGGCGCCTCACCACTTCTACGTGGGCGTGGCGCTGTCGCTGTTCGGGTTCGCGTCGATCTGGCCGTACTACCCGGCGACGGGCGCGGGCTTT
>NZ_SGXV01000113.1:0-221 GCF_005435055.1 Halorubrum sp. SS7
GTCAGAATCCGAACGTCTGACCAGGGTCGTCGTTGTTGCGCGCCTGTTCGGTGACGAATCCGAGGTCGAAGCTCGCCGAGTCGCTCTGGATCTCGTTTCCGACGTCCTCCGGCACCCACCAGGCTAGGCCGAAGCAGTGGGTGCTGCTCGCGGGATACGGGTCCTGCGCGTCGGTCACGCGGTCGAAGTCGAGCGCGACCGGACCGTCTTGTGCTGGGTCC
>NZ_SGXV01000113.1:231-1133 GCF_005435055.1 Halorubrum sp. SS7
TAGCTCGTCGAGCGTCCCGCGGAAGATGATCTCCTCGCCGCCGGTCTGGACGTTAGTGTCCGCGAAGACGTCGTCTCCGACGTCTTCCGGAGTGCTCTGTGGGAGGTTGTAGAAGTTCCCGGCACCTTGCCCCGTTGAGATCGCCTGGAGCGTGTTTTCTGCCCTGTCTTCTGCGTCAGGGTCAAGATTGCTTGGATCGTAGCTTACGATCCCCTTAACGGTTATTCCGTTGTCTCCAGAGATGTCAGCGGGGTCTCCGTCTTGATCAGGATTGTCGACTTTGGCGGTTTGCGTCTGTTCTTGCGGAGTACCCGGTGCGAAGGTCTCACCGTCGAGGTCTCGTGCGACAAGCACTGTCTCAGCTCGGGCCGTCCCAAAGGAAGGATCTGTTTCTGGGTTGGGATATTTGATATCAGAGTTGTTCGCACTTCCGTCGAAGAAGTCGGAAACGATGTTATCGCCGCTGCTATCTTGTACCAAGTTGTCATCGGGGTCGATTAGTGCGCCCCGGCCGGTTCCCGCCTGCGAACCGCCGCCACCTGTCCCGTAGCTAGGCGCCCCATCCGACAGCAGTATGATCTCTTTGTTTGGGTCACTCGGTAGGCCAACCCCGTTAGGATCGTTAGCGACCTGGTCGTTGAGGTACTCGCGAGCGACGTCGAGCGCGTGCGGAAGCGGCGAGTTACCACCTACCTCGTCCTCACCAGGAATGATATCTCCGCCAAGTTCGAACCTCGCGTCCCCGTTCGAGTCGACGTAGTCTTCGACCTCAGTGATCGGGGGTCTGTCGGGAGTAGACAGACTCCGCAACGTTGCATCCCGGCCGTCACCCGTGTCGTCAAGCGTGATCACGCCGGCGTAAACCTCGGCGTCCGCGTCGGCGGCCAACCGCTCAACGTACT
>NZ_SGXV01000114.1:0-226 GCF_005435055.1 Halorubrum sp. SS7
GTTGTCCGAGGCGGCCGAGACGACCGCGGTCTCGTACCACGCCAGCGCGCCCTCTCTGGGAGCGACGAACTCCACCCAGTCGTCGCCCTCGCTCCGCATCTGGACGGTCTCGTTGCGCCCGCTGTGTCCGACGAGGAAGTTACCCTGCCGGAACTCCTGAATGAAGGTCGGGTCGGGGGCGATGTACCCCTGTAGTCGCGACTTCTGGTCGATGAGCACCTCCTGG
>NZ_SGXV01000114.1:240-1111 GCF_005435055.1 Halorubrum sp. SS7
CGTGAACGTCATCCGCGCGCCGGACATGGCGTCGTCCATGCCGAGGTACAGCGCCGCCGCGGGGATCGTCTTCGCCGCCTCGTTGTACATGATGATCTCGCCGTCGAGGTCGGCGTCGACGTAGTCCTCCTCGAACAGGATGTTGTAGCTCGGCTCGTGGTCCGGAACGCTCCGGGAGTCGTAGGAGTAGCCGTACCAACCGAAGCGGATCGGAACCCCGTAGGCGTCTCCGCCCTCCGTGAACTGTTCGTCGACGAACGTCTGGAACCGGTCGTACATCGAGTCGAAGTTCGTCACCACGTCGCGGTTCACGGGTGCGACGAGGCCGGCGTCCATGAACCGCGGAACGAGGTTGTTGTTGGGGACGGCGATGTCGTACTGCGCGTCTTGGCCGGCGCTCCACTGCGAGAACATCTCCGTCGACGACGTCGAGGGAGTGATGTTGAGTTCCACCCCGTCGAGCGTGGACTCGATGTTCTCTTGCATCTCGGCGTACTCCTCCCACGTGATGATGTTGATCGTGGTCGTCCCGTTGCCGCCCATGCTACCGCCGTTGCTACCGTTGCCACCGCCGCCACCGCTGCCACCGCCGCCACCGCCGCTACAGCCGGCAAGTGCGACCGCACCGGCCGCACCGGCACCGGCGATGTACTGACGACGACTCACGCTCCTGTTCGATCGTGCCGAGTCCTCGTGACTCGTTGGCATACGCCGTATGTACGAAGTAGAGTAAATAAATATTTCCCACGTAATACATATACAGAGTTATTTAATTTATCTGCCATTATTGGGGTGTATCCGTGCTTTCGACGCGCTGCGGGGCGATTCGTCCGTGAACCGGTGTTACGGCCCAGCGCTCGTCGCGCGGATG
>NZ_SGXV01000115.1:0-1109 GCF_005435055.1 Halorubrum sp. SS7
TCCGTTTGTGATAGGCCGCCCCGCTGAGTTGGCCGTGGATGAATTTTATTGGTGGTTGTATGAGGTTTCCCGAAAAATTACACATCAAGTACGTTCAACAGTACGCATGGAACGAAACTGGGAGGAGGTACTTCACTTGTTGTATGTCAGCGAAGAGGAGTGGATACGATTCTCTAAAGCAGGCGGAGTCACTCCGGATCATCCAATCGTAGAGAATACCGATTTGTCATTTAGTGAGGTACAAGCAGCGCTATCATTCTTGGAACAGCATGACTTGGTTTCTCAACGAGAGGATGGATTCTATTTACTTGAGCCGAAGGGGTTTGAGGTCGCAGCGAGTCGAGAAGAAAAGCGTAGTCAGAACCGGATTCAAGCAATCATCATGGCTCTAACAGTTATTCTATCTGTCGGAGCCTTAGCACAAGTCGCTCAACTCTTTGTACAAGCTGGTGTACAACCGGGAATACTGTATACGCTCCTTCCTCTCCTCTTCGGAATTGGGGGGTACAAATTCAGAGACTGGTTCAGCTTTTTTAGCTAGTGAATCATCTCTCTCTCGGGTCGTCGTAGGGGAGCCCATGCTGTCGATAGAGTAGCATCAGATCCTCGACGACTCTAGTTCGGGCGACCTCGTGGCCCCGAATGGCCTCGATCTCCTCTTTTACCTCGCGGAAGCTGTCCGCCGTCTCCCCATAGAGGGCCACCTCTTCGCTCGGACGGGTCACAGCCCCACCTCGATGCGTTTCCCCTCGGCGCCGACGTGGTCACACTCCGGTTCGTAGCGGTTCGACTCGACGCGCTCGATCTTCCCCGAGTCGTCGGAGTAGATCCATTCGGAGTTGACTGTCTGGGGCTCGCCGTCCGGCCCCTCCTCGATCCACTTTCGGACAGAGATCGCGCCCTCGTCGGACGCATGGAGCTTCGCCGGCAGGTTCGGGACCGACTGCCCGCCGGTGTTGTGCGCCTCCTTCGGGTACTCCAGCACGTCCTTCACCGCGTTGAGGTCGTTGCCGGACTGGTAGCCGCCGAGGAACCGGGCGGTACAGTTCCCGACTATCTTCTTACAGAGCTGGGCGAGCCGTTGAGTGATCCAGATCGACGACGTCGCC
>NZ_SGXV01000116.1:0-1104 GCF_005435055.1 Halorubrum sp. SS7
ACGTCGTGACGACCGGCGCGACCGCACCGGTCAAGAGGAGTCCGGCGAGCGGCCAGAAGGCCGCGATCGGAATCACCGCTAGGACAACGTACGGGACGTTCCGCGGGTACACCGGGGGGAGCCAACTCGCCAAGCGGACGCCGCCGCGGACGTCCGCGAGCGCCGCGAGCGGGAACGGCATCCTCGTGCCGCACGGTCTGTACGCCTCCGAGGGCGGGAGCTCAGCAAACAGGGATTGGAGGACGCCCCGACCGGCCGCGATACCCGCTTCGACCCAGTAGACGAACAGCAAGAGCTGTGGGTCCCACTCGAAGCGGAGGACACCCGCGACCAACACCGCGGCAACTAGCGCCATCCGATACCACCTCCAATTCACGGTGAAATAACCTCTCTACGTGAGTAAAATGATTGTCTCCTTCGCCGGATGTTCGCTCGCGCTCGGGATGTGGAATCAACAGTGACTGCTCTGATAAATCGCCATATAGCGGTTGATTTCACGGTATCACAACACGTTTGATGTTGTGAATGACACATTTCACGACGAGTTCACGAACATTATGAGACCACGTTCGCGCTCGCACGGCATCGCCGATTTTCGCTTCATTTTCCAAGTTCTCACGGTTGAAGCCGACGCCGCTTAGTGATTCACCAGAGCCAAAAACACGGAAATCGTTGTAGCTAAAACTACCACAATTGCGACCACGAGAATAGTCGAGACAACAGGAGTGACAGCACGATCCCATCGACCCATTATTTTAACCATTCTCTACTGAGTAAAATAGCCTTGGAACTCACTGCTGTACTGATCCTCTGTATCTCGCAAGACGTTCTTGACAGCATTAAGAGTGGTATAGTCCGAATCTGGTCTGTAAGAACCCTGTATTGACCGCAAGCGGGTCAGAATGTGTCACCTGTTGAGAATTTCAACAGAGCCAGCCATTTATAACCGAAGGGCTGGGTGCCTGAAAAAATCCGCCGTCACCCGCGAGAGCAACGGTCGATAACCGATTCGCGGACAGTATCTTATTTAAAACGGCCCTTTCCCGCCGCCCATCATGTCGCCGAGGCCGCCGCCCTCGCCGCCCATCTTCTTCATCATGCGCT
>NZ_SGXV01000117.1:0-1093 GCF_005435055.1 Halorubrum sp. SS7
GCGTACAACGTGTACAACCTCGGCACGCGGACGACGACCTCCGTCACCGACATCGCCGACATCGTGAGCGATGAGCTGGGCGTCGACCCCGAGTACGCCTACACCGGCGGCGACCGCGGCTGGACCGGCGACGTGCCGAAGATGCGCCTGTCGATCGCGAAGCTGGCCGACCTCGGCTGGGAGCCGTCGATCGAGAGCGACGCGGCGGTCCGGCGCAGCGCCCGCGAGCTTATCGACGAGATCGTCTCGTAAGAATCCGACTCCGGGATCGGCTGTTCTGCGGGAGGCTTCTGAACCCTCGGCCGCTCGCTTATAAATAACCGGCTCTGGTGAAACCCTCAACAAGTGATATATTCTGCCCCACCAGCGGTCAATACAGAGGACTAACAAATCGCTCAGTACAGATGGTACGGTACGGATCGCGGACGTGATTGTTCGGCCTCAACTACGAGGTTCTTGGTTTCTACCGGTTGTAGCCGACAGAACGAGAGTTGACCTATATAAAGATTTAAGTCAATCTGTTATTCGTAATACCTATGCCAAGCCAAGATCCTGATGATCCACCAGAATACAAAACTTTTCAAAAAGTAGCAGTAAATGGGAATGTTGTTGGTGAACTTAGGGTAAAACCCGACGCTTTATTATCAGACATCGAAGACGCAGCTTTCACCACGATATTAGCTGCCCAATTTGGTGAGGTTGCGCAAGAAGACGACGGAGGAGACTCTGAGATGCTCGAAAAGTATGATCCAGAAATACAAATCTGGACTGAGAACGAAGACGACGACGAATCGTCTTGGTCAGATCCACAGGACTTTTCAGAAACACATTTCCTCGATGTGTACGAGAACCTATAGCTGAACTAAGAGTTATCGAACAGGTATTCGTCCCTATTTCACCCATTCGGGCTTGCTCCATTCGCACTCTTCAGCGACTAGACGTTTCAGGCAAAATCTGTCTGGAGAATAGGATTTCAACAGCGACAAATAATCGTCTGTAGACCTGCGGTGAACACCGCCAAAGCCCCAGCCGCTTACGTATAAATCGCTGCTGACGGATCGACGGAGAAGGCCTCCAAAGCCCCAGCCGGGAG
>NZ_SGXV01000011.1:0-94882 GCF_005435055.1 Halorubrum sp. SS7
CGCGGACCAGCCGCGAGAGCAGCCCCTTCTGTCGCCGAGCGGCTCGTCGACGCGTTCGCCGCGGCGGGGCGGCGCGTGGCGACGGTGAAGTCGATCCACCACGCCATCGAGCCGGACGAGCCGGGGACCGACACCCACCGCCACCGGACCGCGGGCGCGGCGGCGACGGTCGGGATCACGCCGCGACACGCCTTCGAGGTCCGCCCGCACGACCGCGGCGAGAGCGGCGACGAGGGTGAGAGCGGCGACGGCGGCGCGGACGCCCGGAAGCGCGCCGCGCTCCGGGACGCGCTCGACCGCTTCGCGGCGGCGGGGTACGACCTCGTGGTCGTCGAGGGGTTCGCCGAGGTGGCCGTCCCGACGGTCCTCGTCGGAAACGCCGACCCCGAGCGCGTCGCGGGCGAGGTCGTCGCCGACGGCGACGAGCCGTTCGACGCGGTCCGCGAGGCGGTCCGCGCCGTAGGCCCGCCGGAATCGCTCGGCCGAGCGCAGGCGGCCGAACCGACCGCGACCGACACCGACCACAGATGAACGACGACACGCGCGACGAGACGGAGGCACCGGACGTGACGAACGACGAGTCGGAGCCCGAGGCCGACGGCGCCGACGGCGGGCCGCCGGGCGTCGAGACCCGCGAGGCGCCGCCGACGGACGACCCGAACCGGAACTACCGCCCGATCGACTTAGAAGAGACCGGGAAGGGCGCACTCCCGCGGAACCACCCGGCGCTGGGGGAAGGGGGCGGTCCGCAGGGGGGCAGTCCCCCGGGCGGCGCGAGCGGCCCGGGCGGCGGGTCGCCGCCCGACGCTCCGGTCGAGACCGACCTCCCGGACGCGGAGCGGATCCGGAACCGGATGGTCCGTGAGATCCGGTCGATCGACACGCCGCGCGGCGACCCCGTCTCCGCCGAGGTGCTCGCGGACCTCGACGTCGGCGACGGCGTGGTGACGGCGACGCTCGACGCCGGTGGTCTCGACCCCGCGGTCGCGACCGCGGTCGGCGAGCAGGTCCGCGGGGCCGGGCTGGCTATCGACGGCGTCGACCACGTCCGGATCGAGAGCCCGGAGCGGAGCCGCGTCGAGGGCGAACTCAGCCCGGAGGGGGTCGAGCACGTCCTCGCGGTCGCGGGCGCGAAGGGCGGCGCGGGCAAGAGCACCGTGACGATCGCCCTCGCGCGGGCGCTCCGCGACGCCGGCCTCGACGTCGGCGTGTTCAACGCCGACTTCCAGGCGCCGGACCTCACCGAGTACCTCGGCGCGAGCGACCCGGTGGTCTCGACGCCCACCGGGCGCCCCTCGCCCGCGTACGCCGACGGGATGCGGATCGTGAGCATCGACCTCGTCTCCGGGGACCGCCCGACCGCGTGGCGGGGCGCGATGACCCACGACGCGCTCGCGGACCTGCTCGGCGAGGCCGTCTGGGGCGACCTCGACGTGCTCCTCGTCGACCTCCCGCCGGGCGTCGGCGACGTGGCGCACACGGTGTTCTCGCGCGTCCCCGTCGACGGCGCGGTCGTCGTGACGACCCCCTCGGACGTGAGCGTCCGGAACGTCACGCGGACGGTCGGCCTGCTCGACGCCCGCGAGGTGCCCGTCGCCGCCGTGGTCGCGAACAAGGTCCGCGCGGGCGACGCGGTCGACGACGACGGCGGGGCGGCGGGCGACCGCGACCCGGCCGACCTCGTCGCGGAGGCGACCGGCGACCCGCCGCTCGTCTCGCTCCCGTTCGACGGTGCCCTCCGCGACCCGGCCGGGTTCGCGTTCGACGCGCTCGGCGAGGCGACCGCGGGCGGCCTCGACGACCTCCGGAGCGCGGTGACCGGGTTCCTCGACGAGGCCGGTCCGGACGTGCCCGACGACGCCGTCGACATCAGCGGCCTGCCGGACCGCCTGCGCGAGCAGCAGGCGCTCATCGAGGCGGGCGCGGCCCCGGACGGCCCGCGGCCGCTCCTCGTGGACCGCGGCGACGACCGGGTCGGCGAGGCGCTCGGCGACGAGTTCGCGGTCGAGGTCGAACCGGTCGACGACGACCGCTCGGTGGTCCGAGTCGAGGGCGAAGCCGGGTCGGTCTGAGCGGCCCGCGGGTGTCTTTTCGCGTCGCGTGTCCTCGGGAGGCAAGCGAGCGAGGAACTCCCGGACTGAAGCGAGAAGCGACGCGGACCGCGGTGCGACGCGCTCGATCGTTTAAGTGATTCACCCCGAAGGGATTCGCCGGAGTGTAGGGGAGTAGGAACGCGAGAGCCGTTATAATCGCCCGGCGGCCCATCTTCCGGGCGCGATGACCAGGAACCGATCGGTCCGGTACGGGGGGCGACGATCCGACACCCCGGCGGTTCGATGGGGGTGGTCCGGATGAGTCGCGCCGACGACGAGGAGAGCGACTACGAGGTGAGCCGGCGCGACGTGTTGACCGCGGCCGGCGCGGTCGCGGGCATCGGCGCCGCCGGCTACCTCGGGAGCACTCGACTCACGATGGGGGACGACCCCGGGCCGTTCCCGGGCCGGCGGAGCCCCTTCGAGGCGTACCCGAACGAAGAGTGGGAGTCCCACTACCGCGAGGTGTGGGACCGCGACGACTCGTTCATGCTCACCTGTACGCCGAACGACACGCACAACTGCTACCTGGAGGCCGCCGTGAAGAACGGCCAGATCACGCGGCTGGGCCCCTCGATGAACTACGGCGAGGCGACCGACCTCCAGGGGAACCAGGCCTCACAGCGGTGGGACCCGCGCGTCTGTAACAAGGGGCTCGCGATGGTCGAGCGGTTCTACAGCGACCGCCGCGTCCAGGCCCCGATGGTCCGCGAGGGGTTCCGCGAGTGGGTCGAAGAGGGGTTCCCCCGCAACGAGGACGGGTCCATGCCGGAGGAGTACGCGAACCGCGGCGAGGACGCCTTCGTCGAGGTCGACTTCGAGGAGGCGTACGACCTCGCGGCCCGCACGTTCGTCGAGTTGGCCGAGCAGTACAGCGGCGAGTCCGGCGCGGAGCGCCTGCTCGAACAGGGGTACGACGAGCGCATCGTCGAGGAGATGGACGGCGCCGGCGTCCGGTCGATGAAGTTCCGCGGCGGCATGCCGCTGCTCGGGCTGATCAAGCTGTTCGGGCAGTACCGGAACGCCAACTCGATGGCGCTTCTGGACAACTACGTCCGCGACGTCGACGAGGACGAGGCGCTCGGCGCGATGGGGCTGGACAACTACTCGTTCCACACCGACCTGCCGCCGGGCCACACGATGGTCACCGGGCAACAGACCGTCGACTTCGACCTCGCGAACGTCGAGCACGCCGACCAGCTCGTCGTCGCGGGGATGAACTACCTCACCTCGAAGATGGCGGACTGCCACTGGCTCACCGAGGCCAAGGTGAAGGGCACGAAGCTCACCGGCATCTTCACCGACTACAACGCGACCGCCTCGAAGTGCGACGAGGTCGTCACCGTCCGCCCCGCGACCGACTCGGCGCTGTTCCTCGGCGTCGCCCGCGAGCTGATCGAAAACGACCTGTACGACCCCGAGTTCGTCCGGGCGAACACCGACCTCCCGCTCCTCGTCCGGATGGACGACACCGAGCTGCTGCGCGCGAGCGACGTCTTCGCCGACTACGAGCCGGCGGACTTAGATAAGACCGAGACGGTCGCCGACGACGAGGAGCGGCCGACGGCGGGCCGTACCGACATCGCCGACCAGGTGATAGACGAGCAGCTCCGCGAGGAGTGGGGCGACTTCGTCGTCCGCAACGAGGAGACCGGCGAGCTGGAGCCGGTCACGCGCGACGACGTGGGCGACGACTTCGACGTGCCGGCGACGGTCGAGGGCGCCTTCGAGGTCGAGCTCGCAGACGGGGAGACGGTCGAGGTCCGGACCGTCTTCGACCTGATCCGCGAGCACCTCGCGGAGACGTGGGACCCCGAGAGCACCGCCGAGGTGACCGGGACCCAGCCGGAGGCGATCGAGAACCTCGCGAACGACGTGGCCGACAACAAGGAGGAGACGCTCATCCTCACGGGGATGGGGCCGAACCACTACGCGAACGCGGACCTGAAGGACCGGGCCGTGTTCCTCGTGGCGTCGCTCACCCGGAACGTCGGCTACCAGACCGGCAACGTCGGCTCCTACTCCGGCAACTACCGCGCCGCCTACTTCAACGGGCTCGAACAGTACACGAAGGAGAGCCCGTTCGACGTCGAGGACGACCCCGACGCGGACGCGACCGTCGACCAGCGGTACGACATGCACTCGGCGCACTTCTACACCAACCTCGACAAGCCGCTGAAGGTCGACGGGGAGTACTTCCAGGGCGACTCGCACATGCACACGCCCACGAAGTCGATCTGGGTGTCCGGGTCGAACTCCATCCTCGGCAACGCGAAGGGCGCGTACAAGGTCATCGAGCGGATGCTCCGGAACGGGAAGATAGAGGCGTTCTTCACCAACGAGTGGTGGTGGACGATGACCTGCGAGTACTCCGACATCGTCTTCCCCGCCGACTCGTGGGCGGAGCACAACGTCCACGACATGACCGCCTCCGTCACCAACCCGTTCATCACGACGATGCCGGAGTCGGAGATCGACCGGATCTACGACACCCGCAACGACGCCCAACACTACAAGGGCGTCGCGGAGCGGCTGGCGGAGATCACCGGCGACGACCGCTTCGTCGACTACTGGCAGTTCATCGACGAGGACGAGCACCGCGCGAAGCCGTACCTCCAGCGCATCGTCGACCACTCGAACACGGTGAAGGGGTACGACGTGGAGAACTTACTCGAAGACGCCCGGCAGGGGACGCCCGCGATCATCATGACGCGGTCGTACCCGAAGCACGTCGGCAACGAGCAGACGCTCGACGACGACCCCTGGTACACGAAGACCGGGCGGCTGGAGTTCTTCCGCGAGGAGCCCGAGTTCACCGAGGCCGGCGAGAACATCCCGCTCCACCGGGAGCCGATGGACGCGACGCCGTACGAGCCGAACGTCATCGTCGACGACAGCGACAGCCCGGTGATAGACCCCGAGACGCCGGACGACCGCGGGTGGGACGGCGACGAGGTCGAGGACACCAACGACCGGCAGGTCCGGAACGTGGTGCGCTCGCCGAACGAGCTCACCGACAGCAGCCACCCGCTCAACGACCTCGACCAGGGGTACGAGTACGTGTACATGACGCCGAAGTACCGCCACGGCACCCACTCGTTCGGCAGCGACCTCCCGAACATCGCGGTGTGGTGGTCGAACTTCGGCGACATGACCCGCCGCGACCAGCGGCAGCCGTACTTCGGCGAGGGGTACATCGAGATGAACCCCGCCGACGCGCTCGCGGAGGGGCTCACCGACGGCGACTACGTGTGGGTCGACGCCGACCCGCAGGACCGCCCGTACCCCGACTGGGAGGCGAGCGACGACTCCTACGACGTCGCCCGCGCGATGATGCGCGTCCGGTTCCAGCCGAGCCTCCCGCAGGGGGTCACCCGCAGCTGGATGAACGTGACCAACGCCTCCCACAAGTCGGTGGCGGCGACCGAGAGCCGCGACGACGGGATGGCGAAGGCCGAGGACACCAACTACGTCGGGATGTACCGGCAGGGGGGCCACCAGTCGGCGACGACGACGTGGCTCCGCCGCACGTGGCTCACCGACACGATGCCGCGGAAGAACCTCGCCGGGCTCAACCTCGACGACGGGTTCGAGCCCGACGTCCACGCCGCCAACGGCGCCCCGAAGGAGGCGTTCGTGAAGGTCGAGAAGGCCGCGGACGGCGGCGTCGACGGCGAGGGCGACTGGCGCCCGGTCGAGGAGGGCGTCCGCCCGACGAACGAGGACGAACGGATGGAAGAGTACCTCGCGGGCGGCTTCGTCGGCCGCTCGGAGTCCGACTGACCGACCACACACCGACACCACCACACCAGACCAATGCCAACCGTCTACAACTGGCAGATCGGCCGCGAGATGGAGTACCCCTACGCCGAGAACCGCCCGGACCGACAGTGGGGGGCCGTCTTCGACCTCAACAAGTGTATCGCCTGCCAGACGTGTACGCTCTCGTGTAAGACCACCTGGACCCACGGCGAGGGCCAGGAGCACATGTTCTGGAACAACGTCGAGTCGAAGCCGTACGGGGCCCACCCGCTCGGCTGGGACCAGGAGATCTTAGACCGGCTCGGCGTCCAGGAGTGGGGCTCCGACGGCGTCTACGACGGCGACACAATCTGGGAGGCGAACGACGTCGACTGGGAGGAGACGAGCCCGACCGAGGAACACGTCGCCAACGAGGGCCACGTCGCGAGCTACATGCCCGACGACGCCGACTGGGCGCACCCGAACCTCGGTGAGGACGAGCCCGCGGGCGAGGCGTTCGCGGGCGACACCCACATCGAGGGCGAGGAACACCCGATGTGGTTCTTCTACCTCCCGCGGGTGTGTAACCACTGTACGTACGCGGGCTGTGCCGGCTCCTGTCCGGTCCAGGCGATCTACAAGCGACAGGAGGACGGGATCGTCCTCATCGACGAGGAGAGCTGTCAGGCGCAGCTCCAGTGCGTCCAGGCGTGCCCGTACAAGAAGTCGGTGTTCAACCAGGCGAAGGGGAACTCCCAGAAGTGCGTCGGCTGTTACCCCAAGGTCGAGCAGGGGCTCGTCCCGCAGTGCTTCGAGAACTGCCTCGGGAAGATCCGCCAGCACGGCTGGGTGAACCCGCCGGAAGAGGCGGACCCGACCAACCCGATCGACTACCTCGTCCACGAGGCCGAGGTGGCGCTGCCGCTGTACCCGCAGCTGGGCTTGGAGCCCAACGTCTACTACATCCCGCCGATCAACGTCCCGGACGACTACCTCTTCCAGATGTTCGGGCCCGGCGTCGAGGAGGCGAAGGAGACGTACCGCCGCGCCCGCGACGGCCGCGCCGACCAGCGCAAGCTCCGCGGCCTGCTCCACCTGATGGGCAGCACGGAGTGGCGCATCGAGGAGTTCGAGGTGACCGAAGACCAGGCGATCGGCTACGACGCCGACGGACGGACCGTCGCGAAGGTGCCGATGGAGGAACCGCGCGCCGAGCGCCCCAAGTTCGAGCAGGGGGTCGACGCCTACCGGCTCGACGTGACGTGATCCACCCATGAGCGATACCGACGCGACCCACGACGATCCGCCCGTGGGCTGGGGCGGGAACCTCTCCTCCGCCTCGGAGCGCGACGTCCACCGCGGGCGGCTCTACGAGGCGCTGGCGACCGCGTTCGACCGCCCGCGGGGGACCGCGGCCGACGCGGAGCGCGACCCGGACCCGACCGTGCTCGGGGAGGTGATCGGCGAGGCGGCCGCGGCCGTCGCGGACGGCGACGCCGACGGCGACGACGGCCGATCGGATCTGACCGGCGCCGCCGCGGCGGTGGCCGACCGCCTCCCGGACGACCCGACGGCGCTCGAACGCACGTTCGCGCGGACGTTCGGCGTCGAGACCGACGGCGCGGTCGACCGGTACGAGGTGGCGTACGCGCCCGGCGGCGTCACGGTCAACACCGATCGGATGGCGGACGCCGCCGGCTTCTACCGGGCGTTCGGCCTGGAGAACGCCGACGGCGCGCGCGACCGGGCCGACGCGATATCGGTCGAACTGGAGTTCTGCTCGCACCTCGCGGCCCAGCGCGCGTACCTCCGCGAGGAGGGCGACGGGACGGGCGTCGAGCGCGTCACGGACGCGACGGCCGCGTTCATCGAGGACCACGTCGGCCGGTGGGTGCCGCGGTTCGCGGCCGACGTGCGCGAGGCGGCCGACGGGGGCCCGTTCCCCGCGCTCGCGGACGTGCTGGAGGCGTTCGTCGACCGGGAGGCCGACCGCTTCGGCGTCGATCCCGAGGTGTTCGAGGCGCGGCCCGACGGCCCCGTCGAGAGCCTGACCGGCGTCGACACCGACGCCGACGGGCGGCTGAACGTCAGCTGCGGCGCCGGCGGCGGCGCCGACGCGAGCGGGCCGGCCGACCACCCGGCGGCGACCGGCTGCGGCGCCGCCGGCCGCGAGGACTTCACCGGCTCGCCCGGCCAGCGCGCCGCGACGCCGACCGCGGGCCGGGGGACGCCCGAACCGAGCGACGGGGCGTCGGAACGGCCGGGTGGCACCCCCGATCCGGAGCAAGAAGGGACCGCCGGCGCCGCGGACGACGACCGCTCGGCCTCGGAGGGGCTCCCGAGCGAGCCGCCGTCGGGGTGAGCGCCGCGAAAGTCCGTGCTACTCACCCCCATGGTAACGAACTTTTAAGTTAAACCGATTGGATAGCATATAAATGCGATGACACGGCCCACCCGGCAACGGGATCACGACCGGCAGCGCGTGGGGGACGAGGACGCCGAGGAAGCGGAGATAGACATCGAGGACGTCGACGAGTTGGACCCCGAGGACTTCGATCCGGAGGACCTCACCCGGACGGCCGACGGGGAGCTGATACACGAGGAGACGGGGATGATCATCGAGGACGAACAGATCGATCCCGGCCCGGAGTGGCGCGCGTTCAACCACTCGGAGCGGCAGGAGAAGTCGCGCGTCGGCGCCCCGACGACGAAGACGATGCACGACAAGGGGCTGACGACGACCATCGACTGGAAGGACAAGGACGCCTACGGCCGCTCCATCTCCTCGAAGAAGCGGTCGCAGATGCACCGCTTACGGAAGTGGCAGGAGCGAATTCGGACGAAGGACGCGGGCGAGCGAAACCTCCAGTTCGCGCTCTCCGAGATCGACCGAATGGCCAGCGCGCTCGGCGTGCCGCGCTCGGTACGCGAGGTCGCCTCCGTCATCTATCGCCGCGCGCTCAACGAGGACCTCATCCGGGGGCGCTCGATCGAGGGCGTCTCCACCGCCGCCCTGTACGCCGCCTGCCGCAAGGAGGGGATCCCCCGCAGCCTCGAGGAGATCTCGGAGGTCTCGCGGGTCGACCGCAAGGAGATCGGCCGGACGTACCGCTACATCTCCCAGGAGCTCGGCTTGGAGATGCGGCCGGTCGACCCGAAGAAGTACGTCCCGCGCTTCTCCTCGGAGCTGGAGCTCTCCGAGGAGGTCCAGTCGAAGGCCAACGAGATCATCGAGACGACCGCCGAGCAGGGCCTCCTCTCCGGGAAGTCGCCCACCGGCTACGCCGCCGCCGCCATCTACGCCGCGTCGCTGCTCTGTAACGAGAAGAAGACCCAGCGGGAGGTCGCCGACGTGGCGCAGGTCACCGAGGTCACCATCCGCAACCGGTACCAAGAGCAGATCGAAGCGATGGGCATCCACAGTTAGGCGGCCTCGGTCCCGCGGTCCCTCTACTTTCCCCTCTCTGCCGTGCTGAACGGCGCCCGCGCCGGAAACGTTCAAGCCGGTGCGCCGCCAACGCCGATCCGAATGCGGCTCGACGAGTTCATCGAGTTCGAGGCGAACGAGCGCGCCGAGCGGCGGCGCCTCGCCGCGGAGAAGGACTACGGCATCCTCGATCACCTCGACTCCTTCGAGCGGCGCTTCGACGAGCACGTCTCCGACGACGCCGTGGTCGGCAGCGTCTCGCCCTCCATCTTCGTCGGCCGCGCGGACTACCCGAACGTCTCGACGGGGCTGCTCTCGCCGGTCGGCCGCGAGGAGCGCGCGGAAGCGTTCGAGACCTCCGCGGCGTGGTACGACGAGGGCGTCTCGATTTCGGACGTGTTCGACCGCCGGACCAGCCTGCTCAACTCGACCCGCGGCGTCGACGTCGCGGACGCGGGCGCGACGGGCGGGGCGAAGTCGGTCGGCACGGGGGACGGCCCGGCCGAGAGCGTCCACGACGCGTGGGACGGCTGGCTGGGCGTCCAACGCGAGGTCGCCATCGCGGACCGCCCGGTCGACGTGGAGATCGGGCTCGACGGCAGCCCGGACCTCGACTTCGAGGTGGGGACGGAGGACATCAAGACGCCGACCGGGCCGCGCGCCGCGGCGCAGCGCGCCGACCTCGGCGAGAACCCGCACGTGCCGCGCCCGGTGAAGAAGACGCTCGAAGACGACGACTGGCGCGCCGAGGGCGCGATGACGTACCTCTACCGCCGCGGGTTCGACGTGTACGAGATCAACACGATCCTCTCGGCGGGCGCGCTGGGGCGCGGCGAGAACCGCCGGCTCGTCCCGACGCGCTGGTCGATCACGGCCGTCGACGACACGGTCGGCCAGTTCCTCCGCGGCTCGATCCGCGACAACCCCGCGGTCGATCGGATCGAGGTCCACCGCAACGAGTACCTCGGCAACGCCTTCTGGGTGATCTTGGTCCCGGGGCGCTGGGAGTACGAGCTCGTCGAGATGAAGTCGCCCGGCTCCATCTGGAACCCCGACCCCGAGGCGGGGGTGTACCTCGCGGCCGCCAGCGAGGGGCGCGAGGGCCGGACCGGCTACGTCGAGGAGACGGCGGGCGCCTACTACGCGGCCCGGCTCGGCGTCTTAGAACACCTCGACGACCGCGGCCGGCAGGCGAAGGCGCTCGTCCTCCGCCACGTCTCCGACGACTACTGGGGGCCGGTCGGCGTCTGGCAGGTCCGCGAGGCCGTCCGGAACGCCTTCGACGGCGAGTTCGGGGCCGCGGAGACATTCGGCGAGGCGGTCCGCGGCGTCGCCGACCACCTCCCTGTCTCGCTGGGTCGCCTCCGGCGGAAGTCGACGCTCGCGGCCGGGCTCCAGGCGAACCTCGCGGACTTCGTCGACGCGGACTGAGCCGCGGAGCGACCCCTCCCCCGATCAGCTTTAGTCGCGCCGTCGAGTGGACGGCACATGGTCTCTCTCGTCCCCGCGTTCGGCGGCGTGCCCGGCGGTCCGGAGCTGATAATCATCATGATCATCGCCGTGCTCCTCTTCGGCGTGCCGCTCGTCCTCGTCGCGGGCGCGGTGGTGTACCTCACGACGCGCTCCGACGACGGAGGGGCGGACGCCGACCGAATCGCCGAACTGGAGGCGGAGGTCGAGCGCCTCCGCGAGCAGGTTGGCGACGAGGGGGACGACCTCGAGGAAGAAAAAGAGAGCTCGTGAGCGGCCGAAACGGTCGGCGCGTGCCTGCGAGGTCGCCTTGCGGCCGAGCAGCACGCGCGAGGGAGTCGGTGGCCCGGAGCGAAGCGGAGGGCCAGCGACGAGGCTGGGGAGGCGTGAGGCGCTGTGCGGGGCGGGACTCGAAGGGGCAGTCGCGAGGGCGCCGCAGACGACGTAAGCACCGCAGGGAGCGAACGGAGTGAGCGACTGAGGAGCGCAGCGAGTGTGCGGCGCCCTCGCGGCTGGGGCTTCGAGGGTGTCAGCACTGTCTACGAGGTCAATCAATTATAAGTAGATGACAGGGAAACGAGGTCGCTTCCCACGGCCGTCCGCTCAGTCCTCGGCCCAGTAGTACAGCTCCTCGCGGGGCGCGTCGCAGTTCGGGCAGTTCGCGGGGAGCTGGTCGCCGATCTCGCCCATTTCGCCGCACTCCCAACAGCGCCACATGACGTACGCGGTGCCGAACACGTCGCGCGCGTCGGTGAGCGTCAGCGTGTCCGTGCCCGACGGCGACGCGACGTAGAAGCCGTCGTCGTCGACCCCGCGGATCGAGCCGAGCCGCTCCCCGTCCTCGTTGTACACCGCCTGTCCGATGCTCACGTCGGCGAATACGGGTTTTTCGGAGGCCATACGCGACCGTACGTGTTTATCACTTATAATTGTGATAGTAGGGGGCACGACGCGGACAGGATATCGGACCACTACTCGATGGAGAACACCGTCAAAGCCCCAGCCGGGAGGACTCGCGCGGCTTGTTGCGCTCCTCGTCACTCGCTCCGCTCGTTCCTGCGGTGCTTACTGCGCCGTGCTTCGTCCTCCCGACTGCCCCTTTGAGTCCCGCCCCGCACAGCACCGCGGCCTCACGCCTCCCCAGCCTCGTCAGTCGCCGTCGCTCCGCTCGGCGACTGACTCCCTCGCACGCGCTGCTCGGCCGCAGGGCGGCCTCGCAGGCGCGCGCCACCGCCGTTCCTGCGGGTAAGCACCGGGAATCTTCGTCAGAAGAATCGGACCGCGCCCGCTCAGGCGACCGGGGTGCGCTCGACGACCGTCCCGTCGACGGTCGGGTACTGCTCGACGATCTCGCCCTCGTCGAGGTCGCCGTCCTCGACCATCTCTTCGAGCAGCCACCACGCCACCTCGACGTGGTTCGACTTCACCGTGTAGAACTCCTCGGGGACGCCGAGCGCCTCGAACCGCTCGGGGTCGGCGAACGCCTTCCCGTAGACCAGAGTCCCGTCGTCGGTCACCTCGTCGAACTCGCGGCGGATGTTCCGCGCCATCCGCTTGAGGCGGTTCCGGTGCTGGGCGGCGTCTTTGAACACCGACGTACAGAAGTACACCTTCTCGTGGCTCGCCATCTCTTCGAGGATGGCGTCGTCCTTCGACCCCTCGACGGCGGACATGTGGCCCTCCTGGAGCTCGAACCCCTCCTCTTGCATCCGGCGGTAGTTCCCGTCGGACATCTCGAACTCGTTGATGTTACAGAACTCCGCGGCGCCCTCGTCTAAGAACTCCAAGAACTCCGGTTCCGCGCGGATGCCGGGGATCTCGAAGGCGGGCGTGAGCCCCTCCTCGCGGGCGATGTGGAGGATCTCCTCCCACTCGGTGCCGTGCATGTCGCCCCACATCTCCAGCGGCGGGTGGAAGCGGATCTCGTCGAGGCCCGCCTCCGAGAGGCGACGCATGTTCTCGCGGCCGCCCGTGATCCCGGTGTAGAGGTGGGTGTGGTGGTCCTCGCCGAACTCGTCTTTCAGGAGTTCGAGGTACCGGGTCGTCTTCGCCATCGCCTCCTGCGGCTCGCCGCCGGTGATCGAGGTGCCGAGCGCGCTCATGCGCTTTGCCTCCTCGATCACGTCCTCGTCCGACTCGACTTTCCGCTCGTTGGCGTACACGTCGGTGACGTTCTTCCGGTTCTCTCCGAGGGGGCAGTAGAAGCAGTCCCGCTGGTCGCAGTACCCGTAGACGAAAAGCACCATCTTCCCGCCGTTGGCGCACTGTTCACAGCCCTTGGAGATCATCTATCCCCCTCTACCGGCCGCGACGTGAAAAAGCGTGCGAAGCGCGGAGTCGGGCGAGAGCGGTTGTCACGGCGGCGTGACGGGACGACCGAACGGGCGGCGGTCCGACCCGCCCGAACACAAAGTATGTACCCCCGCCGCCGTCAGTGACGGCCATGAACCGAGACCCGACCGCCGAGCACGACGCCGAGAACAGCGACGCGAGCGACGCCGTCACCCGTCGCCGGGCGCTCGCGGCGGGCGGGGCGGTCGGCCTCGCGAGCCTCGCCGGCTGTACCGCGTTCGAGGTCGCCACCGGCGAGGGGCCGGCGGAGTTCGCGGCCGGCACGGCCACGGTCGCCGACGCCACGCTCTCGGAGAGCGGGTACGAGCTCAACGAGGTCTCGGAGGAGACCCTCTCCCGGGAGGTCGAGGCGGCCGGGCAGACACGCGAGGTCCGCGTAACGAACACGGTCGCCGAGTACGACAAGGCCGTCGAGCTGTTCGGCGAGCGCTACCAGGCCGCGGTCTTCGCCGCGGTGACGACGCCGCAGATCGAGGTGCTCGGCGAGGCGCTGAACCCGATCGCCGAGTTCAGCACCCGCGAGCGCGCCGAGCTCATCCTGAGCCGCTTCGAGGGCGTCGGGGACCTCGAACGCGGCTCGGAGTACTCGACCGAGGTCCTCGGCTCGGACGCCGGGGTCGTCGTGTACACGGCCGACGCGGAGATCGAGGGGACGGGCGTGACCACCGAGCTGGAGCTCCACATCGGCGAGCCGGTCGGCGTCGGGAGCGACTTCGTCCTCCCGCTCGCGGCGTACCCGAGCGCGTTCAGCGACGGCGAGAACGTCCGCCGGATGATGAACGGGATCGAACACGAGCCGAACGAGGAGAACTGACGGACGCGGCGGCGCGGGGCGACGCGCACAAACGCGGCCGCGCGCATCGGCCGCGCGGGCCGACGCGGTCGCCGGGTTCGACGCGAGCGAGCCGAGCCGAAAACATATGCCGTCCCCCCGCGTAGCCTCGACCGATGCTGCTCGTCCTCTGCGTCGACCTCGACGACGACCTCGGCCGCAAGACGGGGATCCCCACCCCCGTCATCGGCGACGAGGACGTCACGGAGGCCGCGGTCGCGCTCGCGACCGCCGACCCGGAGGACTCCGACGTGAACGTCCTCTTCCAGGGCGTCAACGTCCACGACGAGCTCGCCGCGGAGGGCGAGGCCGTCGAGGTCGCCGCGGTCACCGGCGTCGACGGCCCCGACGTGAAGGCGAACCGCGCGGTCGGCCAGGAGGTCGACCGCGTCCTCGCCGAGCTGTCGACCGGCGAGGAGGTGTCGGCGGTCGTGATCACCGACGGCGCCCAAGACGAGTCCGTCCTCCCCGTGATCCGGTCGCGGATGCCGATCGACGGGATGCGCCGCGTCGTCGTCCGCCAGGCGCAGGACCTCGAGTCGCTGTACTACACGATCAAGCAGGTCCTCGCGGACCCGGAGACCCGCGGGACGATCCTCATCCCGCTGGGCGTGCTCCTCCTCATCTACCCGCTCGTCGTCGTCGCGAACCTCTTCGACGTCGCCGGCGCGGCCGTGCTGGGGATCCTCTCGGGCGCGGTCGGGCTCTACTCGCTGTTCCGCGGGCTGGGGCTCGAAGAGAGCGTCGACGGCGCCGCCGAGAGCGTGCGCAACGTGTTGTACACCGGCCGCGTGACGCTCGTCACCTACGTCGTCGCGCTCGCGCTGATCGTCGTCGGCGGCGTTCAGGGGGTCGACACCGTCGACACGGTCCGGACCGCGCTGGGGAGCCCGCTCGCCGCCGGCACCGCCCTCGCGGCGTTCGTCCACGGGTTCGTCCAGTGGCTCGGCGTCGCGGGCGTCACCTCCAGCCTCGGCCAGATCACCGACGAGTACCTCGCCGGTCGGTTCCGGTGGCGCTACCTCAACGCGCCGTTCTACGTGGCCTCGATCGCCGTCGTGCTGTTCGCGGTCTCCGGCTTCTTCCTCCCGGACGCGCCGGGCGTGACGGCGCTCGGCCTCTCGGAGTTGGCGTTGGCGCTCGCGGCGGGGACGCTCATCGGCGTGTTGAGCACGCTCGCGTTCGCGGTCGCGGAGTCGCAGCTCCCGTCCGCGGAGCCGGTGTAGGGCGGGGAGAAAACGGGCGTCCGTCGCCTACCGCGGCGTCCAGGAGTCGCACGCCTCCATGTCGTCCATCAGCTCGTCGTAGTGCGCGCAGTAGGGGCGCATCCCGTCTTCGGTCCGGACGTAGTCGAACTTCTCGCAGTTGCCGCAGTAGGCGTCGCCGGGGCCGTCGCGCGCGGCGGGGGAGCCGGGGGAAGGGGTCGACGGCGAGGCCGGTCCCTCCGGCCCGGAGCCGTCGAGCGGGGAGCTGATGTCGGTCTCGGCGCTGCCGCCGTCGCTCACGCCCGCCGAGCCGGGGCCGGGGGCGCCGCCCGTGCCCGACCGGCCCGACCCGGACGGTCCCGTGCCGTTCGACCGGTCGCCCGCGGCGGAGCGGTCGTTCGACCGACCGCCCGATCGGTCGGACGCCCCGGAGGCGACCGTCGTACCCGACCCGTTGGTCGCACCCGATCCGTTCGTCGCACCGGTGCCGGCCGCCGCGCCGGCGGGGTCTCGATCGGCCGGCCGGGACGCGCCGGGCGTCGGTCGGTTCGCGTCGTCGGGGCGGTTCGTCTGCGTCTCGACCTCGCCGTCGGGGGTGCCGCCGAGGAGGCCGACGCCGCCGGGGCCGCTCAGTTGGTCGCGGGGGACCTCGACCACCTTCGTCTCCCCCTTGTGGGTCACCTCCATCGAGACGGTGCCGCCGGGGTCGTTGCGGGTCTTGAAGTTGGCGACGCCGACGAACACGCTCCACAGCGTCGTCGCGGCGCCGAGGAAGTAGACGCCCGCGGTCGGGAGGGTGAGGTCGGTCAGCTCCGGGCGCGGCCCGCCGACCCACTGCTGGGGGTACGCGTGGGCGAACAGGGCCACGCCGAGACACATGACGGCCGCGCCGACGGCCGCCGCGGCGTAGGTGTTGCGGTCGGCCGGGAGGACGGCCATCACGCCGAGCAACACGAGCGGGACGCCGACGCCGCCGAGGATCCCGCCGACCTCCCTGGCGGTCCCGGACGAGAACCCCGACGGCATCGCCACCTCGGCCGCCACGAGGATCCCCGCGACGACGAGCAGCGCGCCCGCGACGAACGACCCCACACCGAGGTACAGCCGACGCGGGTCGACCCCGGAGCGCCCCCGTCCACCGTACGCCTCCGAGAGACTGGTCATGGGCGGGGTACGTCGTCCACCGTGAAAACAGTACGTCAGACGATCACCCGCGGGGCGGGCGAGCGCGCGCCGTCCGACGGCGGCGACCGCTCGTGAATGGACGCGCTGTCGGGCGAGCGGTCGAGCGTCGAGCGTGGGTCGATGCGAGAAAGCCGGAGAGGCGACCGGCGTCGGAGACCGGAGGCGCGAGATGCGGGCGTCCCCACGGATTTATGTCTTCCAGATGTGATTATTCGACAATTGGTAGCACAGATGGAGCCGATAACCGACTCGATCCGCGTCCTGTACGTCGACGACGAGCCGGAGTTCGCAGAGATGGCTGCGACCTTTCTCGGACGCGAAGACGACCGGTTCGACGTCGAGATCGTGTCGAGCGGGACCGAGGGGTCGGCCAGGCTGGCCGACGAGTCGTTCGACTGCGTGATCTCCGATTACGACATGCCGGGACAAAACGGGATCGAGTTCCTCGAGACCGTCCGCGACGACCACCCCGACCTCCCGTTCATCCTCCACACCGGCAAGGGGAGCGAGGAGGTCGCCAGCGACGCGATCTCGGCCGGCGTCACCGACTACATTCAGAAGTCCGGAAGCGCCGACCAGTACGCGCTGCTCGCCAACCGGATCCTGAACGCCGTCGAGGCGCATCGGTCGCGACGCATCGCCGCGGAACGGACGCGGCGGTTGGAGACGCTCATCAGCAACCTGCCGGGGATGGTGTACCGGTGTCGGAACGAACCGACGTGGCCGATGGAGACCGTCAGGGGCGAAGTCGAAGATCTCACGGGGTACAGCGTCGGCGCGATAGAGGGCGACGACGGGGTCGTCTGGGGCGAGGACATCCTCCATCCGGACGACAGAGAGGAGATGTGGGCGACCGTCCAGTCGGAGCTTTCCGCGGGCGACACCTTCGAGGTCACCTACCGCATCGTCACCGAGGACGGCGAGACGAGGTGGATGTGGGAGCGCGGGCGAGGCGTGTACGCGGACGACGGCGAACTGGACGCCCTGGAGGGGTTCATCACCGACATCACCGAACGGAAACAGCGCGAACAGGAGCTCGCGGAAAGCGAGTCCCGGTACCGGACGCTCGCGGAGAACTTCCCGAACGGCGGCGTCTTCTACGTCGACCGCGAGTTTCGGTACCAGATCGTCTCCGGGAGCGGCTTCGACCCGCTCGACACCGACCCCGACGACATCGTGGGGCGCACCGTCTCCGAGGTCGAGCGGTTCCCCGAGGAGCTTATCGAGACGATCGAGGCGGTCCACGAGACGACGCTGGCCGGGGAGTCGGAGCGCATCGAGGTGCCGTACGAGGACCGGGTGTTCGAGATACGGACGGCGCCGGTTCGCGAGGACGGCGACGTCGTCGCCGGGCTCCACATCGCGCGGGACATCACCGAGCGGCGGGAGCGCGAGGAGGAGCTCCAGCGACAGAACGAGCGCCTAGAGAAGTTCGCGCGGGTCGTCAGCCACGACCTCCGGAACCCGCTGAACGTGGTCGAAGGGCGGCTCGAACTGGCCCGGTCAGAGTGCGACAGCGACCAGCTCGTCGAGGCCGAGCAGGCGCTCGAACGCGGGCAGGCGCTGGTCGACGACCTGCTGTCGCTGGCGCGCGAGGGGAAGGTCGTCACCGAGACCGAGCCCGTGCCCCTGAAGGAGGTGGTGGAGGGGCGCTGGGCGGGCGTCGAGACGGGCGACGCGACACTGAACGTCGACATCGATCGCGCGGTGATGGCCGACCGGGGACGGCTGAAACAGCTCCTCGAGAACCTGATCCGGAACGCCATCGACCACGTCGGTCCGGAGGTGACCGTCGAGGTCGGGCGCCTCGCGGACGGGTTCTACGTCGCGGACGACGGCCCCGGGATCGCCGCGGCCGACCGGGAGGCGGTGTTCGAGTCGGCGTACTCGACGGTGCCGGACAACACCGGATTCGGGCTGGCGATCGTCGGCGAGATCGCGGACGCGCACGGCTGGGACGTGACCGTCGCGGAAAGCGCGGCCGGCGGCGCGCGGTTCGAGATCACCGGGGTCCGGTTCGCCGCGTAGGCTCGGCGCGCGCCGCTCAGACCAGCGCGTCGACGTCGACGTGGTCGCCGAGCAGCTCCGCCATCCGGTCGACGGTGCGGACGTCGCGCGTGCGGCCGCCGCGGACGACCTCCTCGGCGCGGTCGATGGCCGTGACCGTGTCGGTGTTCACGGCGAGGACGGGCTTGCCGGCGTCCGCGGCCTTGCCCAGCACCGCGCCCGAGGGGCGGTGGCCGCCGGTCAAGACGAGGCAGGCGACGCCGGAGGCGTCGAGCGCCGCGGTCTGGACGTCGGCGCGGTCGCCGCCGGTGATGACCGCGGCGTCGCGGGCGCGCCGGAAGTAGCGCAGCGCCTCGTCGCCGCCCATCGCGCCGACGAGGAAGCGCTCGACGAACGCGTCGGTGGGCGCGTCCGTGAGCAGCTCGGCGCCCAGCTCGTCGGCCAGCTCGCCGACGGTGACGCCGGCGAGCTCCTTCTCGTACGGCAGCGCGCCGAAGACGGTGATCCCCTTCGATTCGAGAAACGGGATCCCGTCCTGGTCGAGCGACTCGAATGCGTCGTCAGACACCTTGTTGAACACGACGCCGGCGAGGCGGTCGCCGAACGCGTCGGCGGCCGCCAACACCTCGTCGAGGTCGTTCGGCGAGTCGTAGTCGGCGACGAGCACCACCCGCGCGTCGAGCAGTTCCGCGACGTCGACGTCGGTGAGGTCGACGACGCCGCCGGTCGTCCAGCTGCCGCCGCCCTCGACGAACACCTGGTCGTTGTCGGCGGCGATCCCCTCGTACTCCTCGCGGATCCGGTCGCGTAAGGCGTCGGGGTCCTCGGTGCCGCGGACCGCGCCCTCGACGAACGTCGGCGAGTAGACGACGGGCTCCATCTGGTGCATCTCGGCGTCTAAGCCGAGCACCTCGCGGGCGAGCATGGGGTCCTGGTCGAGCGTCTTGCCGACGTTCGACTGGAGCCGCGTGCCCTTCGGTTTCATGTAGCCGACGCTGCGGTCGCGGTCGGCCGCGAGCCGCGCTAAGGCGACGGTGATCGCTGTCTTTCCGGCGCTGTCTCCGGTCGCGGTGACGAGTGTGGTGGGTGTGTCAGTCATCGGTGGGTGCCTCCGGGTCGGTGGCTTCGGGGTCGAGTGCCTCCGGGTCGACGGTGAGTCTCACGTCGACGGCGGCGGCGTTCGTGCCGCCGTCGTCGTCGGGCAGTGCGACGAGGGGGTTGATGTCGAGTTCGAGGATGGCCGGGAAGTCGGTGACCAGCTGCGAGAGCCGGCCGATCGTCTCGATCACGGCGTCGACGTCGACCGGGTCGCGGCCGCGGGCGCCCCGCAGCAGCGGTGCCGACTGAATCTCCTCGGTCATCTCGCGGGCCTCGGGCTCGGAGACGGGCGCGACGCGGAAGGTGGTGTCCTCCATCACCTCCACGAAGATGCCGCCGAGCCCGAACATCAGCAGCGGGCCGAACTGCGGGTCGCGGTTCATGCCGACGATGGTCTCGACGCCGTCGTCTAGGTCGACCATCTCCTGTACCTGGACGCCGAGGACGGTCGCGTCCGGCTGGTAGTTGCGGGCGCGGGTGACGAGGTCCTCGTAGGTGTCGGCCACGTCCGCGTCGGCGACGCCGACGGCGACGCCGCCGATGTCGGACTTATGGAGGATGTCCGGCGAGACGATCTTCATCACCACGTCGCCGTCGACGCGCTCGGCGACCTCGCGGGCGCGCTCCGGCGAGTCGACGATCTCGCCGTCGGGCGTGGGGATGCCGTACGCGTCGAGGAGGTCCATCGCCTCGACGCCGAGGCGGTTGTCGTCGCGGTCGCGCACCGTGGCGAGGATCTCGCGGGCGCGCTCGCGGTCGACGTCGAACTCCATGGGCGGCGCGTACTCGCGGGCCTTGATGTCGCGGTAGCGCGCGAGCGTCGCGAGGCTGTCGATGGCGCGCGCGGGGTCGAAGTAGCAGGGGATCCCCTTCGCCTGGAGCTGCTGTTTGGGCTCGCGGGTCCGGTCGCCGCCCATCAGGCAGGCCGCGACGGGCGCGTCCATCTCCTCGCTGACGGCCTCGATCGCGTCCGCGAGGTCGCCGAAGTCGATCGTCGCCGTCGGCGCGGCCAACACGAGGGCGGCGCCGACGTTGTCGTCCTCGACGGTGATCTCCAGCGCCTCGCGGAACCGCTCGACGTCCGCGTCGCCGATCACGTCGACCGGGTTGTGGATGTTCGCTTCCTCGGGCATCGACGCCGCGAGCGCGTCGCTGGTCTCGCGGGTGAACGACGCCATGTCGAGGTCGGCGTCGCCCACCGCGTCGGTCGCCATCACGCCGGGGCCTCCGGCGTTGGTGACGACCGCGACGCTGTCGGTGTCGGGCAGCGGCTGGCTCCCGAGGATGCCCGCCGAGTCGAACAGCTCGTCGACCGACTCGGCGCGGATGACGCCCGCCTGGTCGAGGCCGGCCTCGTACGCCTTGTCGGAGCCGGCGAGGGTGCCGGTGTGCGAGGAGGCCGCCTGCGCGCCCGCGCTCGTCCGGCCGGACTTCACGGCGACGATGGGGGTGTCCTGGGTGGTCTCGCGGGCGGTCTCGATGAACTCGCGGCCGTCCTCGATCCCCTCCAGGTAGCCGATGATCACGTCGGTCTCCTCGTCGTCCCCCCAGTGGTCGACGAAGTCCGTCTCGTCTAAGACCGCCTTGTTGCCGAGCGAGACCACGTCCTTGAACCCGATCCCGTTGTCGTTGGCCCAGTCGAGGACCGCGGTGACGAACGCGCCGGACTGGCTCATGAAGGAGAGCCCGCCGGGGAGCGCGTTCTCGGGGCCGAACGTCGCGTTCATCCCCGAGGGCGTCGACATGATCCCCAGGCTGTTGGGGCCGACGAGGTTCAGGTCGTACTCGTCGGCTAGCTCCGCGAGGCGACGCTCCCTCGCCGCTCCGTCCTCCCCCGTCTCGCCGAACCCGGCGGTGATCACGACGACGTTGCGGACCCCCGCCTCGCCGCACGCCTCGATGGCGTCCAAGACGATCGAGGGGGGCACGACGATCACGGCGACGTCGGCGTCCGCGTCGGCGACGTCGTCGACGCAGGGCGTGCCGAGCACCTCGTCGTAGTTCGGGTTGACGGGGACCGTGTCGCCGTCGAAGTCGTCGAGGAGATTCGACGTGACGGCGCGGCCGACGGCCCCCTCGCGGGTGGTGGCGCCGACGACGGCGACCCGGTCCGGGTCGAACAGCTCGTTGAGCGTACCCATCAACGCGGGAGTACGCGAAGCGCCGGCTTAAGATCGGTGGGAGGTTCTTCGAAATCGAATCCAACGGTGAACGATCGATCGGGTTTCGGTCACCCGTCTGTCGATCCCGGCGACGCCTCGGGAGACGCGTCGGACCCGTCCACCCCGCCGTCCGCGGCGGACGCGGCGACGGCTCCCCCGTCGGCGTCGGACTCGGAGACCGTCCCGGAGCCGGAGACCGGCGCCGTCGACCCGCGGTCGATCCCGGCCGCCGACGGACTGACCGGCGCGGCCGCCGGGTGCCCCCGCTCCGCCACCGAGAAGGAGGGCTCGCAGTCGGCGTCGGGGACGCTGATCGTCACCTCGTTCCCGTCGGGGCCGGGGTCGAACGCGAGGTCCCCGCCGGAGCGGTCCGCGATCCAGTAGACGAGCCACAGCCCCATCCCGCCGGTGTGTCTGAGGTCGTCCATCTTCCACCGGTCGGTGATGGGGTCCCGCTCGGCCGCCGGGATCGGCGGCGCGTCGTCCCGGACCGCGATCTCGACGCGGTCGCCGGGCGCCGTGACCTCGATCTCGACCGTCGCCGTCCCCTCCGCGTGTTCGATCGCATTCTCGATCAGCTCGGCGATCGCGTAGTCGAGTTCGGGGTGCGTGAACGCCCGCGCGCCCTCGGGACAGATGACGGAGACGTCGGCGGGCGAGTCGCTCGGGTCCCCCACGGCATCCGCCACCGCGCGCTCGACGAGGGGGGCGACCCGGAGCCGCTGCGGCGGCTCGTGCTGCCGCAGGAGGTCGATCACGCCGCGCTGCTTCTCCGCGGTCGTCAGCAGGTCGTCCGCGACGCGGCGGACCGTCTCGGCGTGGTCGATCAGGTCGGCGGCGAGGCCGGCGAGGTCGACGTCGGCCGCCTCCTCGTCGCCGGACGGCACGGCGTCGCCGACCCGCTCGGCGATCCGCTCCGCGGTGCCGTCGACGATGTTCATGTCGTTGCGGATCGTGTGCCGAAGCAGGTTGTCCATCACCGTGAGCTGTCGCTCGCGGCGGTACTCGTCGGTGACGTCGCGCGCGAACCCCGTGACCGCGACCACCTCGCCGTCCTCGATCACGGGGCGGGCGGGCACCCTGACCCAACTGGTCGGGCCGTCGCGCGACCCGATCCGGTAGTCGAGGTTCGTCGGCTCGCCGGCGGAGAGCCGCTCCATCGAGTCCTCGACGGCATCTCGGTCGTCGGGGTGGACGGCCTCCAAGAACGCTCGCGGCCGTGTTTCGAGCGTCTCCGGGTCGATCCCGAACACCGACTCGACCGCGCCGTTGACGAACAGCAGCTCCGACCAGTCGGCGGTGAACATCCACAGCACGTCCGGCGAGGTCGAGGCGATGGTCTCCAGGCGGCGCCTGGACTCGACTTCGAGGGTGATATCGCGAGAGCTCAGCGCGTAGCCGTCGAGTCCGGTGTCGGCGGGCGGGAACACGCGGGTGCGGAACCACACCCAGTCGCCGTCGGCGGTCGCGTAGCGGTACTCCAGCGGGGCGTCCGGGCGTTCGCCGTCGACGACGAGACGCTCGAACGCCGCCAGGACCCGGTCGGCGTCGTCGGGATGGACCAGGTCGAAGGCGTTCGTGCCGACGAGCTCGTCGGGCGCGTACCCGAGCAGGTCGCGGGTGGCCGCGTTGAGGTACCGGAACCGACCCGTCTCGTCGATCACCGCGATTTTGTCTTGCGCGAGATCGATGAGGGTCCCTGGTTCCGGCTGCCGAGACATACCAAATCCGTCCGCGAACTGACCTAAAACGTTGACCGTTCGATTATCAGCGCCGAGAACAGTTGGCGCGGATCGAGGGGGCCTCCTCGCCGTGCGCGCCTGTTAGTCGGCCGACACGCCGGGGGCATCGAGCGCGCCGGTCAGCGGGTCGCTCCCGCCGTCGTCGACCGTGAGCGCGACGCCGTCGTCGCCGAGTTCGATCGCGGCGTCGGCGGCGTCGCGGACGTACTCCGCGGCGTGGTCGCCGTCCGGGTCGAAGCGGACCCCCTCGGCGAGCAGCGGCGTCTCGCTCAGCAGCTCGACCTTCCGGTAGGCGGTCGAGAGCGCGATGTCGCAGTCCTCGGCGAGTTCGCTCGTCGTCTTCGGCGTCGTCGCGGCCGCGAGGATCGCCCGGCAGTCGGCGTCGGCGAGCGCCTCGAACGTCGCGTCGAGCGCCGCGTCTCCCTCGGTCGTCGTCGTGCCGTCGGTCGTGCGCGGGGGGCGTTTCATATCTGTATGTACCCGCTCCAGCCCCCCGAACGGTGGCCCATCATATGCGGGGAGTTTTATACCGCGGCCGCGCGCCCGCCAACGTTTTTGCCCGGGACGGGTACGGACGAACGAGATGGGTTCGGGAATCCGGGCGGAGGTCTCGCTGCCGACCGCGTCGCCGTCGCCGTTCGACGGCGTCGTCGACGGGGCGACGCCGGTCTCCGAGGTGGTGCGCTGTACGCCCGCGGCCGACCGCGACCGCGTCGTCGTGGAGTTCATCGCGGACGCCGACCTCGCGGTCCCAGACGATGTCGAGGTCGTCTTCGACTACGGCGGCCGGGCGGCGTACCGCTTCGACGCCGCGGTCGACCCCGACTCGCCGTTCGCGGTCCTCGACCGCCACGAGACGCCCGTCTCGGAGGCGACGGTCCGCGACGGCCGGCTCCGGATCACCTTCCACGCGACCGACCTGCCGACGCTGCGGTCCGTCTTGGAGGCGTTCCGCGACGCGTGTCCGGACATGGAGGTGAAGCGCCTGCTCCAGTCGACGACGACGCCGACGGAGTCGGACCTCGTCACCGTCGACCGGAGCGAACTGACTGAGCGGCAGCGCGAGGTGCTGGCGGCCGCCTACGAGGCGGGCTACTTCGACCACCCCAAGGGCGCCAACGCCGGCGAGGTGGCCGAGTCGCTGGGGATCGGTCGGTCGACGTTCACGGAGCACGTCGCGGCCGCCCAGCGGAAGCTGTTCGGGTCGCTGTTGGAGTAAGGATCGTTCATGGCATTTCGAACTCCCGAGAATCCGAGGCCCGTTTGATGGGCGTGGGGACCGTACGCACAGGTATGACGGGGCGATCCACCCACACCTTCGTCTGCCCGGAGTGTCGGCGCTCGATCGAGGTGGACGACGCGATGCGGGCGACGCTGCTCGAGACGGGCTGTGTCGTCTGCGGAGCGCCGGTCACCGAGGAGGACGTGGGCTCGGCGCCGGCGATGAGCTGAGCGCCGCCGGTAGCGTTCGGTTCGCGGCCCTCACCCGGCGGCAGCGTCGCCCGCAGCGACGCCACAGCCCGCCCGAGACCCGCCCCGTCGCGCGTCGTCTCGTGTCCTTTATCACCTCGTGCGAAGAAATTCGGGTATGCCGACGAACAGCGAGGTCGAGATGTCGCCGGCCGAGGTGGACGCGCACCTGTCCCGCCACGAGACGGGCGTCCTCGCGCTGGCGCGCGACGACGCGCCGTACGCCATCCCGATCTCTTACGGGTACGACGCGGACGACCGCGCGCTGTACCTCCGGCTGGTGTCGACGCCCGACAGCGAGAAGCGCGAGTTCCTCGCGTCGACGCCGCAGGCCCGCGTGGTCGTCTACGACGACGCGGACGACGAGTACGCGAGCGTTGTCGGCGTCGGCGCCTTAGAGCGGGTCGACCTCGACGAGCTCACCCCCGAGACGATCGCGCAGTACGGCGAGGCGCGGCGGCCGCTCTTCGAGATCTGGGCCGACGACAAGCCGGACCTGGACATCGAACTCTACCGCTTCGAGCCCGAGACGCTGACCGGGCGAACGGTCGTCATCGAGCGCGACGAGGCGTAGCGGGTTCTGATTAGCCGGCACCGGTATTGCGTTTTCGGCAGGCTACGGCGATTACTTGACACGCCGTTTGTCTTGGAATTTCGATCCGGCGAGCGCCGCTAACTGCTCTTCTCGTCAGTTAGACGTAGTCTTGGCGGCTGTCCATCGAGTCGGATTCAGTGGGTCTTCCGAGAATTGAATCCTCGATCTGACGAGCGCCACCGCTCGCTGTCGCTCAGTGAGCAGCGCGATAAAGAAAGACCGCGTGTGGGTCGACCCGCGAGGGCCGATGGTTGGAAGCTACGAGTCGCGACCGTCAGGCAACGATGTTACTCGTTGCGGCGGGTCGCGAGCAGCGCAGCGGCGATGAGCGCGACGAGCGCGACGATGGCACCGAAGCCAGGCGTCTCGCTGTCGGAGGAGCCGTCGGATCCGTCACTACCGTCGGAGCCGTCGGAACCGTCCGAACCGTCGCTACCGTCGGAGCCATCGGAGCCGTCGGATCCGTCACTACCGTCGGAACCGTCCGAACCGTCGCTACCGTCGGAGCCGTCGGACCCGTCGTCCGCGGCTTCGAGGGTGAGCGTGGCGGTCTGCTCGTCGTCGTCCGTGAAGACGCCGTGCTCGTACTCACCAGCGTCGAGACCGGACGTGTCGACGTCCGCGAACTCGACCGTGGTGGACTCGCCACCCGCGAGGGTGACCTCCTGACTGGCGACCGCGTCACCGCCGACGCGGAACTCGACAGTCTGGGTGACCTCCTGGCCACCAGTGTTCTCGACCGTGGCCGTCACGGTCAGCGCGTCGCCGACCGTCGCGGTCACGTCCTGCGGGTTCAGCTCGGAGACTTCGAGGAAGGCGGCCTCGCCGACCGTCTCGACGACCGTACCGTCTTCCTCAGCCTCGAAGGTCGCCTGCTGCGCGGTCACGGTGAACGTGTCGTTCACCGAGGCCTCGCTCAGGTCGAGACCCGTCGCCTCGAACGTGCCGTCGGCGCTGACGGTCACGTCCTCGGCGGTCTGGACGAAGCCGGGCGAGACGTCAGAGTCGGAGCGCACGCGCACGTTGAACTCCTGACCGGGCGCGACGTTCGTCGTACCCGTGATGGACTGGTTCTCGGCGGCCTGCACTTCGACCGGCGTGTCGAACTCGCCCGTGGCCTCTTCGACGACGAAGGAGGCCGAGGCGGACTCGTAGAACGCTTCGAGCCCGTCATCGTTGTCTTCGAGTTCCTGGCGGTCGGGGCTGAGGAGCCGCTCGTCGCGGACCTCAACGGTCACTTCGAACCCGTCGTCGAAAGCGACGTCACGGGAGCCGACCGTCTCGATGTTCTCCTCGTTGAAGGCGATGAAGTACTCGCCCTCAGTGGAGATGAACTGAACGTTGTCGTTGCTGATCATGCTGCCGATGGCCACGACCTTCGGGTCGCGGTTCGGCGCAGTCGTGTCAGACGTCTGCTCGATGGTGACGTTGACTGCGTTCGAGGTGACAACGTTCTCGAAGCTACCTTCCGCCTGGATGGCACCTTCGAGACCGGTCGCGGTGACCTGGTGGATGAGGACGTCGCCCTCGGTCAGGGAGTCGGTCTCCTGGACGAGGTCGTTCTCGACGCCGCTCGTGATGTCGTCAACGTTGTCAACGTCTTCGAAGACGTCAGCCGAGGTCGTCCACAGCTGGAAACTCTCGACGGACCGCTCTTCGAGTTCGAGGTCGCCGACGGCATCAACGTCGTCGTCGTTGATCGCGGCGGCGTTCTCGCTGGACAGCGCGAGCGGGTACGTACCCGTCGCGAGCATGTTCGCGAGGTCGTCAACCGACTCGTTGAATCCGGTGACCTCAGCGTCACTGTCTGCGTCAGCGACGTACGCGAGGTCAGCACTACTCAGAGTGCTGGTGTTGCCAGCGACGTAGGTGTTGAAGGCGACCGTGACACTGTCCTCGCCACCGGAGTCGACGGTGATGTTGGACTCGTATCCAACCTCATCGTCGTCGCCGACGCGGAGGGTTGCGGTCTCAATGTCGCCCTGGAAGTTGATTGTGATGTTCGCAGTGTCACCGCGCTCCTCAGTGATGAAGCCCTGTTCGAAGGAAACGTCGCCCTCGGGGGCTTCGTTGATGTCGAAGTCACCGGACTCGGCGGTGACTGCCGAGTTGACGTCAGTAACTTCGATCGTGTAGGTACCCGTCTCGCTCTGGGTACCGAAGTCGACGGAGACCTCACCGTCACTGTCAATCGTGGCATCGACCGTGTCGACAACGTCGCCGTCAGAGTCGAGCAGGTCGGCCGTGATCTCACGATTGATCGTATCGGACGTGACTGTCGCAGTCACGGCGTCGTTGGTGGTGAAGTTACCCTCGTCGGCCTCTACGCTGAGACCGAGGCTGCGGATGTTGAGAACGACTTCTTCGTTAGCCGAGTTGGTGATGTTGTATTCACCAACCTCAAAGTCGTCCGTATCGAGGACGTAAATCTGGCTGTTCGAACCGGAACCACGGGTCCGGCTGACGCCGGGGCCGTCGATGTCGAACGCGTCGTCCTCAGCACCTTCGATCGCGACGTTCTCACCGGAGAACGCGTCGAAGAAGTCAGACTCGGCCACGCTGTTCGTGGGCGTGTAAACCGTGGACGGCGCGAAGGTCACGTCGAACGTGTCGTCGATCGTGTTTCCACCGTTGTCATCAACGCCGGAAATGGAGACGTTCTGGACGTTGTTGTAGACGGTGTTCGACGTGTTGACGAACAGTTGAGAGCTGGACGCACCAGCTGACGTGGCGCTACCGAGGTTCAGCGTGTTGCCGTTGTCAAGCCCGACAGTAATGTCGGAATTAGCGATCGTACTCGTGTCGACGTTCTCGTCGAAGACGAGTTCGATCGTCGCACCGATACTGCTGTCACCGCTGACGTAGTGGGTCGCCTTCTGTAGGTTCGGCGCCTCACCATCGTTCAGCGTGAGAGCGGAGCTCGCTGCGGAGGTCGAGGTGTAACTCGGCCCCGAGAACGCCTCAACCGTGGATCCGGATTGGGCGTCACTGAGAAGGTTGACAGTGGTCGTAGTTGACAGAGTGTCACCGTCAACTTCCGCGTCGGAAGTGAACGTGACGACGACGTCAATTACTTCAGATCCACCGTCGTCGAGGACAAGCTCGTCCTCGCTGTCACTGTCGGTGTCGGTGTTAGAGAACGCACCGTTCGAGCTAAATTCGGTGCTGCTCGTACCGAAGCGGACATCACTGAGGCTGGAGACAGAGTCGTTCGTCGCGATGGTCTGTCCCCCAACGACCAGCTCGATCTGGTCAACGTCAGCCGCAGTGATGGCACCGCCGCCAGTTTTGGCGACGCTAATGTTGTCAATCTCTACCTGATTACCATTACCACCGTTAGCGTCAGCAACGGTGATATTCTGAATTGTTGCCGATTCTCCCGGACCAGCACTGACTGCGGTGCTGCCTTCCGTAATGGAAGCGCCCGTGGTTGCTGCAGCGGCACTACCCGCGAAGCCAGCAGCAAACATGGACACGACCATTACCGCCGCGAAGAAGACCGCATTAGCCTTCTTGCGCGTATTTGTGTCGTTTGTCATTGTTGAGTTGTGTTCTGCGTCGCGACAGCCTGCTTTGTCCGCGTCTGGGTCGCCCGCTCGTCGTCGCCAACTATCTCGTCGGAGGGCAACCGGACTCGACTCGGATTACTCGCTTCTTGTCGCATTATGGGGTAGGGGCTGCGTCAGTGTGTTGAAGCGGTTACTATAAATGCTTTGTGTGGTCCTTCGAAGTGTGTGAACGCATCTCACAGACGTTTCAGGGCGTGAGACGCCCGTTTTCGAAACTGGATCCGATCGAGGTGGAGGGTATCTGGTTGGTGGGGTGTAATAAAAGGTGTCGGCTGGGGAGGTGCCGGTGGAATCTACGTGAAACACGTCGCGTCAAAGACTGCCGGTTGTCGTCCTCTGAGCCGGCTTTAGGCATAACGTGGCCGGTGTCCTGCGACGAGAATATCTGGCTTCTTGTCGTCGACAGACCCCGTCAGCGCGGGTGGTCGTACACACCGCGAGGGGACGCTGGGGGAATCCGACCGAGAGCGGTTACTGTGGCAGCGAGGCGAAAGATCACGCGTTCACAGATGGGATGAAGCTGGCAACTGGGACTCTACCTACGTCCGTAACCACGGTTGTAACCAGATGCTTGCGTAACATCTTTAGATAAATAATATCTATATGACGATGATGCCTCGTGGGTTCGACAGGGAACGTACCGAGATCCACAAACTTCGGTACCACTTTGTTTGGTGCCCGAAGTACCGCAAGCCGGTGCTTGAGGGCGAGGTACGTGACCGTCTCGAAGAACTCATCGAGGACAAAGCCGACGAACTCGGGTTAGAGATACTGGAGTTATCGATTCGCCCCGACCACGTACACCTGTTCATTACCGGCGACCCGACACTCGCCCCGAACAAAATCATACAACAGGTCAAGGGCTACTCCTCGCGCCAGCTCCGCGACGAATTCGATTTCGGCCTTCCCTCGCTGTGGACGCGCTCGTACTTCGTCTCAGGTGCGGACGACGTGTCCAGCGGGGTCACCGAGGAGTACATCGACGCCCAAGCAGGTGCGTAGTATGGAGCGGACCCTCTCGACCACGGTGCGGGTCAAACTCCACTCGCTGACCAACAGGAAAGCGGAACTGCTCACTCGTGAGTACGAGGCGTTCCAGACCGAAGTACACGGCGGAGACGCCGACCTCTACTCCGCGACCAAGCAGCAGGCGTCGAAGGTTCAACAGCAGAAAGACCCGAACCCAGGCACGGAACAACCCGTCGTCCTCCGGAACGACGTATTCGACGTGTCCCACGACGCGGATACCGTTCTCTCGTCGTGGTGGGTGAAGGTTCCTGTCTACGACCCCGAGCGCGGACGGGGCAACTCCATCTGGTGTCCAGCACACGTTCCACACAAGGACGAACGACTCGTCCGCGAGGCAGAGATTCGAGACAGCGAACTCGTGCGCCGTGACGGTGACTGGTACGTCCATCTCGTCGTCAAGCGGTCTGTGACCGTGGCCGACGAGTACGACGATGTATTGGCGATCGATATGGGCGCGCGGTGGGTCGCTACCTGTGCGTTCCTCTCCGATCGCAAGACCACATTCTACGGCGAGGAAATCCGTCGTGTCCGCGAACACTATAAACAACTGCGGAAATCGATCGGGAAGTCGAAGCCGCGAGGAGGACAGCAGGTCGTCGGGCGTGTCGGTGGCGCTGAGGCGCGAAAGGTGGACGACCGCCTCCACAAGATTTCGCGCCGAATCGTGGAGGACGCCGAAAGACGGAATGCGGTGATCGTCGTGGGCGACCTCAGCGGGATTCGCGAGGACAACGACAAAGGGCGGTACGTCAACGACAAGACCTTCAAGATGCCGTTCGCCCGCCTGCTCAACTACATCGAGTACAAAGCTCACGACGCAGGCATCGACGTACAGGTGGTCGACGAATACGGCACGTCGCAGACGTGTAACCGCTGTGCGCGCGAAGGTATCCGTGAGACGCAGGGGCGATTTGAGTGTCCTGAGTGTGGGCTGGACGACAGCGCCGACAAGAACGGTGCGCTAAACATCGGCAAGCGAGCCTTGGGCAAGTTCTCGAAACCGCTGTCCGAGGCGGGGGCCGTACTGGCACGGCCCGAAACGCAGGTCATCGTCCGCCGTGACGAGGAACCTGCGAACCTCTCCGTTTCCGTGGATTCAACCTCCAGTGGGGGAAATCCACGGTCGTAACTGTGGGAGGATGTCAGTCGCGTTGTGTCGCATTGGTAATAATTTCTGTATTTCTTATTAATACAATTAAATAGATCATTTGTGTGGTTCCCCGAAGTGTGTGAACGTGTCTCACAGGCATCTGAGTGGGGTGAGACGCCCGTTTTCGAATTCGAACCTGAACTCGGGTTCCACCGATCACGGGGCTGCGAAGAGCCCGGCACCTGCCGCGAAACTACTCCGCTGGCAGCGAGCGTGGGGTCGGCGCGGACCGCCACCGAACAGAATAAACTGTTCGCGCAACTATCAGACGGTGGAGCGTTTTCGCTCCCGTAAGCGACCGGGCACGGTAGGGGATTTCGCCCGGTCGCGTGCGGTCGATACTACTCACCGGTAGCGGGTACGCCCTGCCCGGCTCCGAGACGGAATCGCGGGAAGGAGGTTGGTCGCCTCGCGTGTGTGTGCGCAAGGAGTAAACAGAGGAACTCAGTCGGCACTCGCCGCCGCTCCGCTCTGCCCCCGTCCGGGCGACCCGGCGGTGTCGCTCGCGTCCTCGTCTACCTCCGCCGCAAGCGTCTCCACGTTCGCGAACACGAAGCCGGCGAAGCCGACCCGGAGCAGGAGGTCCAGATACTCCAGCGTGACCGCCGCGGTGAACTGATCGAACAGCCCGGCGATCTGGAGCATCGCCCACGCGATCAACACGCCGAACGCGAACAACGAGAGGTTCCGCGTCTTCTTGAAGAACAGTTCGCGGGCGGGCGGCTGCCGCGCCGCCGCGCTCGCGAGCGGGCCGAAGAACAGCCCGAGCAAGATGACGTAGCCAACGAGGATCGCGAGGGTGCCCGCGGTCGCGAGCGGCCCCGCGAACACCGCCGCGACATCGTAGCCGAGCCGCATCACTGCGGTGAGCGCAACCACGCCAGCCACGTACCGCTGACTCGCCCCCGAAACAAACGCCGCGAACCCGAACAGGAACGGGTACGCCACGTAGTCGGAGAGCAGCTGGCCGGCCTCCAGCGTCCCGTTCGCGACCGCGAACGTGCCGATCCCGGCGGCCCACGTGCCGATCCCGACGCCCGCGAGCGCCACGACCGCGACGAACGGGTAGCAGTACCGCCGCAGGGCGGGGGGCTTGCGCCGCGCCAGCGCGAGCAGCACCACGGCAGAGATCGCGTACACGCCCGCGGAGGCGAAGCGCACCGTCGACGGCTCAATCATCGGCGCTCACCTCCGCGTCGCCGGCGGTCGGACTCACGGCGGCCCCCGCCGCGCCGCCGGCCTCCCCCGCGTCCGATCGCGTCTCGAACTGCGCGAGCCGCTCCGTGAGCGACGCGGTGCGCTCGGAGAGCGCGGTCGCCGTCTCCGCGAGGTCGCCCACCGTCTCCGCGGTCTGGTCGGCGGTCTCGGCGAGCGTCCGGGCGCGGTCGGCGGCGTCGGTCGCCGAGCCGTGGACGGCCTCGACGCGGGCTGCGACCGACTCGATCCCCTCGGCGCCCTCGTCGGTCGCCCGCGCGATGTCGCCCATCGCGACGTCGACGTCCTCGACGGTACCGGTGAGCTCCTCGATCGCCTCGCCCGCGGCCTCGACCGCCGCGGTCGTCTCGTCGAGCTCCGTCATCGTGCGGTCCATCTCGCCGGCGACCGCCGACACGTCCTCGGTCACGTCGCCGATCGTCGCTTCGATCTCCGTGGTGGACTCGCGGGTCTCCTCGGCGAGCCCCTTCACCTCGTCGGCGACGACCGCGAAGCCGTCACCGTCGCCGCCCGCCCGCGACGCCTCGATCGAGGCGTTTAACGCGAGGATGTTGGTCTGCTCGGCGATGTCGGCGATCACGTCGGTCGTCTCCGCGACGCCGTCCATCCGGTCGTCGAGGCCGGCGACGAGGTCGTCGAGATCTTCGAGGAGGTCGGCGATCGCGGCGATCGCTTCGACCGCCTCGGTCGCGCGCTCCTCGCCTTTCTCGCCCAGCTCCGCCGCGGCGCTCGCGTCGCCGGCCACCTCGTCGGTGGTGGAGGCGATCTCCTCGACGGTCGCGGAGAAGTCGTCGGTGTCGTTGGCCGTCTCCCGTAACCGCTCGGTCTGCGCGTCCAGCTCGTCGGCCAGCTCGCGCATCTCGGCGGCCACCTCCTCGTTCATCGCGGCCACGTCGTCGGCCTCCGCGGCCATCTCCTCGCTCGTGGCCTCCACGTCGCCCGCGAACGCCTGGATGTCCTCGACGGTCGTCGAGAGCCCGCCGGTCATCTCGTTGTACGCGGCCGTGATGCGCTCGATCGCGTCGACCTCGCTGTCGGCGTCGAGCCGACGGGTAAGGTCGCCCTCGGCGGCGTCCTCCATGGCGCCGCCGATCTCCTCGGCGCGCGTCAGGAGGGTGTCGGACAGCTCCTCGGCCTCCTCGCGGGCCGCCTCCGCTTCGGACTGCGCCCGCTCGGACTCGGCGACCGCGTCCCGGAGCGACCGCCGCGTCTCGTCGAAGGCCTCGAAGAGCCGCCCGATTTCGTCGCCGCGGTCGGAGGTCGCGCTCGCGTCGAACTCGCCGCGCCCGACTGCCTCCGCGGTCTCCGTCAGCCGCCGCAGTTCGACCGCGACGTTCCCGATGAGGACGATGCCCAGTAGGCCGAGGTTCAGCGTGACGACGACGCCGACCGACGCCAGCGCCGCCGTCGCCGCCGCCGCGGTTCCGACCGTCGCCACGTGCCCCGCGAAGAGGGCGATGAAGCCGAGGGTCACGGCGAGCGTCAGGAGGACCGCCGCCCCGACGCGCCGCCCGTACCGTGCGGTGATCGCGTTCAACATCTGTTGTTCGTCCGAAGAAAGCTACCCTATTTAGGAGTAAAGGCCAAATTATATGAGCCGATAATTCGGTATGCTCGCGGACGCGCCCGAGCGGAACCGCTGCGACGCCTCGGAACGCCGGGTTCGAACGCCTCTCAGGCCGGGGGCGGTGTTTTTCCCGCGGCCGCGCGACGGGGGCCCATGCCCAGCGTCAGCGAGACGTACATCGAGAACCGCCAGCGCGTCCAGCCCACTCACACGAACAACTACGCCTCCGCGCACGGGGGCAACGTCGTCAAGTGGATGGACGAGATCGGCGCGATGTCCGCGATGCGCGCCGCCGGCGAGACCTGCGTCACGGCCAACATCGACGAGCTCGATTTCAAGCGGCCCGTCCCGCAGGGCGACACCTGCGTCATCGAGTCGTACGTGTACGCGGTCGGGCGCACGAGCCTCCGGACGCGGATCCGCGCGTACCGCGAGTCCCCGCGGACGGGCGAGCGCGAGCTCACGACGGAGTCGTACTTCGTGTTCGTCGCCGTCGACGCCGACGGCAGCCCGACGCCCGTCCCGGAGCTGGAGGTCGCGGGCGAGCGCTGCCGCGAGCTCCGCGAGGAGGCGCTGGCCGGAGAGCCGGACGAGGACCGGTGAGGTCAGTAGTCGCCGAGCACGCCGAGCCGCCGCGCCCGCCCCGTCGCGTACTGGAAGACGAGGTACCCGCCGACCAGGTAGCCGACCGCGACCGCGACGAGGAGCGCGAGGTCCGCGAGCGGGAACTCCCACAGCCGCACCCCGTCGACCATCACGCGCTGGAGCATGGCGCTGCCGTGCGCCAAGGGGAGCACGCGCGTCCACGGGAGGTCGAAGACGGGCGCGGAGATCAGCGCGACGAACCCGAACTGAAGCAGGTTGAGCCAGTTGCCGATCCGCTTGTATAACACCGTCACCCCGCCCGCGGCGAAGCCGAGGCCGAGCACCGAGACGATCGACAGCCCCGCGACGACGACCACCGTCACGGGCGCGAGGCTGAGGCGCGTCCCGGTCGCGACGAGCATCACGGCGAGGATCACGGCGCTCGTGAGGAACGTCCGCACCACCTTCGCGACCCCCTTCAGCAGCGCGACGGGCGCGAAGCCGAACGGCGTGGTGATGTGGCGTTCGAGGGTGCCCCACTGCACCTCGCTGCCGATGTCGTTCGACACCGACGAGTACGCGCCCACCGACAGCGTCCACAGGAAGTAGCCGACGACGATCCCCTCGATCGAGTCGGCGAGCGCCTGCCCGGCGAGCAGCTGGCCGCCGAGGAACAGCGCGGCGAAGAAGAACAGCGACACCACGATCCCCCCGATCGCGTTGGCCGGGTACCGCACGAAGATGAGGAACTCCCGGTAGAGGACCGCCCGCGCGAGGTGGTAGTAAGTGGCCGGCCGGGGGTCGTCAGTCGCCCGCGCACCGTCGGCGGCGTCGGCGTCGCCGGTCGGCTCCGCCGTCGACGCCGGTCCCGCGGAGGCGTCCCCGCTCACGGTGACTCACCTCCGAGCCCCGACCCCGTGCGTTCTAAGAACACCTCTTCGAGGTCGGGCTGGACCGTCCGGATGTTCGAGACGGTGACGCCGGCCGCCCGGAGCGCGTCGGTCAGATCGTACAGCCGGTCGCCCCCGGCCGCGACCGTCACCGCGGGCGGCTGCGCGTCGCGGTCGACGCCGACGACTTCGAACGCCTCGCGCAGGCCCTCGACCGTCTCCGGCGTGAGGTCCGGGCTCGCCACGCAGACCGCGTCGCTCGCGGCCGCGCCGAGCAGTGCCTCGACGGTGTCGTCGGCGACGATCCGCCCGTTCGACAGCATGACGACGCGGTCGCACACCGCCTCGATCGTCGTCATGTCGTGGCTGCTGACGACGATGGTGAGCCCCTCCTCGGCCGCGAGCCGGCGAAGCTCCGCCCGGAGCGTCCGCGCGCTCTCGACATCGAGCCCGAGCGTCGGTTCGTCCAAGAACACGAGTTCGGCGCCGCCCGCCAGCACGCTCGCGAGCGACACCTTCTGTTTCATTCCCCGCGAGAGATCCCGGACCGGCGTGTCCGCCTTGTCCGCCAGGTCGAGGCGGTCGAGCAGGCGGTCGTGACGCGCCGCCACGGAGTCGGGGGCGACCCCGCTTATCGTCGCGAAGTAGCGCAGGTTCTCGCGGACCGTGAGCCGCCAGTAGTCGTTGCGCGCGCCCTCCAGCATCGCGTCCACGTCGGCGTAGGCCGCCCGGCGCCCGTCGCGCACGTCGGCGCCGAACACCCGGACCGAGCCCGCGTCGGGGATGACGATGCCGAGGGCGCACTTGATCAGCGTCGTCTTGCCGGCGCCGTTCGGACCGAGCAGGCCGACCACCGACCCGCGCTCGACGGTGAGGCTTACGTCGTCGACGGCGACGACCGCGTCGTCGCCGTCGCCGAACCGCTTCGTGAGCCCCTCGACCGCGAGGGCCGGCGGGCCGGGCTGGTCGTCGGGCGGTTCCGCGCCGCCGTCCGCGTCCGTCTCGTCGCGCTCGCGGGGACCACCGCGCGCGCTCGTCGCGCTCCGTGCCATCGCCCTCTGGTACGGGCCGGCGGCGGATATATCCGCGCTCGCCGGCGACCCCTGGTGTGGACCTCGACCGCTTCGCCGCGGACGCCCCGGACGACGACGCGCCCGGCGACGCCCGCGTCTGCGTCGTCGCGACCCGGCCGGACACGTTCGAGCGCTGCCGCGACGGCTTCTACCCCGCGCCGCGCTCGTACGACCGCACCCGCGGCGAGTTCGACTACATGGCCTTCTACCGCACCGCGCCGGTGTCGGCGATCACCCACTACGCCCGCGTCGTCGACCGCACCGAACAGGCGCGCGGCGACCCCGGACCGATGGACGAGGGCGACTGGGCGGCGCTCATCGACCCCTTCTCCGAGGAGCGCGTGGTCGTCGTCTTCGCGTTCGACGACCTCGTGCCGCTCGATAGCCCCGTCGAGAACGACCTGAACGGCGTGCGCGGCGCGTGGTACTGTTCGGTTGCCGACCTGCGCGAGGAGACGACGCTGTCGGGGTTGCGCGACCGGTCCGAGACCTGACCGGTCGGCGGAGACGGGCGTCGCCGTTCAGATCGCCATGAGCCCGAGGCTGTATTCGAGGGCGGTGTCGACCTCGTCCAGCCGTTCCTGCGGGATCGATCCGAGGTTCTCCGTAATGCGATGCTCGATCGAGACGGTTCGAATCTGACTACAGAGCGCGACGGAGTCCTCCCGAAGCGCACTCTCCTCGGCCGGGACAAGTACCTCGAACGGGTACAGTTGGTCCCCGAACGAGGTGGTGAACGGGACGACGATCGTCGTCGGCGCGTTCGCGTTCCCGATGTCGTTCTGAACGACGAGACACGGCCGGGTTCCCCGCTGTTCGGACCCCCGTGTCGGGTCGAGTTCGACGATGACCACGTCGCCTCGGCGGACGGAGACGACCATTACCACTCCGGGGCGTCGCCGAGGTGGTCGTTCGCCTCGGCCGAAACGCCCTCCAGCTCTTCCGTGAGGTCGCCGTCTCGGTGGGCTCGCCGGCGGTACCCCTCCGCGATCTGCTCTCGGGTGACCGATCGCTCGATGACGAGCTTTCCCCCTTCTTCGTGAATCACGACCTCGTCACCGCCCTCAATGCCGAACCGCTCTCGAAGCTCCTTCGGAATCGTCACCTGACCTCGTTCACCGATTTTTCTTCGCGCGTCGTTTTCCATACATATTCATATCGTATTCATACTCGTAAGCCCTTCGGTGGGAGCGGAGAGTGCGTTGCGACCGCGCCGGCGCTCCGTCGCGACGATTTGGCGAGCCGCCGTCCGCTCACCCGCCGTCGGGACGGACCGACGGCCTCGCGGTCATGTCCCCGCGCGTGACGCGGTCCCGCTCGTCGGGCGCAGTCGGGGCGTGGTCGGGATGAAGACAGGCAAACAGCGTTTCCAGCGAGTCGACAAGCCGGTGGCTCGGCCGGTTGAACAGGGCGTTGCCGTCGACGGCGTAGACCCGACCGTCCGCGACCGCTCGGAGGTCGTCGAACCCCGGCCGGTCGGCGAGGTCCCCGACTGCGTCGACGGCGCGGTCGCGGTCGAAGCCGCAGGGCGCGACGACGAGCACCTCGGGGTCGAACTCGCGCACGTCCGCCCACGCGACCGGCTCGGAGGGGCCGTCGGGCTGGAACGCGGGGTCGCCGCCCGCGATCTCGACCATGTCGCGCACCCAGTGGCCCGCGCGGATCGGCGGGTCGGTCCAGTCGAGGACGGCGACGCGGGGGCGTCCCTCCTCGGCGACCGCGCGCTCGGCCCGCTCGCGGACCGCGTCGACGCGCTCGCGGAGGTCGGCCCGGAGGTCGCTCGCGGCCGCCGCCTCGCCGACCGCGGTGCCAACCCGCTCCACGTCGTCGAGCGCGTCGCGGAAGGAGTGCGGGTCCAGAGCCAGCACCTCGGGCTCAGGGTCGAGGCGCGCGGCGGCCACGCGGACCTCGGTCGCGTCGACCGCGCAGACGTCGCAGGTCGCCTGCGTGACCAGGAGGTCGGGATCGAGCGCCGCGAGGCGGACCTCGTCGAGGTCGTACACGGCGCCGTCGACCTCGCGCATCTGTGCGTCGATGTCGGCCGCCGAGCGGTCCGCGTGGTCGACGACCGTGCTCGTCAGGGTCGGCAGGTCGCGGGCGGCGGGCGGGTGGTCGCAGCTGTGCGAGACGCCGACCGGTTCGACGCCGAGCGCGAACAACGTCTCCGTGGCCGAGGGGAGGAGGGAGGCGACGCGCATACCGGAGAGGAGGCGCTCGGGCGACTAAAGTGAGGGGCCCGACGTCGGTCGCTACCGGGCCGGGAGCCGCGCGAGGACTGGCCGCGCGACCGCGTAGCCGACGTAGAGCAGCACGCCGGCCGCCAGCGCGAACGACGCCGTCCGGAACCACGCCGCGGTCGGCGCGTCGAGCGAGTTCAACAGCGTCACCGCGAGCAGCGTGCTCAGGAGGAGGAAGCGCGCGTCTCGCGTCTCCATATGCCCCCGTCTGTCCGTCGGGCGGAAAACTCTCCCGCTCCCGCGGGCTGGCAGGTCGAGACCGTCACTCGCCGACCGCGTCGGCGGTCGCCGACGCGTACGCGGCCGCAAGATCGCCGTTCGGCAGGGCGTCGCGCGCCGCCGCGCAGCCCCACCGAATCCGGTCGCGCCGCTCGCCGGCCGGGAGCTTGTTCGTCGCCACCGTCTCGGCCGTGTCGAGGGTCGCCCGCGCGGTGTCGACGTCGCCGCGCTCGGCGGCCGTACGGGCCGCCGCGAGCAACTGAGTGAGGCTGGCGCGCACGTCGTGGGGAACCTCGTCGGGGTCAGTCACGGCTGGGAGCGGTCGTCGTCGGTCCGGTCGGCCGCCAGCCTCGCGAGGACGAACTCGGTGCTGCTCCCCAGCGGGTCGGTCGCGGTCCGCGTCTCGAGGTCGGCGAACCCGGCCGCGCGGAGCTGGTCGAGCGTGCGCTCGCGGCCGGGCGCGGAGAAGAACATCTCCCCGCCCATCCAGCCGCGCCGGACCGTCTCGAAGCGCCCGCTCGGCAAGGTCATCAAGAGCCGGCCGCCCGGCCGGAGGACGCGGGCAAACTCGTCGTACACCGTCGGGTGGCGCTCGCGCTCGACGTGAAACACCGCGTGGTAGGCCGTGATTGCGTCGAAGCGGTCGGCCGCGAACGGGAGCGCGGACATCTCGCCGTGGACGAGCCGCGCGTCGGGGACGGTCTCGCGGGCGAGGTCGAGCCCGCGGCGCGAGACGTCGAGCCCGACGCTGCCAGGCGGGAGGTTCGCCAGGGTGCGGGCGCCGTCGCCGCAGCCGACGTCGAGGACGAGCGGGTCGCCGTCGGTCGCGACCCGCGGGTCGCTCGCCAGCGCGTCGAGCAGGTCGTCGATCAGCGCCGCGTCCGAGCCGTCCGGGTCGCGGCGCTCTGCGTACGTCTCGGCGACCGTGTCCCACGCGCGGCGCACCGCGTTGCGGTCCATACGGACGCGACGGGCGCGAGCGACATGATTGCTCGGGCGGATTGGCGACGCGCCGCCCGCGCCGGCCGACCGGCCACGACAGCCGCGACGGCCGCGCCGAGCGGGGAGCCGGCGGTCGGGAATTTATGCCGGCGGGCCGCGAGGGCGACGCATGGAGATTCTCCACACCTGCCTGAACGTGGCGGACGCGGACCGGACCGCCGACTGGTACGTCGACGCGCTCGGCTTCGAGCGCTCGTGGGAGTTCACGGTCGCCGACGGCGACACTCGCAACGTGTACGTCGCCGACGGGAACGGCGTCGAGTTCCAGCTGTCGGACACGCCGGGCGAGGAGCCGAGCGCGGACGGCGACCGCTACGACCACGTCGCCGTCGGCGTCGACGACGTGGACGCGGCGTTCGCCGATATCGACCACCACGGCGTCGTAGAGGCGCCGACCGACCACCCGGAGGCCGGCGCGCGCGTCGCCTTCGTGAAGGACCCCGACGGCCACGTCGTCGAGCTGATCGAGCCGCTCTGAACGGCCGTCTCGGGGGGTTCGAAAGAAGAGTGAGAGCGCGTTAGCCGTCGGCGCGGCGGACTGCGACGACGACGAGCAGCGCGACGGCGACCGCGAGCGCGACCGCGCCGAGCGTCGGGATCGAGAACAGCCCCGGCTCTTCGACCGGCGACGCCGCTCACGGGACGGCGACGCGCGATAGAAAGTCGGGGTTCGAGGCGGGGTCGTGCCCGACCGCGTCAGTCGTCGGCCGGGACGCGCGGCTCCGCCGGGGGCTCGGACTCCTCCGTCTCGCCCGCCGGCTCGTCGACCGCGTCGACGTCGGGGGTGTCGTCGAGTTCGTCCGCCTCCTCGGACCGGTGACGCGCCTGGACCTCCTCCCAGGTCATCGCCTCGTCGTAATGATGGCACATGACAACTACCAACACGGACTGGGCGCTTCTAAAAGTTACGCCGAATCTGTCGAAAGAGGGCCTCTGAGCCGCCTACGCGTCGGCGTGGGGTTTGACGAGCACCTTGATCGCCTCCCGCTCGTCCATCATGCGGTAGCCCTCGGCGACGTCGTCGAGACCGACCGTCTCGGTGAAGATCGGCGCGGGGTCGAGCGTCCCCTGGAGCACGTCCGCCATCAGCTCCTCGGCGTAGGCGCGGACGGGAGCGACCCCGCCCGCGAGCGTCACGTTCTGCCCGAACATGCCGAACACGTCGAGGCCCTCGTCTTCGACGCCGTAGGGGACGCCGACGTACCCGATCGTGCCGCCGGGACGGACCGCGTCGATGGCGGTGTTCATCGCGCTCGCGGCGCCGACGCACTCCATCACGTGGTTCGGCCCGCCGTGGGTGAGCTCGCGGATCCGCTCGACGGCGGCCTCGCCGCGCTCGGAGACGGTCTCGGTGGCGCCGAACTCCTCGGCGAGTTCGAGGCGGTCCTCGTGGTGCCCGACGGCGACGATCCGCTCCGCGCCGAGCCGGCGCGCGGCGAGGACGCCGCAGAGCCCGACCGCGCCGTCGCCGATGACGGCCACGGTCGACCCCGCCTCGACGCCCGCGCTGACGGCCGCGTGGTGGCCGGTGCCCATCACGTCGGTGAGCGGGAGCAGCGACCGGAGGGTGTCCTCGTCGTCGGCGTACCGATCGGGCACGCGGACGAGCGTGCCGTCGGCGTGGGTCGAGCGGACGTACTCGCCCTGGCCGCCGCCGTTGTCGCCGCCCCACGAGTCGCCGTTCTCGCAGGAGGTATGGAGCCCCTTCCGGCAGAACTCGCACTCGCCGCAGGAGATCGCGAAGGGGGCGAGCACGCGGTCGCCGGGCGCGACCGAGGTCACGTCGTCGCCCACTTCCTCGACGATCCCCATCGGCTCGTGGCCGACCGGGGAGCCCGCGTCGCGGTCGCTGTCCCCGCGGTAGAACCAGAGGTCCGAGCCGCAGATCGCGGTGTGGGTGACGCGGACGATCGCGTCCGTGGGCGCCTCGATCTCGGGGCGCGGTCGCTCTTCGACGCCGATGTCGCCGGGTCCGTTGAAGACGGCTGCGCGCATGGCGTCCGCTACCGTCGCGCGCGGCAAAAATGAGCGGGTGTCGGAAGCCGAGGCGGACGGGACCCGATCGACCGATCGCCGGGCCCGTCCGGGGTCGGGCGACCGCTCAGGCGGCGGTGCCGTTCGTCGGCGGCTGCTGGCCGCCCGGCGGCGTCGGGCCGGTCGAGCCGCCCGCGCCGGGCGGCGTCCGGTCGTTCGTCACGAGGAAGTCGGCCAGATTCCCGATCAGCGCGTCGTTGTCCGCGCGTCGGGCGTTCTCCGGCGACAGGAAGTCGCCGTCGCCGATCATCACGACCTCGTCGTTGCGCACGAGGAGCGGCGCCTCGGTCGCCTCGCGGGTCGTGGAGAGCTCGCTGCCCTCGATCGGGCGCAGCACGTCGCTGCCGCCGACGGCCGTGCCGACCGGGGTCGCCGACGGGAACACCGCGCGGTCGACGCCCTCGGTCAGCGCCGAGTCGCCGGTCGCCTCGGCGTACACGCGCTGGTAGTTCAGGTCGTTCTCCGCCATGTTGTACACGTAGCCGGGCCGGGTCGTGACGTCGAGCGTCGCGTCGAGCGACGCGGCGCCGGGCTGGGAGTACGCCGCGTCGGGCTCGGTGGCGAGCACGACGTGGCCGCCGGACTCGACGAACGACTCGATCTCGTCGAGCTGCTCCGGCTCGTAGTCCGTCCGGAACGTCACGAACGCGTCGGCCTCGGCGAGCCGCTCGCCGAGCTGCGTCGGCCGGTCGGCGCCGGGCCGCGCGGGCGGTCGGCGCTGGTCCGGGTCGGGCACGTACACGTCCACGTCGTGGCCGTTCTCGATGAGCGCGTTCGCGAGCGGTCTGATGTCCCGGTCGTCGACGCCGCCGCCGCCGAGCCCGAGGAGGCTGATGGGGAAGGCCGGACCGGGACCGCTCGCCTCGACGCCGGGGTCGACGAGGACGGTCTGGGACGCCGCCGAGGCGTCCATCTCGACGGTCGCCTGGCCGGGGTCGTCGTCGACGACGACGTCGTCGTCGAGGTAGTGGTCGTTCTGTATCTCCGGGGCGGGCGCCGCGCCGTCGGCGGTCGCGAAGCCGACGGCCGCGGCGCCGCCGAGGACGGCCGCGAGGGTCACGACGAACGCGACCGCGAGCGTGGCGACGCGGGTCACGCGCCGACACCCCCGCTGAGCCGCGCCGTCTCGTTGCCGGTCGCCGTCCACTCCGTCGACGCCGCGCCGGCGTCACGGAGGTCGGGCTCGGAGAAGCGCTCGATCGTGTCCACGTGCGGCACGGCGGGCGTGTAGACGTACGTCGAGGGCATCGGCTTCACCTCGGCGTACCCGGGGTCGTTCGCGTGGATCGCGACGAGCCCGGAGTCGGTGCGGACGAGGAAGGGGATGCCGAACTCCTGTCCGGTCTCGCGGGTGTCGACCGTGTACTCGCCGAGGTTCTCCTCGGTGGCCGCCGCGTGGATCGCCTCGTTGAGCGAGCCGATCTCGTCGGCGAAGCCGTTGTTGACGGCCTCGGTGCCGAGGTACGTGTCGGCCTTCGCGACCTCTTCGCGGGGCATCTGGAACTCCTCGCCCCGTTCCGCCATCATCGCGTCGATGAACGTGTCCGCGAGCGTCTCCTGTTCGGCCCACGCCTGGGTCGGGTTGCTGCCGGCCTTGTCGGGGCCGCTCGGACCGAAGGGCGTCGAGCGGGCCGACGGCGCGGGGGCGTTCAGTCCGATGCTGCCGACCGTCGAGGTCGGCATCACGTAGATCTCGTCGGCGGGCGCCATCGCGTAGTAGCCGCCGGAAGCGCTGATCGATTGGACGCTCGCGATGACGGTCATGTCCTGGCTCGTCCGCTGGACCGCCTTGTACATCCGCTCGGAGGCGACGGGCGCGCCGCCCGGCGTGTCCAGTTTGAGGACGACCGCGCCCACCGAGTCGTTGGCGCGGATGTCCGCCAGTTCGCTCTCGACGTCGTCGGCGAGGGCCGTGTTGATCGGTCCCTCGATCTCGACGACGGCGACTGTGTCGTTCGGGTCGTTGGTCGCCGCGTACACGCTCGGAGCGAGCACGGCGCCGACCAGAGCCGCGGCCAACACGACGACAGCCACCTGCTGTCGCGACGTGAGGGCCGTGGAGGGCTTGTCTGCTGACATCGCCGTGTAACAACTGCGGCAAATGTGTGAAAAAAACAACGATGGAGCGCCGGCGGCGAGCGCGGTACGTCGCCGACGAATCGAGAAGCGCTACGGGCCGCGCCGCCGCGGGACGCGGCTCAGATCCCGCCGCCCGCCATCGCGAACAGCGCGACGGCGATGATCGCGAACAGCCCGCCGACGCCGGCCTTGATCGTCCCCGTGTCGAGCGCGGTCGAGACGTACGGCGCGATCTGGCCGCCGAGCGTCGTCGCCGGGACCGTCCAGACGACCATGTTCCACGGGGTCGTCGCTAAGTCCATCGTGTGGCCGCCGACCAGTCCGCCGCCGAACACGTGGACCACCGAGGCCAGCACGGCCGTCGTCGCGACGACGATGTGGTTCGTGCCGATGGCGACCCGGACCGGGACCTGCGTGCGGAGCATCGAGATGATCCCGAGCTCGCCGATCCCGAAGCCGGCGAGCCCCTGGAACACGCCGCCGACGCTGTAGTTGAGGAACCGTTCGAGGTAGCCGCCGCGGGAGTAGGTGTAGTCGTCGCCGTCGCGGTCGACGCGCGTGACGGTGCCGGAGTCGTCGGTGTCGACGCCCGCCGGGCCGAGCTTGTTGTCGTCGTCCGGGAGGTCGGGCGAGGGGCCGCCGTCGGTCGCGACCTCCTCGTCGTCCGCGCCCCCGGTCGGGTCGCCGTGACCCAGGTTGGCCTTGAACAGGAGGTACGACGCCGCCAGCAGCGCGATCCCGAGCAGGGCGTGGAACAGCGGCTCGGGGATGACGAACGAGAGGAGCGCCCCGCCGACGACGAAGGGGACGCCGCCCAGCACGAGCGAAAGCGAGAGCCGCCGGTCGACGAGCCCGTACTGGATGAACGCGAGCGACGAGCTCGACAGCCCGAACGACTCGCTGATGAGCCCGATCTTCACCAGCGTCGTCGGCTCCAGGGGGTACGCGACCAGCGGGAAGACGAAGATGAGGAACGGCACGAACAGCGCCGACCCGCTGATCCCGACGGTGTTGACGATGGTGGCGCCGGTGACGAAGGCCAGGAACAGCCACCAGTACTCGGTCCAGTAGTCGACGCCGGCGTCGGCCGGCGTCGGCGCGAAGGCGTACACCCCCGCGACGAACAGGAGCGGGGCGAGGAACACGAAGACGTGTTGGTAGCGCAGAAAGGCGCGCTGAAGGTCGCTCGACAGTGACGTGCTCATTGAGGCGTGGAACGCGAATTACGTGGGATATTATAAATGCGTTTCCACACGTCACGATAGTGATGAACGATCGTCAACGTCGCGGAGGTCGCCACAGCGGCCGCGAGGCCGGCGAAATACGGATCGCCGTCCGAACGTTTCCGCAGCCGTAAATGAATACTCTGTGACAGAAAGAAACGGTTAAACGGAGCCGTCGGTCAACCCGCGGATCGAACGATGACGCGGGAGCTCGGGACCGCGGCGCGCGGCGGCTCGGGAACGGCGGCGTCCCCGACGCGCGCGACGACCGCACGGCAGCGAGCGACGACGGCGGATCGAGGAACGCGGGGGACGGCGCGGTGAACGACGGCGCGACCCTCCGGATCGTCGACGAGCCCGACGAGGACCCCGGCGGCGCGGTCCCCGCGCCGGTGCCGCCGGCCGACCCGGAGGCGTGGTACGCGCCGGACGTCCGGGCGCAGTACGAGGCGGCGCCCGGCGTGGTCGCGACCGTCCGCGAGCGCGACGGCGGCCGGTTCGGCTACGACGTCCGCGAGCCGCCGCTGTCGCCGGCCGACGAGCGCGCGCTCGACCGCGTCCGCGACCGCTTCTCCGCCGTGCGACACCGCCGCCCGCTCACGCGGGTCGGGGTCGTCGAGCGCGCCGAGCGGGGGTTCGAGCCGAAGTACGCGACCGCGATCGACCGGTTGGTCGACGCGACCGCGGCCGCGCGGCGCCGGATCGACTACCACGCGCTGCGGGAGTTCCGGCTGCTCGGCGAGCTCACCCCGGTCGCCTTGGACGACCGGATCGAGGTCGCGGACGTGGGCGACGACCGCGAGCTGGTCGTCCACACCGAGACGTTCGCGCCGCTGGAGACCGGGATCGACGCCGACGCCGACTACGTCGAGCGGGTGGCCGCCGAGCGGCTCGCGCAGTACGCCGTCGAGTTCGCCGGGCTCGCGGTCGAGGTGGTCGTCTACCGCGAGCGGCTGCTCGGCTCCGACGCGTTCGAGACGAAGTACGCCGTGCTGGAGCCGGACCTGCTCCCGGGCGACGAGGCGCTCATCGAGGAGTGTAAATCGCGGATCTGGGAGACGACCGTGAGCGACGTGATCGAGGACCGCGAGTCGTTCGTCGCCGCCCGCGCCCGGCGCTTCCTCTCGCGCCGGCTCACCGCGCGCAACACCCGCGCGTGGCTCGACGCCGCGGTCCACCGGGCGCGGGCCGCGCTCGCGGACCGGGGGCTCGCCGCGCCGCCGGTCGACTCGCGGTACGCCCGGGACCGGCTCGACGACCTCGCGTACTACGTCCTCCGGGACTTCGTCGGCGAGGGAATCCTGACGGTCCCGATCCGCGACCCCCACCTGGAGGACGTGGAGGCGAACCGCGTCGGCGAGCGCGTGAAGGTCGTCCCCCGCGCCTCGGTCCTCTCGGGGACGGCGGACGACGGCTTCGGTTCCGGGGTCGACGGCGCGCCTGAGGCCGGGACCCGCGTCCCGACGAACCTCGCGTTCGAGGACGAGTCGACGTTCGTCGACGTGGTCACGGGGATCGCCGCCCGCGACGGCACGGAGCTCAACGCCTCGACGCCCTCGGCGAAGGTGAACCTCGAACTCGACGGGGTGCCGCAGACGATCCGGTGTGCGGTCGCGCTGCCGGTCATCTCCGAGGGCGGGCCGCACGTCTCGATCCGGAAGCAGCGCGCGGACGCGCTCACCCCGGTCGACCTGATCGAGCGCGACACCCTGTCGGTCGACCTGGTGACGCTTCTGTGGCTGCTGTACGAGCACCGCGGCGTCGTCCTCTTCGCGGGCCCGACCGGCGTCGGCAAGACGACGCTGCTCAACGCCCACGCGCCGTTCATCCCCTTCGACGCCCGCCCGGTCTCCGTCGACGAGGGCTCCCGCGAGGTCCGCTTACCCCACGAGACCGGCGTCTCGCTCACCACCCGCGACCACGAGGACGCCTACAAGTCGGTGGGGATGGCGGAGCTGATGACCGAGGCGAACTACCTCAACCCCGACGTGGAGGTGATCGCCGAGATCAACACCCCGGAGAGCTTCGAGACCTTCGCCGAGAGCCTGAACACCGGCCACGGCGTGATCGGGACGACGCACGCCGAAGACGCCGAGGCGCTCGCCAACCGCCTGCGCGAGCGGGACCTGCCAGCCCGCCTGCTCCGCGAGGTCGACCTCGTCGTCTTCCCCCGGCAGGTCGACGGCGAGCGGTACGTCTCCCGGGCGATCGAACCGCTCTCCGAGGCCGCGTACGACGACCTCGACCCGGCGGCGAAACGGAGCCCGAGCGGCGACCCGAAGCGGGGCGGCGCGGGCGTCGTCGAGGCCGGCGGCGAGTCAGTGCGCTACAACACGGTCGCGTGGCGCGACGGCGACGGGGCGTTCCGGTTCCCCGGCGCGCCGGGCGGCGACGCGGAGGGGTCGAGCGGGGGCGCGACCGCGGCGGGCGACGCTCCGAGCGACGGCCGCGGCGGCCCGCGGTTCCGCGTCTTCGACCGGATCGCGGCCCGGACCGACCGCGACCGCGAGGCGGTCGCCGCCGAGTTCGCGTCGAAGCGCCGCTACGTGGAGTACCTCGTGCGCGACGGCGTCGACGACCCCGAGGCGCTGTTCGAGTTCCTCGCCGACCTCCGCACCGACGAGGCGGCGACCGTCGAGCGCGCCGCGCGGACGATGGACCGGGACGGCGACGGTGACGGCGACGGGACCCGTGACGGCTCAGCGGAGCGGGGGCGACCGTGAGTCGACGGCGCGCGACCGGGACGGTCGGAGCGAACGCGGGCGAGGGGAGAACCGCAGAGTCGGGCGCGGGCGAGGAGAGGACTGTCGAGGCCGGCGCGGGCGACGCCGACGCGGCCGACGCGCTCGCGGCGGGCGGCCGCCTGGCGGTCGTCGACCGCGTCTGCTACGCGCTGTTCGCGCGCCACGCGAGCGACCGCCGGCACGACGCCGACCGGAAGCGGTACCGCGGGACCGCGCTCGGGACCGGCTTCGAGACGTACCTCGCGCGGGCGTACGGCCTCTCGTGGGTCGTCGCGGCCGCCGCCTTCTTCCCCGCCCTGGTCGTCGCGGCGGGCGCGGCGCCCGCGGTCGCGGCCGCGGTCGAGGCGCGGTTCGGCGCGGCGCTGCTCTCCGCGGGGTCGACGGCCGTCCCCGCGCCCACGCCGGACTCAGTGGGGCCGCTCCGGACGGACCACGCCGCGCTGCTCGTCGCGGTCGCGGTCGCGCTCTGCGCGAAGCGCGCGACGGTGGCGGCCGCCGGGCTCGGCCTCCGGTGGGCGGTCGCGACGCGGCGGACGGACATCGAGCGCACGCTCCCCGGGGCGGTGCGGTACCTCGAGCTGCTCTCGTCCGGGAGCGACGCGCCGCGGGCGATGCTCCGGAAGGCGGCCGACGGCGAGGCGTACGGCGCCACCGCCACCTCGCTGCGGAAGGCGCTCAACGCCGCCCGGCTCGCGGGCAGCCTCGACGAGGGGCTCCGCCGCGTGGCGCGGGACACGCCCTCGCGGGAGCTGCTCGCGCCGTTCCTGCTGAAGTTCCGGAAGCACGCCGCGACCGGGGACGAGGCGCTCTCCGAGTTCCTCGCCACCGAGCGCCGGATGCTGTCCCACCGGCAGGACCGCGCCCGGAAGCGTGCCCGGCGGTTCCTCGAACTGCTGACGGGGCTGTTCGTCGCCGTGCTGGTGTTGCCGGCGCTCCTCGTCATCGGCGCGACCGCGCTGTCGGTCGTGATTCCCGAGCTGCTCCCGCCCGTCTCCACGCCCGTCGGCGTGGTGCCGACGCGGGCGGTGGTGCTGTACGGCGCGGTCGCGTTCCTCGTCGCGTTCGGCCTCGCGGCCGCGGTCGCGGTCGGCACGCTCCGCCCGCCGAGCCAGCGCGCGAGCTACGAGGCGCCCGCGGACCCGCGGGCGCTCGTCGCGACCGCCGGCCGCAACCCCGCGAGCACGGCGGTCGTCGCCGCGGGGCCGGCCGTCGCGCTCGCGATCTGGCTCGCGGTCGCGGGCTACACGCTCGTCAACGTCGTCCTCGTCGGGTACGCCGCCTTCGCGGTGCCCGTGGGGCTCGTCGCCGCGCGGCGCACCCGGATCGACGACGCGAAGGACCGCGAGCTGGCCGACTTCGTCCACGCCGTTTCGGGCCACGTCGCGCAGGGGCGCCCGCTCGAAGCCGCGGTCGCGGCGGTCGCGCGCGACGCCGACCTCGGCGTCCTCGACGACGACGTGGCCGACCTCGCGTTCGCGCTGCGCTCGACGACGGCGCCCGACGGGGCGGCCCGAGCGAGCGCCGGCGCCGGGGCGGACGGCGTCGACGTTCGGGCGGCCGCGATCGAGCGGTTCGTCGACCGCGTCGACACCCCGCTCGCGGCGCGGACGCTCGGGCTCGTCACGGGCGCGCTCGACGCGGGCAGCGACGCCGACGCGGTGTTCGAGACGCTCCGGATCGAGGTCGGGCGGCTGTACAGCGAGCAGCGCGCGCTCCGCTCGGCGATGCAGCCGTACATCGCGGTGGGGTGGGCCGCGGCGGTCCTCGTCGCCGGCGTCGTCGCGGTCGTGAACACGCAGGTGGTCGACGCCGCGCGCTTAGCGGAGATCGCCGCCACCTCGGAGGCGGTGACGGAGCCGGAGGGCGTGTACCCCGAACTGGAGCGCTTCCGGCTGTACGTCGTCACGCAGGCGACGGTGCTCGCGTCCGGCTGGTTCGCCGGGACCGCCGCGCGAGGGCGGTACGCTGCGCTGCTCCACTCGGGCGCGCTGGTGGCGTGCTGTTACGTGGTGTTCACGGTGGGGGGGCTAGTGTAAAGAGAGACTGGGACCCGTTGGACAGACGGCTCAGTCGACAGAGTCCCAGTTGACCTCGTCGGCGTATTCCTCGCGCATAAGGTGACAGCCGATCGTCTCGCCGTCGACCTCGTGGTCGGTCGGCTCCTCGCGCTCGCAGACCTCCCCGATCTTTCGCGGACAGCGCGGGTGGAACCGGCAGCCGGACGGCACGTCCGACGGGTCCGGCACGTTCCCCTCGAGGATGATCCGGTCGTCGCCGTCCTCCAACCCGGGGATCGCGGACAGCAACGACTCGGTGTACGGGTGATACGGCGGCTCGAACACGTCCGCGGTGCGGCCGTGTTCGACGATTTCGCCGAGGTACATCACCGCGACGCGGTCGCAGACGTACTCGACGACGGAGAGGTCGTGGCTGATGAGCAGGTACACCAGACCCAGCTCCTCCTGGAGGTCGGCCAGCAGGTTCAGGATCTGCGCCTGGACGGAGACGTCGAGCCCGCTGACCGGCTCGTCGAGGATCAATACCTCAGGGTTCACTGCCAGCGCGCGGGCGATTCCCACGCGCTGCTGCTGGCCGCCCGACAGCTCGTGCGGATACCGCTCTAGGTGCGACTCGTCAAGGCCGACCGCATCGATGAGCTCGGTCACACGCTCGGGCCGCTCAGTCTGGTCGTCGATGTCGTGGAGGTCCATCGGTCGGCGGACGATCTGCCGGACGGTCCGACGCGGGTTCAGACTCGACTGCGGATCCTGGAAGACGATCTGGAGGTCGCGGCGCAGCGATCGGAGCTCGTCGGAACCTGCGGTCGTGACGTCGCTCTCGCGGTACGTCACCGATCCGTCGGTCGGCTCGATGAGGCGGAGCAGCGTCCGGGCGGCCGTCGACTTGCCGCAGCCGGACTCGCCGACCAGCCCCAGCGTCGATCCGGCTTCTATCTCGATGTCGATCCCGTCGACCGCCCGCACCGGCTCCGGATCGCCGAGGAGGCGACCGAGCAGGCTGCCGGTGTCGAAGTGCTTCGTGAGGTTCTCCGCTTCGAGCACCGGACCGGGCTCGCCGTCGCTCCGGTCATCGATGCGATCCGTCTGCCAAGAGAGCGACCGCGACTCGTGGTCGTAGTCGTACTCCATCTTTTCGACCTGCTCGTGACGGTAGCAGGCGACGGAGCGCCCCGTCTCGTTCGGGACCGGCTCCAGATCGGGGTGTGCCTCGCGACACTCCTCGGTCGCGCCCGGGCACCGGTCCGCGTACTTACACCCGGCCGTGGAACCGGTGAGATCCGGCATCTGCCCCTCGATCACGTCGAGCCGGTCGCGGTCGTCGGGGTCGACGGCCTCGTCGACGCTCGTGATGCTCGCGAGCAACCCCTTCGTGTACGGGTGACGCGGGTCGGTGAACAGCACCTCCGCCGGTCCGGACTCGACGATGCTCCCGGCGTACATCACTGCGACGCGGTCGCAGATCTCGCGAACAACGCCGAGGTCGTGGGTGATGAAGAGGATCGACATCCCCAGGTCCTCGCGGAGGTCGTCGAGCAGTTCGAGGATCTGGGCTTGGATCGTCACGTCGAGCGCCGTCGTCGGTTCGTCCGCGACGAGCAGGTCCGGCTCGGACGCGATCGCGATCGCGACGACGACGCGCTGTTTCTGTCCACCCGAAAACTCGTGCGGATAGTCGTCGGCGCGCGTCTCCGCGTCGGGGATCCCGACACGGTCGAGGAGGTCGACCGCCTCCTGCCGCGCGGCGCTCCGCGAGAGGTCGCGCGCCGCTTCGACCGCCTCTGCGACCTGTCTCCCCACCGTCATCGTGGGGTTCAGCGTCGAGGTGGGGTCCTGAAACACCATCCCGGTGTTTTCCGCGCGGAACTTGCGGAGGCGCTCGGGAGAGAGCGAGAGGACATCCGTACCCTCGAACTCGACGCTCCCGTCGACGATCTCGCCCGGGTCGTCGATGAGGCGGAGCACGGAACGAGCGGTCGCGCTCTTGCCCGCGCCGCTCTCGCCGACGAGCCCGAGGATCTCTCCCCGATCGAGATGGAAGTCGACGCCGTCGACGGCGTTGACGACGCCCTCGTCGGTGCGGAACACCGTCGAGAGACCGTCGACGGTCAAGACCCTGTCACGCGTCTCTGTGCTGCCAGCCGACGCCATCGGCGTCGACGCCTGCCGTGGGGATGCTGTGTGCTCACTCGTCATGGTCGGCTCCGAGTTCCGTGCTCACGGTCGGGTCGAGGACGTCGCGGATGCCGTCGCCGAGGAGGTTGAACCCGAGGACGGTCGCGGCGATCCCAAGCCCCGGGAAGATAGCCATCCACGGGGCCTGCGTGAGGTACTGTTTGGACTGCCTGATCATTAGCCCCCACGACGGCTGCGGCGGCTGTGCGCCGAGTCCCAGGAACGAGAGCCCGGCAGCCGCGAGGATGGCGAACGCCAGGCTGATGGACGCCTGAACGATGATCGGGGCGGCGGCGTTCGGGAGGACTTCGCGGAACAGGACGCGACTGTCCCGCTCGCCGAGCGCCTGTGCGGCCTCGACGAAGTCCTCCTCGACGACCGAGACCACCTCGCTGCGGGTGACCCGGGCGAAGTAGGGAATGTACGTGATCCCGATCGCGATCATCGCGTTCGTCAGCGACGGCCCGAGGACGGCGACGACCGTGAGCGCCAGCAGGATCGGCGGGAAGCTCATCAGAACGTCCATCGAGCGCATGATCGCGTCGTCGATGTTCCCGCCGACGTACCCCGCGGCCGCGCCCAGCGGAACGCCGGCCGCGGTGGCAATGCCGACGCTCAGCCCGCCGATGTACAGGCTGATTCGGGCGCCGAGGACGATTCGGAGGAGGATGTCTCGACCCAGGTGGTCGGTCCCCATCGGGTGTGCGAGGCTCGGCGGCTGGAACCGGTTCGCGACGTTGAGGGCGTTGGCTTGCTCCAGTGAGACGAAGAGCGGGCCGAGCAGACCGACCGCGAGCAACAGGCCGATGAGCACCGTTCCGGCGATAGCTTTCGAATTCGACCGGTACCGGTCGAACAGCTCGCCGATCTTGCGGCGGCGAGCGTCGTTTAACCACCGCGTCCCGTCGGCGTTCTGGGTCGCCATCAGGCGCCACCCCCGGCCTGGACGCGCGGGTCCAAGACCGCGTACAGGAGGTCGACCACGAGGTTACTGAGCATGAACACCGTCGCGATCGTCAACACCGACCCTTGGATGAGCGTGGTGTCGCGGTTCAACAGCGCTTGGAACGCGAGTCGCCCCAGTCCGGGATACGCAAACACCTGCTCGATGATGACGATCCCGCTGAACAGGAAGCCGATCTGGAGCCCGATCACGGTTAACACGGGAAGGAACGCGTTCCGAAGCGCGTGGCGGTAGACGATGTCGCGGTCTGGAATCCCCTTCGACTGCGCGAGCTTGACGTACCCCGACTTGAGCTCCTCGATAAGCGACGAACGCGTCATCCGGGTGAGGTGCGCCATGAGCGCGAAGCCGAGCGAGAGCGCCGGCAATAGCACGTGCTTCACGCCGGCGATCGGGTCGACCGCCGGGTTCACGTATCCCGATGGTGGTAAGATCGCGAAGAACTCCGCGAAGACCAGGATCAACACCAGTCCCCAAAAGAAGTCCGGGAGGCTGATCCCGGTGAACGCGACGACGCTCGTCGTGAAGTCCTTCCACGTGTTTCGGGCGCGGCCGGCGATCACGCCGAGGGGGATCGCCACCGTGACCGCGATGACGACGGCAGCGCCCGCGAGGAACGCGCTCGCCGGCAGGCGCTGGACGATCAGCTTGGCGACCGGGTCGCCGAAGCGGAGGGAGTCCCCCATGTCGCCCGTCAGGACTCCGGCGAGCCAGTCGAGGTATCGCACCCAGATCGGACGGTTCAGCCCGAGGGTCTGCCGGAGCGCATCGAGCCGCTCCGGACTCGCCCGGTTGCCCAAGATCAGGAGTGCGACATCGCCGGGGAGCACGTTGACGATGCCGAAGGTGACGATCGACACGCCTAGAAGCGAGACGATCAGGAGCCCGACCCGCCGAGCCGCGTACCGGACGAACCCCGCGTCGATGGCCGATCTCATTCGTCAAGCCACGACTCGCTGAAGTTCACCTCGGTGTTGTTCGGCGCTAACACCGTATCGAGGCCACCGACGGAAGGTGTCGCCCCCATCGCGCCGTCACGGAACCACAGCATCGGCGACGGCACCTCCTCGTGGAGGACACGCTGCGCCTCGCGGTAGTACTCTACCTCTTCCTCCTCCGACGGGGCGCTCTCCGCGTTCTCGATGGCGGCGTCGAAGTCGTCGCTGGCGTACGCGAAGGAGTTGAACGACCCTTCCGAGTGGAACAGGCCGCGGTACATCTGTGCGGGCTCCCAACCCCCGAACCAGTTGACCATCGCCATCCGGTAGTCCATGTTCGCGGTGACCTGTGTGAGCCAGTCGCCCCACTGAAGCTCCTGGATCTCAACCTCGAGGCCGAGCTCGGAGAACGACTGCTCCATGATCGTCGCGGCGGTGATGTGCCACGGGTAGTTCGTCGTCACCTTGAACTCCAGCGGCGCGAACTCGTTCATCCCGTACTCCGATTCCTCGATGAGCGCCCGGGCCTGCTCGATGTCCTGTGGCCGCGGTTCGAGCTCCTCGTTCCGGTACGGGCTATTCGGGAAGCTCGGGGTCGCGAGCGTCGATCCCTGACCGAAGAGTGCGCCCTCCACCAGCTCCTGTTTGTCGATCGCGAAGTCGATCGCCCGGCGCCAGTTCACGCTGTCGAACGGCGGGCGGTCGTTGTGGAGATACATATGGTTGAACGCCAGCGGCCGCCACGTGGACGTCTGAACGTTGTCGTTGGCCCCGTCCACGTAGTCGGTCATGTCGTCGAGCGGGATGTCGTTGATGTAGTCGAGATCCCCGTCAGTGAGCCCCGTGAGCCGGGTGTCGGGGTCGGTCATCGTCCGCTCTTCGAGCGCGTCGACGTACGGGCCTTCGCCCCAGTAATCGTCGAACGCCGACAGCTCGGCCCGGTTCCCCTGCTGGCGGGACTCGAACACGAAGGGGCCGGTGCCGACTGGGTTCGATGCCTGGTCCGGACCAGAACCCTCCGGGATGATCGCCGTGCCGGAGAACGCCAACTGTCGGAGAAGGGGATTGTACCGCTCGCTCATCTGGAGAACGACCGTCGAGTCGTCGGGCGTCTCGACCGACTCGACCGACGTGAACACGCCGCTGTACCGCGCTCCGACGTCCGGGTCCGTGATCCGCTCGATCGTGTACTGAACATCGCTGCTAGTCAGTTCTGACCCGTCGTGGAACGTCACGCCGTCACGGAGGGTGAACGTGTACTCGGTCCGGTCGTCGTTAATCGACCAATCGGATGCGAGGCCCGGACGTGTGATGTCGGGATCGGAGGAAATCTCCAGTTCGCTCGTCAGCCCGACCAGCGTCTCGTGGACGTTGTTCAGAAACCGCGACGAGGCGGCCGTCTGTGCGATGTGGATGTCGAGTTCCTGGGTTACCTCGCTGTGGCCCCATATGAGCGTGCCGCCCTCTTCCGGCTCGCCGGTCGGACCAATCGGTCCGTCGTCGGAGCCACCGCCGCCTCCCCCGTTCGAGCCGTCGGAGCCGTCGCCACCGGAGGTACAGCCCGCAAGCGTCGTGCCAACGCCTGCCATTCCCGTGGCAACGAGGAACCGTCGCCTGTCGATACTCTCGGTCGTGTCTTCAGAGGTGTCGCGCATTGTTGCGTGTGCGTAGCAAGTAGTTCGTTAACGTTTCAGTCCAAAGTCGACGATCGCGTCGGGGTACTCACCGAGCTGATCCTCGGCGACAGCCGGGAGTTCCTCCTCCGTTTCTACGGCGAGGTCGTACGCCTCGCGAAGCTCTGAAATCGGCTCATCACTGTTGTCGACCCGGAGGTTGTGGTACAGCTTCGGCTCCGGACCCGCGATGAGCAGCGCCGCGCTGATCTTCCCGCGTTTGTCGCCGCCGGCTGCCTGCCCCGCTTCCAGCGCGGCAATGAGCCGGTCCGCGAACCCGCCGTCCGCGTCCGCGTAGCCGCTGCTCACCGCGTCGATGACATCCGCGCCATCGAGCATATTGCCGGCAACCGTGTAGTCGTCTCCGGCGGAGTCGCCGGCCCAGTCGACGCAGTCCGCACCGGTGTATCGGAAGGAATCCTCCGCCGTCACGCCGTGGAGTTGACGGTACGTGTCGTGAGGATCGTCTGCGAGAAGCGCCTCGCAGGCGGTCGATACGGAGACGCCCCTATCGGCGAGTTCGACCGCGTTTCGTCCGTGCGATACGTTTACGTACGATTGGGTCGCGACCGCCGCGTTCTCACTCACGAACGGACACAAGGCGCCGACGCCCACGAGCGCCGTACTGACTGCGACGCCGAACGCTCCGGTTTCAGGATCCTGTGCGGCTATCGAGAATGTTCCGGGAGCGAATCGCTCCGCGGGCGAGGTGTGGTCGGGACCGGTATCGGAACGGCCCGTGTCACTTATTGTATTGCCAGTCACAGCCATGGTAGTACATAACAAGATATAAAATAAATCTTATTATTAAAGAGAAAACGCCCGCTTATGTACGTAGAAGATGACTTTCCTCGGTGAATGATATGCTTTCAGTAGTTCTGAGAGATTTATTTTCAAATGCGAGATTTCAGACTGGGGAGTCAGCGAGTTGCGAGCGCCTCGCTCGATGCGAACGTGTGACCGCAACACGACCCTTTTCTGCCGCGCCCGCGTAGGTCGACTCCCATGGACGAGAAGACCGCCGAACTCCGCGACCTGTTCGTCGAGGCGACCGGCTCGGAGACGGTCACTGAACGCCAGGAGGCGGAGCGCGGGACCCTCGTCGACCGCGACGACGAGTCTGTCGGCGAGGCGGTCCGCAATCTCGTCGCCGCGATGCGCGAGCGGTACGGCTTCTCGACCCCGCTCGGCGACGCCGCCTACGCGCTCGTCGCCCGCGGCCGGTTCGCGGACGAGGGCGACGAGTCGATCGCCGCGGCGCTGCGCGACGAACTGGCGGACGGCGACGGCGACTCCGAAGTCGACCCCGCGGACGTGGACGCCGAGACCGTCCGGAAGGCCCGCTTCGACCTCCACCTCGTGCGCGAGTCGGACCGCGAGGTCGACGCGGACGAGGGCGACGAGCCGCCGTTCGCGTACGGCGACCTGAAGCGCCTGACTGCGGCCGGGAACTCGATCGTCGAGTGCGCCGAGGAGCTGGACGCGCAGCCGGACGCGGTCGCCCGGTACGCCGCGGTCGCGCGCACCGACATCGCCTCCACGCGGGCGAACGACCGGTTCCGCGACGCGTTCCGCGACCTGCTCACCGACGCCGACATCCAGGGGTCGCTCGCGAGCGACGCCCGCGAGGACGGCCTGCGCGAGGCGACCGAGGACATCGAGACGGACGTTTCCTTATAAGTAGTCGACCGTGGAGCGGTGACCGACACCGCCAACGCCCCAGCCGCTCGGTGATACGCAGTTGACGGTAGAACAACAGCGAACACCGCCAAAGCCCCAGCCGGGAGGACTCGCGCGGCTCGCTGCGGTCCTCGTCGCTCGTTCCACTCGCTCCTGCGGTCCTTACGTCGCCGTGCTTCGCCCTCCCGGCTGCCCCTTTGAATTCCGCCCCGCACCGCACAGCGACCGCACCTCACGCCTCCCCAGCCTCGTCGGCCGGCCTCCGCTTCGCTCCGGCCGTCCGACTCCCTCGCGCGTGCGACTCGCGGCCTTCGGCCGCTCGCCGGCACGCGCCGTCGTTCATTTATAAGCGATAACGCGACGAGACGCGGCGTGACCCTCGTCCCGTTCAGCGACCTGGCGCGCGCGGCGTACTGCCCCCGACAGCTCTACTACGTGCGGCGCGACGACGAGCGCAGCGTGCCCCCGAAGGCGCGCGAGCGCATCGGCCTCGCGTTCCGCTACGAGGAGTTGGCCGACGCGCCCGACCGAACGCTCCGGCAGCTCCCGCTTCACCGATCGCCGGCCGCCTACCGCCGAAATCTGCGTCGGCTGCGCGAGCGCGACGAGTACGAGGCCCTCGTCGACCCCGCGACCGAGCGCGGGTTCCTCTCGGGGAAGGACTGTCACGGTACCGTTCACAAGGTGCTGGATCCGGGCGAGGGGGCGACCGATTCGGACGGCGCGGACTCCGCGACCGCGATTCCGACTCTCGTCTCGTCGGGGGAACCGCCGGAGAACGGCGTCTGGGAGCCGCAGGCGGTCCGCGCGGTCGGGCTCGCGAAGGCGCTGGCGTGGGAGCGGGAACGCGAGGTCGACCGCGCGCTGGTCGAGTACCCCGCGGTCGGGGTCGTCCGCGAGGTGCGGCTGACGACCCGGAAGAAGGCCGCGTATCGCACGGCCCTCCGCGCGGCGCGGTCGATCGACGGCCCGCCGCCGCGCGTCGACGACGACCGCTGCGACGCCTGCGACTACGCCGCCGAGTGCGGCACGCGGCGACGGAGCCTGCGGTCGCTGCTGGGGTGAGGTGGCGCGGCGAAGCCGCGACCGCTTCGGCCAACCGTCCGCCGCGCTCAGGGCGAAAAGGAGGTGCCGCAGTCGGTACAGGTGAACCGGAACCGCGCCTCGTCGGTGAGCTCCGTGTCGTGGACGCGCTCGCCGCCGCACTCGCGGCACTCCACCACGGACCGGATCCGGTCCCAGTCGTGGCGCGCGCCCGGCGCGCCGATCGCCCAGGCGACCACCTCCTCGTCGGCGTCCTCGGGCACGAACCCGGACTGGAACTCGCCGGGGGCGAAGCGGATCGCCTCGTCGGGCCCGACCGCCACGCGCTCGCGGTCGCGGCCGACCTCGAACGTCGCGGTGCCCGAGCGGACGTAGAACACCTCCTCCTGGTCGTCGTGCGTGTGGAGGCCGCCGGAGAAGGCGTCGCCGGGCGCGAGTTCGAAGTAGTTCATCGCGACGTGGTCGGTCCCGAGCGCGCGCGAGACCGGCTTTCGGATGTCGTGAACGCCCATGGGGTTCGTGACGACGTCGACGTCGTCGACCGCGACTCGCTCCATGCGGGCCGGTCGCGAGGGACGCCCCTAACGCTGTCGGCGGCCGCGCCGAGGATCCGTCGGCGAAGCGCGCCTCGCAGTAACGATCGCTCGGTCAAACCTGACGCGACCCGGCAGTTTATACGTGTGTGTGTCGTCCGCATGGGCACGAATGACGCGAGACACTCGCGATCGTTCGGAGGATAGAGGAAGTCGCCTCGCGGCGGCTGGCCGCGAAATTCTCCGGCGATAACGACGACGGGGCACGACCGCCCCGCGGCGGCACCGACCCCGAGACCACCGCAGAGCCGACGGACTCCCTTTTGACCCGAACACCGCTCACAGACCTCGACGAGGTACAGCTGTTAGACACCACCCTGCGCGACGGCGAACAGATGCCGGGCGTCTCGCTGACGCCCGGCGAGAAGGTCCGCGTCGCCCGCGAGCTCGACGCCGCGGGCGTCCACCTGATCGAGGCCGGCTCGGCGTGTACCTCGGAAGGCGAGCGCGAGGCGATCCGGCGCGTCGCCGACGAGGGGCTGGACGCGACGGTGACGAGCTTCGCCCGCGGGGTGAAACGCGACGTGGACCACGCGCTCGGCTGCGGCGTCGACGGCGTGAACCTCGTCGTCCCCGCCTCCGACAAGCACGTCGAGACGAAGGTGGGCTCGACCCGCGACGAGGTCGTCGAGACGACCGTCGAGCTCGTCGAGCACGCGAAGGACCACGGGCTGTGGGTCGAGGTGCTCGGCGAGGACGGCTCGCGGGCCGACCTCGACTACCTCGAACGCCTGCTCGGCGCCGGCCTCGACGCCGGCGCCGACCGGATCTGCTACTGCGACACGGTCGGCGCGGCCGACCCCGAGCGCACCGCCCGGGTCGTCTCGCGGCTCGCCGACCTCGGCCCGACGAGCCTCCACACCCACGACGACCTCGGGTTCGGGCTGGCGAACGTCCACGCGGGGCTGAAGGCGGGCGCCGACACCGTCCACGGCACCGTCCTCGGCGTGGGCGAGCGCGCCGGCAACGTCGCCCTCGAAGAGGTCGCGATCGCGCTCGGCGAGTCGTACGGCGTCGACACCGTCGACCTCTCGCGGCTCTACCGGCTCTGCCGGACCGTCTCGGAGGCGACCGGCGTCGCGCTCCCGCCGAACAAGGCCGTCTGCGGCGCCAACGCCTTCGCCCACGAGTCCGGGATCCACACCGACGGGACGCTGAAGGACGGGACGATGTACGAGCCGTACCCGCCGGAGACGGTCGGGCGCGAGCGCCGGCTCGTCCTCGGCAAGCACGCGGGCCGCGCCGGGGTGAAGGCCGCGCTCGCCGAGCACGACGTGGCGGTCGACGACGACGAGCTGCGCGAGGTCGTCGCCCGCGTCAAGGAGCTGGGCGAGCGCGGGAAGCGCGTCACCGACGCCGACCTGCTCGCCATCGCCGACGACGTGCGGGGGCGCGAGCGCGAGCGCCACGTCGAGCTCGTCGACCTCTCGGCGACCTCCGGCGGCAACCTCCCGACCGCCTCGGTGCGGCTCCGCGTCGGCGACGACGAGCGGGTCGCCTCCGGCACCGGCGCCGGGCCCGTCGACGCCGGGCTGGAGGCGGTCCGTTCGGCGCTTTCGGGCGACGGGAGCGGCGAGGAGGGCACGGACGGCGGCGTGGCGTTCGACCTCGACTCCTACCACGTCGACGCGATCACGGGCGGCACGGACGCGGTCGTCACCGTCGAGGTCGACCTGTCGCGGGGCGACCGCTCGGTGAGCGTCTCGGCGTCGGACGCGGACATCACCCGCGCGAGCGTCGTCGGGATGGTCGACGGGCTCGACCGCCTGCTCGCGGCCGAGGCCGACGCCGCGGACGCCGAGCCGGGCGCGGTCGCCGACGACTGACGCCGGCGTCTGACGAGGTTTTTACCCGATGGCGTCCGATCTCGGGGTGTGAGCGTCGTCGTCGCGATCAAGCCGTCCGCGCGCAAGCGGAACGCGAAGGTGGGCCGGCTCGTCTTCGAGGACGGGTCGCGTCACGCCTTCGAGAGCCGCGCGGCCGCCGAGCGGTGGGCGGACGACCTCTCGGCCGGCGACGGCCACGTCTGGGTCGCGAGCGCGCACCCCCGAGACGACGGCGACGCGGACTGTTACCTCGTCTCCCGGGCCACGAACGCGAAGCTGGAGGCGGCGTACGACAAGCGCCGCCGCCGGCTGCGTGGCGACCCGGGCTCCGAGCAGGAGTCGCTCGGCGGCGAGCCCTGATCCGCGGTCCCTCGCCCGCGGGCGGGTCGGCTACCCCTTCGCTCGCCGCTACTCGTCTCCGCCCGGGTCGCCGACCACGTCGTCCTCGAACCCGGCGACCGCCTCCATCACCGCCTCGCGGTCGGCGTCGTCGACGTCGAAGGCCCGCAGCGCCTCGTCGAGGTGCGTCGCGACGACCTCGAACTCCGCGTCGGTTATCGCCAGTTCCTCGTGCGCGGTCGCCATCTCCTCCCCCTCGTACTGCATCGGCCCGCCGGTGACGGCGCTCAGGAACTTGGTCTGGTGCGAGCGCTGGTCGGCCATGTCCACGTCGTCGAAGTAGTGGTTCACCCGGTCGTCGTCGAGCACCCGGTCGTAGAACTCGTTGACGACCGCGCCGATGGCCGGTTCGCCGCCGAGGCGTTCGTACAGCGTCTCGTTCGACATACGTCGGCGACGGCCGCCGGCCGTATCACTGTTCCCCTGCGGGACGGGCGCCTCTCCCGCGGCACCGTCTCACGGCGAGTCGTCCGTGGGCGCGTCGGGGTCAGCGCCCGGTCCGGACCCGCGGGCGTCCATCATGTCCGCGGCGCGGGTCGCCCAGTCCGTGTAACGGAAGCCGGCGGCGACGACGAGCGCCATCCAGGCGTACGCGGCGGAGACGCCGACGTACGCGCCGGTCGGGCCGAGGCCGGCGGTGCGGCCGAGGACCCACGAGAGGCCCAAGAACAGTCCGAACATGGCCGAGACGCGCGCGACGAGGGGGATCCGGGTCTCGCTGGCGCCCTGGAGCGAGCCGGAGAGCGCGGAGAAGCAGGCGAGGGCGGCGCCGGCGACGCCGTACACCCGCGCGAAGTCGACCGCAGACGCGACCGTCGCCGCGTCGTCGGTGAATACGGGCACGATCCGCGGCGCGGCGACGACGAGCCCGAGCCCGATCGACCCGACCGTGAGCACGCCGAGGCCCGCGACGGCCCACCCGTTGAACCGCGCGGCCTCCGGGTCGCCCTCGCCGAGCGCCTGGCCGACGAGCACCGACGCCGCCACGTTGTAGCCGCGCGAGAGCGGGCCGGTCACCTGCTGGTAGACGCGGCGGCCGATCTGGAAGCCGGCGTTGACCGTCTCGCCGAAGCCTAAGAGGAGCGCGTTGAACGGGAACTCCGCGATCTCGGAGCCGAACCCCTCCAGGACGCGGGGCGCGCTCACGACGAGGAGCTGTTTCGCGATCGTGAGGTCGCGGGGCCACGCGAACTCCGCGTCGGTCCACGAGCCCCAGATGGCGAAGCAGAGCAGTCCGGCGGTGAGGACGTTCGCGCCCGCGGTCGCGAGGCCGACGCCGAGGACGTCGAGCCGCGGGAGCCCGAACAGCCCGAGCCCGAGCGTCACCGACCCCGCGATGTTGACGGAGTTGGCCGCGATATTGACGTACATCGGCGTGCGGGTGTCGCCGGTCCCCTGGAGCGCGCGGGCGCCGACGAGGGCGACGTGGCGCGCCGGCGCGGTGGCGAACACGATCGCGAGGTACGTGGAGCCGAGGTCGACGACCGCGGGCGAGGTGCGCTCGCCGACGAGCCGGCCGAACACGCCGATCGCGAACTCGCCGAAAAGGAAGCCGAAGAGGACGAACGGGACCCCGGCGAGCGCGCCGAGCAGGATCGCCTGCGTCACCGCCTCGTCGCGGTTCTCCGCCGCGCCCGCGCCGGTGTCCTGCGAGGAGAGCGCGATGGCCCCGCCGCCGAGGCCGAGGCCGATCCGCAGCGGGAACCGGGCGTACAGGTCGGCGAGCCCGATGGCGACGACGGCGGCCGGCGAGAACAGCGCGGTGACGAGGACGTCCGTCGTCCGCATCGCGGTGCGGAACGTCTGTTCGGCCATGACGGGCCACGCGAGCGAGAACACGCGCCTCCAGACGCGCCGCAGCCGCGGGAAGTCCATCTGTCGTCCGGGACGGTCGCCCGCGGTTTTTACGTGTCGGAGCCGGTCGAGCCGGCCGGTGCGTGCGGGAGCGTCACCACGAAGCGCGCGCCGCCGAGGGGCGACTCGCCGGGGGCGAGGGACCCGCCGTACGCCTCCGCGAGCGTGGCGACCAGCCGCAGGCCGCTGACGCCGCCGTTCGGGTCCGCAGCCGACCGATCGTCGGCGAAGAACGACCCGTCTCGAATCTCCGGCGGGAGTCCCGAGCCGTCGTCCTCGACGACGAGCGCGACCTCGTCGTCTGCGACGGCGACGCCGTCCGCGAGCGCGTCGCCGTCGCCGGACGCGTCGCCGTCGGCGCCGACCCGGACCGCGACGCGGACGGTGACATCCCGGCCGCCGTGTTCGATCGCGTTCTCGACGAGGTTGTGGACGACCGAGCGCACGCCGTCGTTGGCCGCGACGGGCGCCGCCTCCGGCAGGTCGGACTCGACCGTCACGGACTCGTCGTCCGCGACGCTCGCCAGCACGCCCCGCGTCGTCTCCGCGAGGTCGACGCGGCTGGAGTCCGCGTCGCCGAGGATCGCGTCCGCGACCGCGCTCGTCGCCTCGATGCGGTCGAGCCCCTCGTCGGCCTTCGCGGCCACCACCGCGGCGTGGTCGTCGCCGTCGGACTCGGCCGCGAGCAGGTCCGCGTAGCCGTGGATCGTCGAGAGGTCGTTGCGGAGGTCGTGACGGAGGAGGTGGTTCACGAACGAGACGGCCCGGACGGCGTCGCGCGCACGGCGGGCCTCGGCCGCCTGCCGGACCGCGTAGTACCCGGCCGTCGCGCCGCCGAGGCTCCCGGCGCCGGCGGCGACGAGCATCGGGAACAGCGGCTCGACGAGCGGCCGCCCCTCGGCGACGCGGACCGCGAGCGTGGCGGCGAAGGCGCCGACGGCGAGGACGGTGCCGGCGGCGGCCCACCGCGCCACCCGCCACTCCTCGGTCGGGGAGAGGTCACGCGCGGCGATCCGGCGGCCCGTGACGATCACGGCGACAGCGATCCCGCCGTCGAGCGCCAGCGCCAGCAGCGGCCCCGCGGCCCCCGACACGGCGCCGATTTCGGTGCCGTGGTGGATGACGGCGGCGACGAGGGTCCCGACGCCGAGCGCGGAGACGGCGTGGGACCCTCGAAAGGTCGACATTGTGGGAAACAGCGAGGTGACGACCAAAGTCGTTCCGGATCGGCGAGCGCCCGGCGGCGACGCGGTCCGCGCGGTGGGCGAATCTGGAGGGGTCGGCGAGGCGGACGCCGACGGCGGGCGCGGCCGAACGTTGAAACCCGCGAGCGACCCATCGATCCCATGGACGTCTTCGTGTACGGGACGCTGACCGAACCGGAGCGGGTCGCCGAGGTCGTCGACTCGTTCGTCTTCGTCGGGCCGGCGACCCTCGACGGCCTCCGGCTCGTGGAGGGGCGGTACCCGACGCTCGCCCCGGGCGGCGAGACCGCCGGGCGGCTCCTCCGGACGGAGGCGGTCGACGCGCTCGACGCGTACGAGGACGTGGACGGCGGCCTGTACGTCCGCGAGGCCGTGCCGCTCGACGCGCCGGACGACTACCCGGACACCGCCGCGGTGTACGTCGGCGACCCCGACCGCCTCGACGCGGACGCGGCGTGGCCCGGAACCGGACCGTTTCCGGACCGGGTGAGGGCGGTGCTCGACGACCGCGACGTTCGGGTGCGGCTGACCCCCCGAGATCCCGTCTGACGGGCGGATGACGACGCCGCAGTCGTGCGGTTTCACTTTCGCTCTGGTAGCCTCACCTTTTTGTATTCCCGTCGCCTCGTTTCACTCGCACGTCACACGCGTGCATTCCCCCCTTTACTACCGCGAGCGACCGCGCCGTCGACCCGCATCCGCGGCCCGGATCGGCGGCGTCGGCCCGCGCGGCGACCGCGACGCGGCGGTCGCGCGCCGCGTTCCCCGTCGCGTCCGACCGGAACCGATTAGCGGTCGGCGCGGCGACGGGGTGGCATGCTCAGTCTCGCCGACATCCGGGAGGCGCGCGAGCGCGTCTCGGGCGTCGCCCGGCACACGCCCCTCGAACGGTCGCGCTCCTTCTCGGAGATGAGCGGCGCCGACCTCCACCTCAAACTGGAGAACTTCCAGCGGACCGGCGCGTTCAAGATCCGCGGCGCGATGAACCGGATCCGGACCCTCTCGGCGGCGGAGCGGGAGGCCGGCGTCGTCACCGCGAGCGCCGGCAACCACGCGCAGGGCGTGGCGCTGGCGGCCAGCCGCGCGGGCGTCGACGCCACCGTCGTGATGCCGAAGTTCGCGCCCGTCTCGAAGGTGAAGGCGACCCGCGGGTACGGCGCGAGCGTCCGCCTGGAGGGCGTCGACTACGACGAGGCACAGGCGTACGCCCACCAGTTGGAGCGCGAGGAGGGGCGCACCTACGTCCACGCGTTCGACGACCCCGTCGTGATGGCCGGCCAGGGGACGCTCGGGCTGGAGATCGTCGACGACTGCCCCGACCTGGACACCGTCGTCGTCCCGATCGGGGGCGGCGGCCTGATCTCCGGGGTCGCGGTAGCGATCAAAGAGCAGATCCCGGACGTGCGCGTCGTCGGCGTTCAGGCGGAGGGCGCCGCCTCGGCCGCGAAGTCGCTCGAAGCGGGCGAGGTCGCGGAGATCGACAGCGTCGACACGATCGCCGACGGGATCGCGACGCGGTCGGTCGGCGAGGAGACCCTGGCGGTCATGGAGGAGTACGTCGACGAGGTCGTCACCGTCGACGACCGCGAGATCGCATTGGCCCTCACGCTGCTGTTGGAGCGCGCGAAGACGCTCGTCGAGGGCGCGGGCGCGGTCGCGCTCGCCGCCGTCCTCTCGGACGCCTTCGAGTACGACGACGGGGAGACGATCGTCGCCGCGCTCTGCGGCGGCAACATCGACCTCAACCGCCTCGGCACCGTGGTCCGGCGCGGCCTCGTCCAGATGGGTCGGTACCTCAAGATCACGATCGACCTGAAGGACCGGCCCGGCGAGCTGGAGCGGGTCTCCAGCATCGTCGCGCGCACCGGCGCGAACGTGTACGCGGTCCACCACGACCGCACCTCCCGCGACGTGGCCGTCAACGCCGCCGAGCTCGAACTCGAATTAGAGACCGACGACGCCGAACACGCCGCCGACATCGTCGACGCGCTCGAAGCGGAGGGGTACGACGTGGAGATCCTGTCGTAGATCGGGCGAGCACTGCGAGTATTTATAAATAGAACTGCGGTGGCGCGTGCCTGCGAGCGACCGGAGCGAAGCGGAGGTCGCGAGGCAGCACGCGCGAGGGACGCGGTGAGTGAGGGGCGACCGCAGGGAGCCCCGAACGAGCCGCGAGGCTGGGGAGGCGTGAGGTGCTGTGCGGTCGCTGTCGGGTGGGACTCAAAGAGGCAGCCGTGAGGACGAAGCCCGGCGCAGTAAGCACCGCAGCGAAGGAGCAAAGCGACTGAGCGAGGAGCACAGCAAGCCGCGCGAGTCCTCGCGGCTGGGGCTCTGAAGCCGTTCGCCGTCGATCTACGGTCAGCGATGCATAAGCGAGCGGCTGGGAGTTTGAAATCGTTCGCCGCCGATTCACAGCCGGTTATTTATAAATGAACGGTCGACCCGCGGTCTATCAGTCGTCGGACCCCGAAAGCGAGACCCAACGGTGATAGATAAGGAACCGCGGAACTACGCGATTATCAGTCGTCCGCGGCCGCGGCGTCGACCTCGCCCTCGTACAGCTCGCCGGCGCGCTCGCGGTCGGAGAGGTACTCGTCGGCGTCGAGCGCGGCCTTCACGCCCATGCCGCTCGCGGTGGCCGCCTGCTGGTAGTGGAAGTCGACCACGTCGCCGGCGCCGAACAGCCCCTCGACGCCGGTCCGGGTCTGCCCGCCGCCGCGGCCGCCCTCGGTGATCAGGTAGCCGTCGTCGTCGGTCTCGATGCCGGTCCCCTCGAGGAAGTCCGTGTTCGGCGTGTGGCCGATGGCGTAGAAGACGGCGCCCACGTCGAAGTCGTACTCGTCGACCTCGTCGGCGGTCGCGGGGTCGTCGAGCTTCTCCTTCGGGTGGCCGTCGGGGTGCTCGACGAGCGTCACGCGGTCGATGCCGTCCTCGGGCGTGCCGTGGATCTCGGTGAGCTCGGTGTTGAGGAGCAGTTCGATGTCGCCCTCCTCGACGGCGTCCATCGTGCGCTCGATCCACACGTCCTCGGCGCGGAACTCCTCGCGGCGGTGGGCGACGTAGACGGTGTCCGCGAACTTCGTCAGGAAGTTCGCCTCCTCCATCGCGGCGTCGCCGCCGCCGACGACGAGCATGTCCTCGCCGCGGAAGAACGCGCCGTCGCAGGTCGCGCACGTCGAGAGCCCGTACCCCATCAGCTCGTCCTCGCCGGGGACGCCGAGCGTCCGCGCGCTGGCGCCCGACGCGGCGATGACGGCGTCGGCGGTGTAGACGTCGCCGTCGGTGAGCGCGACGCGGAAGTGGCCCGCGGGCTCCTTGGAGACGTCCTCGATGACGCCGTTGCGGGCCTCGGCGCCGAACTTCTCGGCCTGCTCTTTCATGTCGTTGATCAGGCCCGGCCCGGAGACGCCCTCGGGGAAGCCGGGGTAGTTCTCCACGTCGGTCGTCAGCGTGAGCTGGCCGCCCGGCTCGTCGCCCTCGATGAGCAGCGGGTCGTTGTTCGACCGGGCGGCGTAGATCGCCGCCGAGAGCCCCGAGATACCGGTGCCGGCGATGATGAGTCGACGGTGTTCGACGATGTCGTCGGTCATGTGATCCGGTTCGCCGGCGCGCCGTATGTACGTTGCGACCGTTGCGCGATTCCCGCACGACCGTCCCCTCAAGCCGCGACGACCGCCCCCTCGAACCGCGACGATCACGCCACCGTACCCCGACCCGCACCTACCGCACCGCGACGAACACGCTCCGGTCGTCGGCCGGGCCGTAGCCGTCGGCGGTATCGACCTCGTCGAACCCGGCCGCCGCGAGCGCGTCGGCGATCCGCTCGTCGGCGAACGGCGTCATCCGGCGGGCGTCGACGAAGGGGTCGCCGTCGGGCGTGAACGTCACCGCCCGCCAGTCGAGGCGGCCGTCGCCGGTCGCGGCGTGGTGCGCGACGCGAACGTACTCGACCGCGCCGTCCGCGTCGCGGCCCACGTCGAGCCCGGGTCGGTTCCCCGCGGGCGGCAGCGGGGAGTTGTCGAAGACGAGGACGCCGCCCGGCCGCAGGCGGTCGCGGAGCGCGGCCAGCGCGGGGTCGAGGTCCGCGGGCGCGAGGTGGTTCACGACGCCACGGATCGCGACGGCCGCGTCGAACGGGCCGGCGTCGCCCAGATCCGGGTCGGGCAGCCCCGTCCGGCGGAACTCGACGCCGCCGTCGCCGTCGAGGTCGGCGCACTTCTCGCGCGCGACGCCGAGCATCCCCTCGTGGACGTCTATGGCGGTCACGTCGAGACCCCCGGCGGCGAGCCGGCGCGTGTGCTCGCCGGTGCCGCAGCCGACCTCCAGCAAGCGGTCGGGGTCGCCCCCGCGGTCGGCGAGCGCGTCGCGGACGAAGGCGACGTCGCGGTCGTAGTCCCACTCGGACTGGATCGCGTCGTACAGCCGCGGGCGCTCGTCGTAGAGGCCGTCGGGCATGTCGGGCGCCTCGCGGGCCGGCGCCGAATGCGTTACGGCGCCGTGCGACATCGTGCCATCCGTCGGTCCCGTGCGGTCAGTCCGTCGGGAACTCGGGCGGGAGCCCGGTGGGCTGCGTCGGCGCGTCGTCGAGCGCCTCGAAGAACCGCCCGGCGACGAACGCCTCGACGACGTCCGCCAGCGGCTCGGACTCCGAGACCTCGCTCAGGATGCCGAGCGGGACCTGCGCGCCGGCCATCGCCGCGTGGCCCCCGGCGGAGCCGACGGGGTCGAGCGCGTCGCGCAGCAGCTCGCCCGCGTCGAGGTCCGCGCCGCGGGCGCGGGCGGAGCCGTAGATGACTCCCTCCATGTACCCGTAGACGAACGTCACCGTCACGCCCTCCAGGTCGAGGAGCCGCTCGGCGGCCTGCGCGAGCGCGTCGCGGTCGGCGATCTCGCCGACGCAGGAGGCCGCCACCGACCCCCGCACGTCCCGGTTCTCGATGGCGGCCGCGAGGACGCGCAGCGTCTCCGGGCTCACGCTCGGGCTCTCGACGCGTTCGAGCGTCGACTCGTCGGCGTGCGCGAGCAGCGCGGCCGCCGCCTCGAAGTCGTCGATGGCGGTCGCGCGCGTGAAGTCCTTCGTGTCGATCCGGATCCCGTACAGGAGCGCCGTGGCGAGGTCCCGCTCCGGCGCGATCCCGTACCGCGAGAGGTACTCCGAGACGAGCGTGCTCGTCGCGCCGACCGCGGGGCGGATGTCGACGAACGACCCCGCGACCGGCCCCCGCGGCGGGTGGTGGTCGACGACGATGTCCACCGGGTGGCCCTCGGGGAGGCTGTCGTTGATCCCCGAGCGGGAGTGGTCGACCAGGGCGACCCCCCCGTAGGCGTCGAGGTCGATCTCGTCGAACGACCGGAGCCGGATGTCGAGGAGGTTCACCATCGCGCGGTTCTCCTGGTGCGCGATCTCGCCGCCGTAACAGGCGTCGGCCTCGACGCCGATCGACGCCGCGATCCGCGCCAGGCCCAGCGCGCTCGCGATGGCGTCCGGGTCGGGGTTGTCGTGGGCGACGACGAGCAGCGGCCCCGGGAGCCGCCGGAGCGTCGCGAGCAGTCGGGCGGGCTTCTCGCCGCCGTCGGCGGGGGCGAACTCCGCGTTCGGGTCGGGGTCGGTGGCGTCGTCGAGGCCGACCGCCGCGAAGACGCGGTCGGCGACCGCCTCGACCGGGTCGACCACGCGGTCGGCGACCGCCTCGACCGCCGCGCGCTGCTCGTCCGTCGGCGCCGTCCCGAGGTGCGCGACGATCAGCGCCTCCGGGTACCGCTCGCGGGCCGCGCGAGCGGCGACGACGTTGCGCTCGGCGTCGTCGCTCGCGATCAGCACGACGCCGGCGCTGTCGGGGTAGGTCCCGGGGTCGGTCGGGTCGGCCTCGACGGTGGCGACGTTGCGGTCGCGCAGCGTCGACACCCAGCCGGTGTCGTCGGTGATCGCCACCAGGTCGTCGCGCTCGCCGCGCCCGTCGCGGGCGTGTTCGACGAGCGCGTTCCCGACCGCGCTACAGCCGAGCAGCAGGCGCCGGGTCATAGGGACGCGACGGGACCGCGAGGCAAAACGCTGCCGTCGGCGCGGCGGGAGCGACCGTCGGCGGCCCGGACCGCGCGTCGGTCCCGAGTCACTCTCCGTCCCCCGCGGGGTCGCCCCCGCCGCGGAGCGCCCCGTTCACCGCGGCGGCGACGTCGACCGCGGCGCGGTTCTCGGCCACGTCGTGGACCCGGACGATGTCGGCGCCGCGGTCGGCGGCGAGCGCGGTGCCGGCGACCGTCGCGTGCTCGCGGTCGTCGGCGTCGCGCCCGACCGCGCCGTACAGCGACTTGTGCGAGTGGCCGACGAGGACGGGGCAACCGAGCGCCGCGAACTCCCCGCAGCGGGCGAGCAGTTCGAAGTCCTCCGCCGGCGACTTCCCGAAGCCGAGCCCGGGGTCGACGATAACGCGGTCGCGGTCGATGCCGGCCGTGTCCGCCAGCGCCAGCCGCTCGCGTAAGGCGTCGACGACCTCGCCGACCACGTCGTCGTACTCGGGGTCGGCGTCCGGGTCGACCGGCGCGTCGAGGCTGTGCATCACGATCACCGGACAGTCGGCGTCGGCGACGACCGAGCGCATCTCGGGGCCCTCCAGCCCGGTCACGTCGTTGATGACGTCCGCGCCCGCGTCGAGCGCCGCCTCGGCGACCGCGGGCTTGCGCGTGTCGACCGAGACCAGCACCTCGCCGGAGCCGACCGCGGGCACCGACTGGATCGCCTCGACCGTGGGCACGACCCGCTCGATCTCCTCCTCGACGGGGACCGGCTCCGCGCCCGGGCGGGTCGACTCCCCGCCGACGTCGACGATGTCGACCCCGGCGTCGACCATCCGCTCGACGCCCGCGACCGCGTCGTCGAGGTCGGCGTGGCGCCCGCCGTCGTGGAACGAGTCCGGCGTGACGTTGAGCACGCCCATCACCGCGGTGCGGTCGGTCCACGGGTAGTCGGGGGCGTCTGGATCGGCCGCGTCGCTCTCGCCCTCCGTTCCGCCGGTTTCGTCAGCGTCGATCCCGGCCGCCGCGGCGAGGTCGGCCGCCACGCCGCCGAGCCCGCCACCGTCGGCCGCGTCGAGGCGGCCGACGAGCGCGCGCAGCTCCGCGACCGTGCCCGCGACGGTGACCGGGACCTGCTCGCCGCCGGCGCCCCGGTCCTCGCCCGCCCCGAGCCCGCCGAGCGCGGCGTCGCCGCCGACCGCCCGGGCCTCGCTCGCGACGCGCTCGGCCCGGTCGCCGCGCAGCCGGAGCGTGAGGACGCGGTGGTCGACGCCGTCCCGGTGGGCCGCGACGCCCCCGGGCGGGACGCCGGCCGTGTCGAGGGCGTGCGCCGCGTCGGCGGGCCCCCGGACCGTCCGCTCGCGGACCGTCCGGACGGTCGCCGCCCGGGCCTCGGCGACCGCGAACAGCGAGCCGACGAGCAGCACGCAGTCGCCGTCGGCGGCGCGGTCGGTCGCGGCCGCGAGCGCGTCCGCCACGTCGTCGCCGGCCGTCACCTCGTCGACGCCCGCCGACCGGAGCGCGGCCGCGAGCACGGCGGGGTCCTCGGCGCGGTCGATGGCGGGGCGACAGGTGACCGCCGTCGCCGCGTCCGGGAGCCCGGCCGCCGTCTCGGCGTGGTCCTTGTCGTGCATCGCGGCGTACACGAGGTGGAGGTCGTCGTAGTCGTACTCGTCGAGCGTCGCGGCGAGGGTCCGGGCGGCCGCGGGGTTGTGCGCGCCGTCGAGGACGGTCAGCGGCGCCGTGTCGACCACCTCGAACCGGCCCGGCCACGTCGCCCGCGCCAGGCCGTCGCGCACGGCGCGGTCGGGGAGGTCGGTCCCCAGCGCCGCCGCGGTCCGGTCCGCGAGCGCGACGGCGACCGCCGCGTTCGCGGCCTGGTGGCGCCCGACGAGCGGGATCCGGTAGGTCCCCTCGCGCTCGCCGGCGAGCGAGACCGCGGCGTCGGTGGCGCTGACGCGGCCCTCGTAGGTCGCGGTGAGCGCGGGCGAGTCGTCGGTCTCGTCCGCGGGGTCACCCTCGTCGGCCGAGCCCGCGTCGTCGCCGTCGCCGGTCACTCGCGTCACCGGCGCGCCGGCCTCGCCGGCGACCTCGCGGACCACGTCCAGCGCCTCGCCCTCGCAGGCGGTGACGAACGGCGCGTCGGGGCGGGCGATCCGGGCCTTCGTGCGGGCGATCTCCCCGATCGTGTCGCCGAGGACCGCGGTGTGTTCGAGGGAGACGTTCGTGACGGCGGTCGCGACGGGGTCGACCGCGCTCGTCGCGTCGTACTCGCCGCCGAGGCCGACCTCCAGGACCGCCACGTCGACCTCGCGGCGCGCGAACTCCCGGACCGCCATCGCCGTCACGACCTCGAAGAAGGTGAGCGGCTCGCCGGCGGCGGCGCGGTCGATCAGCCACGGGCGCACCTCCGCGACGAAGTCGGCGATCGCCGACTCGGTCATCTGCCGGCCGTCGACGCGGACGCGCTCGGCGAGCGCCGAGAGGTGGGGGGAGGTGTAGAGGCCGACCGACAGCCCCGCCTCGCGGAGGACCGACTCCGTCAGCCGCGCCGCGCTGCCCTTTCCGTTCGAGCCGGCGATCTGGACGAACGGGACCTCCTCGTGCGGGTCCCCGAGGTGCGCGAGCAGCGCCTCCACCCGCTCCGTGCCGGGCTTGACCGAGAAGCGGCGGAGGTCGAAGAGGAACGCCGCCGCCTCGTGGTAGTGCATGTCCCGTGGGTCGGCGGCGCGTCGCTTAGGCGTAACGGACCGGGACGCGCGGCGGCGAGAGGCAACCCTTACGCGCGCGGCGACCGGACTCGGTCGCATGGACGAGACAGCGACCGCCGACGCGGGCGGGAGCGGGACCGCCGGGGCGGACGCGGGGGGCTCGGACGCGCCCGCGGGCGACCCCGTCGTCGTCGGCGAGGGGGTCCGGAAGGCGTACGGCGACGTCGACGCGCTCGACGGGGTCGACCTCGACGTGGCCGCCGGCGAGGTGTTCGGGCTCATCGGCCCCAACGGCGCCGGGAAGACGACGCTGGTGCGCGCGCTCACCGGGACCACCGAGGCCGAGGGCGACCTGCGCGTCTTCGGTGCGCCGCCCCGCGAGGTCGACCCGAGCCGGATCGGGCTGCTCCCGCAGTCGTTCGACCCGCCCGCGCGGCTCACGGCCCGCGAGCTGGTCGACTACTACGGCGGCCTCTACGACGCGGCCCGCGACACCGAGGCGGTCCTCGGCGACGTGGGGATGGCCGACGACGCCGACGCCTGGTACGAGACGCTCTCGGGCGGACAGAAGCGCCGCACCTGCGTCGCGACCGCGGTCGTCAACGACCCGGATCTCCTCTTCCTCGACGAGCCGACGACGGGGATCGACCCCGCCGGCCGGCGGGCGATCCACCGGCTGATCGAGCGGCTCGCAGCCGACGGGACGACCGTCTTCCTCACGAGCCACGCGATGGACGAGGTCGAGCGGCTCGCCGACCGCGTGGCCATGCTCCGCGACGGGCGGGTCGTCGCGAGCGGGGCGCCGGACCGGCTGGTCGCCGAGCACGGCGGCGCGCCGCGGCTCGACGCCGCCGGCCGCCTCCAGCGCCGCCGCGACCGCGGGGCCGGCGACGGAGGAGACCGTCGCGGCGGTCGCGGCCGGCGTCCGCGAGCGCCTCGGCGATGACCCCTCCGTCGAGGCGACCGACGGGGGGCTCCGGGTGCGCGGCGTGCGGCCCGAGGCGATCGGCGCCGCCGTCGACGCGCTCGACGGCGCCGGGGTCGCCTTCGACTCGCTGTCGTGGTCGGAGCCGTCGCTGGAGGACGTGTACCTGCGGCTCACCGGCGAGGAGTACGCGCGGCGGGGAGGGGATACAGAGGAGACGCCGGCCGCGGCAGTGGACGGAGGCGAGCGATGACCCGGCTCGGGCGGATCGGGACCGAGGCGGTCGCGGCGGCGCGGTCGTTCACCCGGCGCCGGACCGCGGTGTTCTTCACGTTCTTCTTCCCGGTCATCCTCGTCGTCATCTTCGGCGCGCTGGTGCGGACGCAGCCGACCGGCGGCGGCCTCTTCGCCGAGCCGGCGGGCTACTACATCCCCGGCTACCTCGCGGTCGTCGTCCTGTTCACGCCGCTGTCGCGGGTCGGCTCCGAGATCGCGCGCCACCGCGACGGCGGGCGGTTCGAGAAGCTGGCGACCACGCCCCTCTCCCGCGCCGAGTGGCTCGTCGCGCACACGCTCGTCAACGTCGGCATCATCGGCGCCGCGAGCCTGCTCATCCTCGGCCTCGTGCTGGCGGTGACCGACGCGACGCTCGTCGTCTCGCCCGCGCTGGCCGCCCTGCCGGTGTTCGTCGCGGTCGCGGTCGCGCTCTTCTGCGGGCTCGGCGCCGTCCTCGGCGCGCTCGCCGACTCGCAGGACGGCGTGATCGCCGCGAGCAACACGGTCGCGCTCCCCCTGCTCTTCCTCTCCGAGACGTTCGTCACCCCGGCGCTCCTGCCGGAGTGGTTCCTGCCCGCGGTCGCCGCCTCGCCGCTGACGTACTTCGCGCGGGGGACCCGGGCGATCACCTTCACCGGCGGGCAGTGGGCCGGCGACCTCCTCGTGTTGACAGCGCTCGCGGCGGTCTTCCTCGCGGTCGGCGCGTACGCCGTGCCGCGGACCGAGTGACCCGGTCGGAACCGTCCATTTATGTCCGCAGACCGCGTCCGGAGGGAACGAGAGGGTAAGCGTTGACCACCGTTCACTTCACCTGTCCGGACTGCGAGCAGACCATCGAGGTCAACGACGCGATGCGGGAGACCATCCTCGACACCGGCTGCCCGGTGTGTACCGCGGCCGCGGCGGAGGAGGACTTCGCCGTGACGTGCGAGTGACCGTCGCGACCCGGTGGCGTCGGTTCGACGCCGGACCCCGTCGGAAACCGGAGCGACGTTCCCGGCGCCGTCCCGCCCCCGCGATCGCCACGCGTTCGCACATCGCATCCGGTTGCTGAGCCTTTTTGCGTCGACCGCGACAACCGTTCGGCGATGACGCCCGAACTCGACGAGATCGATCTGGGAACCGTGCCGCTGGGTCGGACCGGCCTGCGGACGAGCGAGCTCCAGTTCGGCACGTGGCGGTTCGGCCGCGTGACCGAGGCGGGGAACGTTGAGATCGACGAGGAGCGCGCCCACGAGCTGCTCGACGCCTACGAGACCGCCGGCGGGCGGTACATCGACACCGCCGACGTGTACGGCGGCGGCGACTGCGAGCGCTGGATCGGCGACTGGCTCGCCGAGCGCGACCGCGAGCGCTACACGGTCGCCTCGAAGGTGTACTGGCAGATCCGCGACGGCGACCCGAACAGCCGCGGGACGAACCGCAAGAACGTGCGCCACCGCGTCGACGCCCTGCTCGACCGGCTCGACACCGACTACGTCGACGTCCTCTACATCCACCGCTGGGACGACGAGACCCCCGCCCGCGAGCTGATGAAGACGCTGAACGGGCTCGTCGAGTCCGGGAAGGTCCACTACCTCGGCGCCTCGACGCTCCGCCCGAACGCCTGGAAGGTCGCCCGCGCCAACGAGATCGCCCGCAGCGAGGGCTGGGAGCCGTTCACGGTGCTCCAGCCGCGCTACAACCTCGTCGACCGCGAGATCGAGGGGGAGTACCTGGAGTTCGCGCGCCAGCGGAACCTCGCCGTCTCCCCGTGGAGCCCGCTCGGACAGGGCTTCCTGACCGGGAAGTACGACCGCGACGCCGACCTGCCCGGCGACTCGAAGGCGGCGGAGTCGAGCCGGTTCCAGGAGGCGTACCTCACCGAGGAGAACTTCGACGTCCACGACGAGCTGGACGCGGTCGCCGACGAGGTCGGCGCCTCGCCCGCGCAGACCGCGCTCGCGTGGCTCTCGCACCGCGACGGCGTCACGGCGCCGATCGTCGGCGCCCGGACCGTCGACCAGCTGCGAGAGAACCTCGCGGCCGCGGCGATCGACCTCTCGGACGAGCAGGTCGACCGCCTGACGGCGGCCAAGCCGGGCCCGTACGACGAGCTCTGAGGGGAGCGGGCGCGGCCGCCGGCTACCGCTCGGCGCAGTAGTCGACGAAGTTCCGCAGGATCTTCAGCCCCGTCTCGCCGCTCTTCTCGGGGTGGAACTGCGTGCCGAACACGTTGCCCGCCTCGTTGGCGACGACCGCCGGGAAGTCGACCCCGTAGTCGGCGGTGGCGACGACCGCGTCGGCGTCGTCCGGCGCGGCGTAGTAGGAGTGGACGAAGTAGGCGTGCTCGCCGTCGACCCCGTCGACGATCGGGTGGTCGCGCTCGACTTCGAGCTCGTTCCAGCCCATGTGCGGCACCTTCCGGTCCACCTCGAAGCGGACGTTGGTGCCGGGGATCAGGTCGAGGCCCGTCACCTCGCCTTCGCCCGCGTGGTCGGCCTCCTCGCTCGTCGTGAGGAGCATCTGCATCCCGAGGCAGATCCCGAAGAGGGGGCGCCCCGCCTCGGCGTGGTCGGTCAGCGCCTCGCGCAGCGGGCCGGCGTTCTCCATCCCTTCACGGAACGCGCCGACGCCGGGGAGGACGACGCCGTCGGCGGCCGCGAACGCCTCGGGGTCGTCGGTGATCTCGACGGACGCGCCCGCGCGCTCCAGCCCGCGGGTCGCGGACCGGAGGTTCCCGAGCCCGTAGTCCACGAGCGCGACGGACACCTCGGCGTCCGTTGGTGATTCGTCCATGGTTCCGGTTCGCGACCGCGGTGGAAGTCAGTTTCCATCCGGGAACTGTTACATAGCGGTATAGAGTCGTGTGTATATATTAACAGCAACACTTTTGAAACGCCAGTAAAAGCATCAAATGGACACCTCATGGCGCAACGACGCAAATTCCTCAAGATCGCGGGTGCGGCAAGTATCGTTGGACTCGCAGGCTGTAGCGGCGGCGGCGACGGGTCCGACGGCGGCGACGGGTCCGACGGCGGCGACGGGATGGACGGGTCCGACGGATCCGACGGGTCTGACGGGTCTGACGGCTCCGACGGCGGCGATTCGCAGATGTCGTTCGGCGGCGACGGGAAGGTCGACTTCGGCATCTCGCCGTCGGTCCCGCAGGAGGACCTCGAGGTGCAGTACTCCCCGCTGCTCGACCACGTGGGGAGCTATCTGAAGGAGAACTACGAGGTCCCCGACGGCCTCTCAGTCGAGGGGAACGTCGGCAGTAACTACAGCGCGATCATCCAGTCGCTCGGCCAGGGCACGACCGACGTCGCGGAGACGGGGCCGTTCGCGGCCGCCCTCGGCGTGAAGACCGGGAACGCGGAGATCATCCTCCAGCGGTTCGGCTACGGCGGCTGGACGTACAAGAGCATCATCGCGACGCCGAACGACAGCGACATCACGGAGCTGTCGGACCTGTCCGGCAAGACCGTCGCCTTCTCCGACCGGCTGTCGACCAGCGGTGCGCTGTACCCGCTGTACAGCATGTCGAGCGAGGGCGGCCTCGACATCGGCAGTCTGCCCGAGGGCGACGGCTCGCAGGCCGAGTTCGACGCCCGCTTCGCCGGCGGTCACGTCGGCTCGTACACCCTGCTCGAACAGGGCCAGGTCGACGCCGCCGCGATGGGCGGCTTCGTCCGCGACACCGGCACCGGCCCCGCGCCGGACGCCTGGCAGGAGGTCGCCACCACGCTCCACGAGGACGAGGGGCTGCCGCGCGCGCCGATGGTGGTGTCGCCCGAACTGAGCGACGACGTGAAGTCCGCCATTCAGGAGTCGTTCCTCGAGGCGCCGGACAGCATCTACTACGGTGCCGACGGCGAGTCCGACACCGACGACGACCTCTGGTTCAGCAAGGTCCGCGAGGCGAGCCAGGAGGACTACCAGTCCGTCATCGACGTCGCCAACGAGCTCGGCGTCGGCACGGACATCTTCGACCAGTAAGGCCCCGTCTCCAACTTCGGATCACTTTTCACCCGATCCCTCCCCTTTCGGACAACGTCACACGCTATGCCAACGATCGAATTCGAAAACGTCACCAAGAGATACGGCGAGGACACCGTCGCCCTCGACGACGTATCGTTCACCATCTCCGAGGGCGAATTCGTCATCCTCCTCGGTCCCTCCGGTGCCGGCAAGTCGACGATGCTCCGCGTGCTGAACGGACTCACGCAGCCCACCGAGGGGTCCGTCCGCATCGGCGACGAGGAGATCCAGGGTAACCGCAGCAGCGTCGGCATGGTGTTCCAGGAACACTACCTCATCGAGAGCAAGACCGCGTTCGGCAACGCGCTGTCGGGCGCGCTCTCCCGGAACGGCCTCCTCCGGAGCGCCCTCGGGATGCACGACGACGACGACAAGCGGACCGCCCTGGAAGCCCTCCAGACGGTCGGCCTCCTCGACGAGGCGGGACAGCGCGCCGAGTCGATGAGCGGCGGGCAGAAACAGCGCGTCGGGATCGCCCGCGCGCTGGTTCAGAACCCCGAGATCGTCCTCGCCGACGAGCCGGTGGCCAGCCTCGACCCGAAGGCCGCCCGCGACGTGATGCGCTACCTCAAGAAGGCCGCGACCGAGCAGGACCTCACGACGATCACCAGCCTCCACCAGGTGAACATCGCGCGCGAGTTCGGGGATCGGTTCCTCGGGATCCGCGACGGCGAGGTGATCTTCGACGGCGACGCCGACGACCTCACGATGGACGAGATGGACCGGATCTACTACGGCAGCGCACAGGACGGCAAGACGGTCCCGACCGGGACGACGAGCGAGGAACTGGGCGAGACCGACGCCGAGGCCGACGCGGCCGCAGACGGGGGGCGAGAGGCGTGAGCTCCCCGTCCGACTCCGCGATCGCCGACCAGTTCCGCTCGCTCGAACGGCTCCGGCGCCTCAAGTACCTGCTGTGGAGCGCGCTGCTCGCCGCCGTCCTCGGCGTCACCTACTGGGGGCTCGGCTTCATCGGGTTCCAGCCGAACGTCGTCGCCGGACGGCTCCCGGCGATGTACGAGTTCATCGCGACCGGCTTCTTCCCCCCCGACTTCCAGAACTTCACGATCTACACCAAAGACCAGGGGATCACGGGGCTTCAGGCGATCCCGGCGAGCTTCGGCGAGGGCGGCGCCCGCATCGTCGAGAGCTTCCAGTCGCCGCGGCAGACGCTGGTGAAGGCGAGCCTCGTGACGCTCCTCCTCGGCTTCATGGGCACCGTGTTCGCCTTCCCGTTCGCGCTGATCCTCGGCGTACTCGGCAGCGAGCGCGTCACGCCGTTCCCGTTCAACTTCATCTTCCGCGGGACCCTCAGCGGCATCCGCGCCATCCCCGCGATCGTCTGGATCTTCCTGTACATCCCCGTCGGGCCGCCGGGACAGGTGACGGCGGTGCTCGCGATCGCGACCGACAGCATTGGGAACCTCGGCCGCCTGTTCACCGACGACCTCGAAGAGATCGAGGAGGGGCCGATCGAGGCGATCCGGTCGACGGGCGCCTCGGGCACCCAGACCGTGAGCTTCGGGATGCTGAGTCAGGTGTCGCGCTCCTTCATCGCGTGGACGCTGTACATCTTGGAGATCAACACCCGGATCGCCATCTCGCTCGGGGTCGTCGGCGCCGGCGGCCTCGGGCTGATGATCCGGAACAGTCAGGACCTCTTCGAGTTCCAGCAGACCGCCGCGGGGCTGGTGATGGTGTTCATCGTCGTCCTCGGCATCGAGCTCATCTCCTCGCGGATCCGCGCCCGGCTCCGGCCCGGCGAGCACGAGGGGAAGGGACTGATCGAAGCGATCCGCGGCCTGTTCGACGCGAAGAAGTGGCTCGGTATCGGCGACGGTCCCAAGCGGGACTGAGCGCCTAAAACTCTCCGAGCCGCGACTGGCCGTCCCCGCCGTTTTCCCCGCGCTCGCCGACGCCGCTCAGCTCGGCCGCCCGCGCTATCGTCTCGAAGAAGCCGTCGCGCTGGCTCCGGTCGTACAGCGTCGCCGCCGGGTGAACGGATAACAGTACGCGCCGCGACGCGCCGACGAGCCGCGCGTCCACCACGTCGCCGGACGCCGAGGTGATCGCCACCGACCGGCCGAGGAGGTGTTCGCTCGGTACCTTCCCGAGCGTCACGATCAGCGTCGGATCGAGCCGGGTTATCTCCGCTTCGAGGTGGCCGCGGCAGTTCGACAGCTCCTCGCTCGTGGGGTCCCGGTTGTCGGGCGGTCGGCACCGCACGCAGTTCGTGATCCGCACGTCGGCGCGGGCGAGCCCCGCGTCGCGTAACGCCTCGTCGAGCACGTCGCCTGACCGCCCGACGAACGGCTCCCCCTCCTCGTCCTCGGTGGCGCCCGGCCCCTCGCCGACGAACAGCAGGTCCGCGTCCGTCGGGCCGACGCCGTCGACGATCCGGCTCCGCGACGCGACCAGTTCCGGGCACCGCTCGCAGGCGGGCACGCGGAGGTCCTCGTCGAGCCCGTCGCCGCCGTGTTCGCTCATGCCCACGGGTCCGGGCGCGGCCGTCTAAGGTGCGTCGGTCCCGGGGAGCGCTCGGTCGCCCGTCACCGCCTCGCGGTGGGCGCTCGCCGCGAGCGCGGCGACCCGGAGCGGCTCGCAGCGGCGGAAGCCCTCCCGGGTGAGCCCCCTGACCGCCGCCGCGGCGCGCTCGGGGTCGAGGCCGGCCGCGCGGACGAAGCGGGGGTCGTCGGGGTCCGGCGCGTCGCCGTCCGCGTCCGCGGAGCCGACCGGAACGCGGGGCGGCAGCGAGCGGTACGTCGCGAGGCGGTCGGCGAGGGCGTCGCCGTCGAACGCGTCGCGCAGGGCCGGGTCGAGCCCGGGGCTCGCCTCGTAGCTCACGGCGTACACCGGGCGGTCGAGCGTCTCGCGGAGTCGGTCGAGGTCGAGGAGGTTGAACCACGCCGGCGCGACCCCCGCGCAGGCGACGTGGCGGACGTCCTCGCGGCCGAGCGCGCGCCAGCAGTCGATCGCGGCGTCGGTCGCGTCTGTTCCCCCGACGGTACACCGCGCGAACGCGACGCCGTCGGGCGTCCCGTCGGCGCGGACGACGACGCCGGCCGCGTAGCTAACGTCGCGGGCGTCGGAGAACGCGACGCCGAGCGTGCGGCTCGGCGCGGTCACTCACGCGTCCTCGGACTTGATCTCCTGGAGCCGATCGAGAAGCTCGTCGTTCGAGGCGCCGGGCTCGTAGTCGACGGACCCCTGGTGGGTCTCCTGGGCAGCCCGGACACCGTCGTCGTCGTCGAAGTCCGCGTCCAGGTCCTGATTCTCCTGTTCGGACTCGTCGTAGCTGCCGAAGCCCATCTGTGTGTAAAGTTAACGGCGGGTGTCAAATAAATCCACGGCCGCCCGCGGGGGAGAGACGCCGCGCGGCCGCGGCTGTACCCTTTTGTCGCTCCGCGAGCGAGTACGGACATGGAGCCGATCACCGTCACCGCGGACGCGGAGGAGTTCACCTGTAACGCGTACCTCGCCGTCGGGGACGCGACGACGCTCGTCGACGCGGGAACGATGCCGGGCGTCGACGACGTGATCGCCGACGCGCTCGACGACGCCGGCGTCGACGGGCTCGACCGCGTCGTGATCACCCACCAGCACCACGACCACGTGGGCGAGCTCGACGCGGTGGTCGACCGCTTCGACCCCCGGGTGTTCGCGTACGCCGACCACCCGCGCCGCGACGTGGCGCTCGAAGACGGCGACGAGGTGCTCGTCGGGAGCGAGGCGTGCGAGGTCGTCCACACGCCCGGCCACGCCGACGACCACGTCTCACTCGTCGGCGAGGAGCGGCTCTACTCCGGCGACGTGGTCGTCTACAACGACGGCGCCTTCGACGACGGCTCGTTTGGCCGCACCGACATGGCCGGCCAGTCCCGCGAGCGCCTGATCGAGAGCCTCCGCGAGATCCTCGACCGCCTGCCCGAGACGACCGCGGCGATGTTCCCCGGCCACGGCGACGTCTACCGCGCCGCCGACGGGCCGGACACCGTCCGCGAGGTGATCGAGCGCGCGACGGAGCGCGCCGAGCGCCGGGAGCCGAAGTACCCCGACGAGTGAGCGCGGAGCGCGACCGAACCTGGGAACGCGAGGGAGACGCGCAGCTGGCCGTCGAGGGGGAATAGCTCGGAGGAAGGGCCGGGAGCGGCCCGGCGGCAGACCGGATTACGCGGCGCGGCGCTCGGTCGCCTTCGGGCGGAGCTTGGTGTAGCCGCACTTGCGGCAGCGCTCGGCCTCGGAGGCGTTCCGGGCGTTACAGCGCATACAGATCTGTCGGTCGAGCATGCGGCGTTCGGCGGCGTCGAATTTGGCCATACCGTCACTGCGCGTGCGGTGCTGTAAAAGGTTGCGAGACGCCGCGGCGGCGGGTCGCGTCCCCGAAGCGGCTGTCTGAGAGCGTTCGGGTGCGGCCATCGGCCGCGAGAAGAACGGTTACCGAACGGGACCGACGGTCAGGCGCCCGCTTCCGTGAGGGCGGCCTCGATGTCCTCGCGCTGCGTGACGCCGACGAAGCGGTCGACGACGCCGTCGTCGTTCTCGACGATGAGCGTCGGGAGCGAGCGGACCTGGTACTGGTTCGCAACGTCCTGCTCCTCGTCGACGTCGACCTTCTGGAGCTCGAACGCGTCGCCGAGGTCCTCCTGAATCTCCTCCAGGATGGGGTCTTGGGTCTTACACGGGCCGCACCACTCGGCGTGGAAATCCAGCAGTCGAACGGTCATAGTCGGCGTCATCTATCGCCGGCCCGCGCATAAGGGTTTCCCACTCGTGTACGCCGGCGGTCCACGCGGCGCGATCGGCGGCCGCGACCCGGCCCGAGGACGCGGCCGCGGCCCGTCGGCTCGGGCGGCGAACGAAACGTTTACGCCGCGTCGCCGTCCAGCAACGGACATGAGTGGTTCCAACTCCGGCGGGCTGATGTCCAGCGCGGGACTGGTCCGCTACTTCGAGAACGAGGACCGGAACGCCATCGCGATCGACCCCAAGACGGTCGTCGCGTTCTGCGTCCTCTTCGGCGTGTTCGTCCAGATCCTGTCGCTGACCGTCGCGTAGGCTTCCCTTTCTCCTCGCACCGACGGACCGAGCGCGAACCGTTCGCCCGCGTAGCGCGCCCTTTTTCCACGCGCCCGCCCCACCCCTTCGTATGAAAGCAGGCGTCATCGCCGTTCAGGGCGACGTGGCCGAACACGCCGCCGCGGTCCGCAACGCCGCGGCCGCCCACGACGAGTCCGCGGAGGTCGTCGAGGTCCGGGACGCGAGGATCGTGCCCGACTGCGACGTCCTCCTGATGCCGGGCGGGGAGTCGACCACCATCTCCCGGCTGATCCACCGCGAGGGGATCGCCGCCGAGATCGAGGAACACGTCGCGAGCGGGAAGCCCGTCCTCGCGACCTGCGCCGGGCTCATCGTCTGCTCGAACGACGCGAAGGACGACCGGGTCGACCCGCTGGGGCTGGTCGACGTCTCCGTCGACCGCAACGCGTTCGGCCGACAGAAGGACTCCTTCGAGGCGAAGGTGCCGGTCGCCGGCCTCGACGACCCCTTCCACGCCGTGTTCATCCGCGCGCCCGCCATCGACGACGTGGGCGACGGCGTCGAGGTGCTCGCGACCGTCGACGACCGCCCGGTCGCGGTGCGCGACGGCCCGGTCGTCGCCACCGCGTTCCACCCGGAGCTCACCGACGACCCGCGGATCCACGACCTCGCTTTCTTCCCCGAGCGGGAGGTGGTCGCGTGAGCGATCAGGGTCCGGAATCCGGCGAGGAGTCGGCGGCGCCGCCCGACGCGGTCCTCGACGAGCTGTTCGCCACCATCGAGTCGCGGAAGGAGGAGCTGCCGGAGGGGTCGTACACGACCTCCCTGTTCACCCACGAGAAAGGCGAAAACGCCGTCTTAGAGAAGATCGGCGAGGAGACGACGGAGGCGATCCTCGCGGCGAAGGACGACGACCGCGACGAGCTCACCGCGGAGAGCGCCGACCTCGTCTACCACCTGCTCGTGGTGTTCGCAATGAAGGACCTCGACGTCGACGACCTCCGCGGAGAACTCCGCGACCGTTTCTGATCCTCAGCGCTCGCGTTCGAGCTCGCGGTCGATGTCGTCGACCTCCTCGGTCTCTAACTCCTCGCCGATGCGGCGCTCGAACTCGGCCTCGCTGATCTGTCCCTCCACGTACTGCTGGCGGAGGCGGTCCTGCCGGCTGCTCCCGGTGTCGGCCGAGGTCGACGAGGCGGAGCCGAGGGAGTCGAGCGCGTCGCCGCCGACCGCGAACTTTTGTCCGCGGGGCCGAACTGCCCCACGAGGACGGCCCCGTGACCGACCCCAGCGCGCCAGACGCGGCGACCGCCCCGTCCCGCAGAGCGGTGCTTCGGCGGTGGGGGTCGCTCGCGGTCGGCGGGGCGGCGACCGCGGGGTCCGCCGCCCTCGCGGGCTGCGCCGGGCGCGACGGCGACGAGACGACCGGGGCCGACGGCGACCGCGGCGCCCCCGACCCGCCCCTGATCGCGCACCGCGGCTTCGCGGCCGAGAACCCGGAGAACACCGTCGCGGCGGTCGAGGCGGCCGCGGCGACGACCGACCGGATCGAGCTCGACGTGCGCCGCTGCGGGACGGGCGAGCTCGTCGCCTTCCACGACGCGACGCTCGGCCGGGTGACGGACGCGACCGGGCGCGTGAGCGAGACGCCGTACGAGCGGCTCGCGGCCCTCTCGGTCGAGGGCTCCGGCGAGCCGGTGCCGACGCTCGCGGACGCGCTCGACGCCGCCCCGGCGGACGCGTGGGTCATGCTCGACCTGAAGGAGCGGGGCGTCGCGGCGGACGCGGTCGCGGCCGGCGCGGACCGCGACCACGGCGTCGCCGTCGCCGCCGACGACCCGACGGTGATCGAGGCGGCGACCGCGGCCGACCCGGCGGTGCCGACCGTCTACGGCGTCCGCGAGTCGGTCCCGGCGCGGGCCCTCCGACCCTTGGTTCCGGGACCGGTCGGCGGCGCGTCGCCGCCCCAGTGGGCGTATCCGCCGCAGGACGTGGCAGGGATGATCGAGACGGCGACCGATCTGGGGTGTGCGGCCGTCTCGCCGCGGTACGAGCTGTGTCTCGGGACCGACCTGGTTCCCCGGGCGCGGGACGCCGGACTGCGGGTGCTGCCGTGGACCGTCGCGTCGGTCCGGGAGTACGAGGCCGTCGCGGCCGCCGGCGTCGACGCCGTCGTCTCGGACGTCTCCCGCGACCGGCGCGAGACGTGACAACCGAGACGAAAGAGCGGCGCAGGGGCGACAGAAAGGTTATTCGTCCGGCCTTCGTGGTTCCACGGAATGGATCGGCACTCCGACGCCGGCGACGGCGCGGCCGGGGGCGACCGGGGCGGAGCGCTCGGCGGCGGCGAATCGAACGAAGCGTCCGACGGGACGAGCGCGACCGGCGTCGACCGGCGGACGGTCCTCGGCGCGCTCGCCGGCGCCGGGAGCGCCGCGGTCGCCGGCTGCTCGGGCTCGCGGCCGGACGACGCCGCGACCACCGACGTGGAGTCGGACCGGCTCGACGAGCTCGCGGCGCGGTTCGCGCCGACGCTGTACTTCGACGCCGCGGAGCCGTGGTTCCCGACCGACCCGCGGCCGTACACGGTCGAGGAGGACGGCGAGACGGTCGTCGACGGGTTCGAGGCGTTCAACGGCTACCACGAGCGGTACGACGAGGCGGGCGAGCCGCCGGCCCCGACGGTGTTCTACAACGGGATGCGGTACGAGGACTCCCCGCTCGCGGTCGTCCAGTTCTGGTTCTACTCCGCGTTCGACCAGTTCACGGCGAACTTCCACTGGCACGACTGGGAGGTGCTCCACGTGTTCGTCGACCTCGACACGGGCGACCCCCAGCTGTACGTCGCCAGCTCGCACTCCCGGAGCGTCCCGAACAACGAGTTCCTCGACCCGGACCCGAACGTGGTCCCCCGGATCCTCCCCGAACTCGGCTCGCACTCCAGCACGCTCTCGGTCAACGAGGAGGCGGACACCTTCCAGCGCGTCGGCGAGGAGGGGCTCCTCGCGGACATCACGAACACGACGATAGACACCGTCGAGGACCTCCTCGGGATCCCGATCGCGTACGGCCTCCCCCGGGACGAGGGGGCGCGGCTCCCCTTCGTCGTCCCGGAGTACGAGGGCGAACCGATCTACGACCACCCCGACCTCCCCGCCGTCAGCGAGGGGTCGCTCGTCGACGGCGCCCTGACGATCCGCTCGCTCGACGCGCTGCGCTCGCCGCCGACCGACCTCCCGCTCCGCGAGACGGGGACCGCCTTCCGCCACGGCGGGCGCCCGGCCGACGGCGAGGACGCCGCGCTCGCCGAGGAGGCCGCCGAGTCGGTCGTCGAGTACGACCTCGTCGAGAGCGCCGAGCTGGAGGACATCTCGGCGTTCACCGGCCCGCAGCTCAGCTTCGAGTTCGCGGTCCCGCAGGCCGTCGAGGACGCCGTCGCGAGCCACATCACGACGACCGGCGTCCCGTGGGACCAGCCCCGCTACGAGAACCCCGCGCTCGACATCACGGCCGGCAACCACCGGTCGGAGATGGCCGCCCGGTACGACGCGATCGCCGACGACCCCTCGTTCGGCGACGGCGCCGCGGAGGCCCTCGACTCGGTCGTCGCTCGCGTGACGCGGGCGACCGAGAGCGACGAGGCGCCCGACGGCGAGGGGCTGACGACGACCGGGTCGAGCGTCGAGTCGTTCGTCCTGATCGAGAGCGACCCCGAGGCGGTCCCGACGTTCGCCGGCGGCGTCGCGGTCGCGAACGGCGTCCCCGAGGGCGACCACCGCGTCACGGTCAACGGGGCCGGGCGCGCGCCGCACAGCGAGACGCTGACCGTCTCGGCGGACGAGCCCGTGACGACCGCGGGCGTCGACGGCGAGATCCCGCTCGTCGCCCGCGAGGACGCGCGGAAGGTGGAGCTGTCGGACGCGGAGAGCGACGCCGACCTGACCCGGACCGCGATCGAGGACGACTTCGCCGGGCGGATCTACGACTCCGCGATCGACGGGAGCGACGCGGCCTACGTCCACGCCGGCGGCGCGTACACGACCGAGGTCCGCGACGCGGACGACGAGGTCGGCGCGTACCGGGTCAATCCGGACCCGTCGACCGGCGACGGGGGCGAGGACGGCGGGCCCGACCCGATCCGGATCGAGCGGCCGGAGACGGGCGCGGCCCCCCTCGCCGGCTACGTCGCCGACGTGGCCGAGGAGACGCGGGCCGCGGTCGCGGCGGCGGGGGGCGACGGCGACGACAGCGACGGTGACGACTCCGGGAACGGAGGTGGCGGCGGGAGCTCCGGCGGCCCCTCGAACGCCGTCAACGGGCTCGAACGGGCGCTGGCGGCGGCGGTCGAGGCCGCCGAGCGGGCCGAGGAGCGCGCCCGGGAGGGCGACGCCGAGGGGACGGAGCGACAGCTCGCGAACGTCGCCGACCGGATCGCTCGGATCGAGGAGCGCCTCGCGGCCGCGCGAGAGGGCCTCCCGCCCGGGCTCGCGAACGCGACCGGGAAGCGCGTCAAGCAGGCGACGAAGCGCGTCGAGCAGGCGCAAAACGCCGACAAGCTCTGAGGCGGCGCGCCGCTCGCCCGGCTACTCCGCGAGCTCGTCGACGAGGAGGCAGATGTCGGAGACGGCCGACTCGACGAGCGCCTCCCCCTTCTCCGCGGTCGCGACGGTCGGATCGCCGATGTTCCCGGCGGGCGTCAGTTCCCCCATGTCCCTCGCCGTCAGCGACCAGCCGACCTCGTTCTCCCCGAGCGCGTCGTAGTCGGTCAGCGGCAGCGACTCCGCGGGCGGGTCGACGCTCTCCGCCCGGTCCATGTGGACCAGCTCCGGGAACAGCGCGAGCATGATGCTGGTCTCGAACTCGGAGGCGTGGAAGGAGACCTCGCCCGTTCGGACCTCCTCGGCGACGTCGGCGAAGACGTTGACGAGCGGGACGTGGAACGCCCGCACGTCGCGCTCGGAGCGGAGCCGCCGGACGACCACCTCCAGTTCGGGGTCTTGTGCGAGGTAGTGGCCGTTCAGCAGGAGGACGTTCTCGATCCCCCACTCGCTCGCGGAGGCGCAGATGTCGAAGAGGTACCGCTGGAACGTCTCGGTCGAGACGGTGAACGTCCCCGGCTTGAACGTGTGGTGCGGGCTCACGCCGTACCAGACCGGCGGCGCGAGCAGCGCCGAGCTCCGCGCGATCACGCGCGCGCCGATCGCCTCCGGCATGTACGCGTCGACGCCGAGGGGCATGTGGCGGCCGTGCTGTTCGGTGCTGCCCACCGGCACCAGCAGCGTCCGGGTCTCCTCCAAGGCGGCCTCGATCTCCGGCCACGTCATCTCGGCGACGCGTCCCGATCCGGGCTTCGTGTCGGACATACCGCTGCGTCGGACGGCGGAGATAAAACCCGAGCGGTGCGGCCGCTCGCCGCCCGCGGGGCGGTGTGTCACGGGCCACCAGTGGATGGAAAGCTATACGACGCCGAACCGACCACGAGTATATAAGCAGATGTCTCAGGAGGGATACGACCACGCGACGGTCGAAGAACGCTGGCAGGAGGCGTGGGAGGACGCAGACGTGTACCACGTCCCGGACGACGCCGACGATCCGACGTACGTCCTCGGGATGTACCCGTATCCGTCCGGGAAGCTCCACATGGGGCACGTCCGCAACTACACCATCACGGACGCGTACGCCCGCTACCGACGGATGCGCGGCGACGACGTGCTCCACCCGATGGGGTGGGACGCGTTCGGGCTGCCCGCCGAGAACGCCGCCAAGGAGCGCGACACCAACCCCCGCGACTGGACGTTCGACTGTATCGACACGATGCGCGGGCAGATGAAGTCGATGGGGTTCGGCTACGACTGGGACCGCGAGGTCACCACCTGTACCCCCGAGTACTACCGCTGGAACCAGTGGCTGTTCCGCCGCTTCCACGAGGCCGGCCTGGTGGAGCGCCGCGACGCCGAGGTGAACTGGTGTCCCTCCTGCGAGACCGTCCTCGCCGACGAGCAGGTCGAGGGCGACGCGGAGCTGTGCTGGCGCTGTGACACCCCCGTCGAGACCCGCGAGCTCGACCAGTGGTTCCTGAAGATAACCGAGTACGCCGACGAGCTGCTGGAGGCCATCGACGAGCTGGAGGGGTGGCCCGACTCCGTCCGGCAGATGCAGCGCAACTGGATCGGCCGGCAGTACGGGAGCGAGGTCGACTTCGAAGTGGAGGGTCACGGCCCCGTCACCGCGTTCACGACCCGGATCGACACGATCCACGGCGCGACGTTCTTCGCCGTCGCGCCCGACCACCCGATCGCCGAGGAGCTGGCCGCGGAGGATGACGACGTGCGGCGGTTCATCGAGGAGGAGGCCGACCCCGACGGCGACGAGCCGAACGGCGTCGAGACCGGCCTCACGGCCACCAACCCCGTCACGGGCGAGGAGATCCCCGTCTACGTCGCCGACTTCGTCCTCTCGGACGTGGGGACGGGCGCGCTGATGGCGGTCCCCGGCCACGACGAGCGCGACCACGCGTTCGCGACGAAGAAGGGCGTCGAGATCCGGCCCGTGATCGCGCCGGAACCGGACGACTGGGACGGCGAGACGGTCCCCGACGCGCCCGACGTGACGGAGGAAGCATTCACGGAGGACGGCGTCGTGATCGACTCCGGCGAGTACACCGGCCTCGACAGCGAGACCGCGCGGGAGCGGATTACGGAGGACACCGAGGGCGCGAGCGAGGCGACCCAGTACCGCCTGCGCGACTGGGGCATCTCCCGGCAGCGCTACTGGGGGACGCCGATCCCGATCGTCAACTGCGACGACTGCGGGGCGGTCCCGGTGCCCGACGAGGACCTGCCCGTCGAGCTGCCGGAGTTCATCAACACGACCGGCAACCCGCTGGACGCGGCCGACGAGTGGCAGGCGACGACCTGTCCCGAGTGCGGCGGGCCCGCGACCCGCGAGACGGACACGATGGACACGTTCGTCGACTCCTCGTGGTACTTCCTGCGGTACGTCTCGCCGGACCTGACGGACGCCCCGTTCGACCGGGAGCGCGCGAACGACTGGATGCCGGTCGACCAGTACGTCGGCGGCATCGAACACGCCGTGATGCACCTGCTGTACTCGCGGTTCTTCACGAAGGTGCTGGCCGACGAGGAGGGCCTCGACCACCGCGAGCCGTTCACGAACCTGCTGGCGCAGGGGATGGTCCAGCTGGAAGGCGAGAAGATGTCCAAGTCGAAGGGGAACGTCGTCTCGCCCCAGCGGATCGTCGACGAGTACGGCGCCGACACCGCGCGGCTGTTCATGATGGAGGCCGCCCAGCCCGAGCGCGACTTCGACTGGTCCGAGGAGGGCGTCCGCTCCACGCACCGCTTCCTGACACGCCTCAGCGACCTCGTCGAGGCGTACGCCGCGGGCGAGGTGGCGACCGCCGGCGACGACGCCGACCGCGACGAGATCGACGACTACGTCGCCGACGAGACCGACGCCGCGGTCGCCATCGCGGGCGCCGAGTACGACGACCTGACGTTCAACGTCGCGCTGCGGGAGGCCCAGGAGCTGGTCCGCACCCTCCGGAGCTACCGCGAGGCCGCCGAGCCGCACCCGGCCGTCTTCGAGCGCGGGCTGGACGTGGCCGTGCGCCTGCTGGCGCCGGTCGCGCCGCACCTGGCCGAGGAGCTGTGGGAGACGCTCGGCCGCGACGGGTTCGTCGCCGAGGCCGAGTGGCCGACCGCGAGCGTCGACCGCGACACCGTCGAGCGCCGGCGCCGGCTGGTGGCGAACACCCGCGAGGACGTGCGCGACATCGTCGACGTGGCGGGGATCGAGGACCCCGAGCGGATCGACGTGGTCATCGCCCCCGACTGGAAGTACGACGCCCTACAGATCGCGATCGACAGCGACGCCGACAACCTGATCTCGGAGCTGATGGCCGAGAGCCACATCCGCGAGCGGGGCGACGACGCCGCCTCGTACGGCCAGGACCTCCAGGCGAACCGCGAGGCGCTGCGCGAGACCCTCGACGGCGACGCCGAGTACGACGCCCTGCGCGCGGCCGCGTGGCTGATCGAGCGCGAGTTCGACGCGCCGGTGCGCGTCGAGCGCGCCGCGGACGCCGACGAGGGCGTGGTCAGCAAGGCGGAGCCCGGCCGCCCCGCCATCGACATCGTCGAGTAGCGGCCGACGCCCGGCGAGGGATCCGGCGGGCGCGGCCGCCCCCGGAAACGCTTAGTCGCCGGCGCGGTCCCTTCCCGTATGGACGACCCGTACGCTCCCGCTCGCGAGGCGCTCGCGGGCGAGGGGCTCGGTAGCGGCGGCCCGGACGACGGCGACGCGGACGGCGCCGACCCCGCCGTCCTCGCCGCCCGGCTCGACGACGCGGACCCGCTCGCCGGGTTCGCGGACCGATACCGGATCCCGGACGACCTGCTCTACATGGACGGCAACTCGCTCGGCCCCGCGAGCGACGCCGCCCTCGCGAGCCTCGACCGCGTCGTCGACGAGTGGCGCGACCTGCTGATCGCGGGGTGGACCGACGCCGACCCGCCGTGGTTCGAGGTGGGCGAGCGGCTGGGCGACGCGCTCGCGCCGCTGGTGGGCGCCGACCCGAGCGAGGTGGTCGTCGGCAACTCGATCACGGTGAACATCCACACCCTCGTCGGCACCTTCCTCGACGAGCTGCTGGCCGGGAACGGCCCGGACCGCGAGGGGTTCGAGCGCGCCGACGGTGAGTGGGCGCCGGGCGGCGACACCGAGGTCGACCCCGCGATTCTCGTCAACGAGCTCGACTTCCCCTCGGACCACTACGCGATCCGCGCCCAACTCCGCCAGCGGGGGATCGACCCCGACGAGAAGCTCCGGGTCGTGCCGAGCCGCGACGGGCGGACGATCGACCCCGGAGACGTCGAGGCCGCGCTGGACGCGCACGACGACGTGGGGATCGTCTTCATGCCGACCGCGCTGTACCGGTCGGGGCAGCTGTTCGACGTGGAGCGGATCACCGAGGCGGCCCACGAGGCGGGCGCGTACGCCGGCTTCGACGCGGCCCACTCCGCGGGCGCCGTCCCGCACGAGTTCGACGCGGCGGGCGTCGACTTCGCGGTGTGGTGCACGTACAAGTACCTCAACGCCGGCCCCGGCTCGATCGGCGCGCTGTTCGTCGCGGAGCGGCACCACGGGCTCACGCCCGCGCTGGCCGGCTGGTGGGGCCACGAGAAGGCGACGCAGTTCGAGATGAACATGACCTACACGCCGGCCGACTCCGCGGGGGCGTGGCAGATCGGCACGCCGCCGCTGCTCGCGGCCGCGCCGCTGGAGGGCGCCGTCGAGCTCCTGCGGGAAGCCGGGATCAAGCGCTTGCGCGAGAAGTCGCTCGCCCTGACCGACTTCCTGATCGCCTTAGTCGACGACCGGCTCCCCGGAGTGTCGGTCGGGACGCCGCGCGACCGCGACGCCCGCGGCGGCCACGTCGCCCTCGAACACTCCGAGGCGGAGCGGCTGAGCGCGGCGCTGAAGGACCGCGGCGTCGTCGTCGACTTCCGGCCGCCGAACGTGGTGCGGGTCTGCCCCGCGGCCCCGTACACCTCCTTTGCCGACGTGCTGGAGGTCGTCGACGAAATCGAGGCGATCCTCGACGGCGGCGCGCACGAGAAGTACGCGACGAGCGAGGGTGGCGTGACGTAGCGGGCGCGAGACCTCTCGGATCGGAATTACTTATATTCCGGCCGGGTAACTCAGATGTATGAACGGTCGACAGGGACCGCCCTCCGAGTCGGAAGCCGATCTCGCGGTCGGGGGCGAGGAGCGGGGCGTCTACGAGACGATCTTCTGCGAGATGGAGGACGCGGTCTTCCTGATCGACGTCGAGGCCGGAGACACGGGGTACGACTTCCGGTTCCGACGGACCAACGCGTCTCACCAACGGCTCACCGGCATCTCCCTCGAAGAGATCCGCGGCAAGACGCCGCGGGAGCTGCTGGGCGAGGAGCAGGGCGCGGCGGTCGCGGAGAACTACCGCCGCTGCGTCGAGGCCCGCGAGACGATCGAGTACGAGGAGGCGCTCGCGCTGCCGGAGGGCCGGAGAGAGTGGCAGACGCGGCTGAGCCCGGTCGTCGACGAGGGGTCGGTGACGCGGATCGTCGGCGTCGCTCGCGACGTCACGGAGCAGCGAGAGCGGGAGCGGACGGTCCAACGGATCAAAGACCGACTCGAACTCGCGGTCGAAGGCGCGAACCTCGGCGTCTGGGACTGGGACATGACCACTGACGAGGTCGAGTTCAACGACCAGTGGGCGGAGATGCTGGGTCACTCGCTCGACGAGATCGAGCCGCACCTCGACGCGTGGGAGCGCCGCGTCCATCCCGACGACCTCCCGGCGGTCGAGGACGCTCTGTCGGCCCACGTCGACGGCGAGACCGAGTACTACGACGCGGAACACCGGATGCGGACCGCGTCGGGCGAGTGGAAGTGGATCCGTGACATCGGGAAGGTGGTGGAGCGCGACGAGGACGGCGGACCGGTGCGCGCGGTGGGGATCCACCTCGACGTCGACGAGCAGAAGCGACGGGAGGAGGAGCTGCGACGGACCCGACGACTGATCGAGCGAACGCAGGAGAGCGCGTCGATCGGGTGGTGGGAGGTCGACCTGGTCGACGAGTCGCTGACGTGGAGCGACGAGGTGTACCGCATTCACGAGCTACCGACGACGGAGCCGGTCGAGCTGGAGGACGGAATACAGTTCTATCATCCGGACGACCGCGACGCCATCGAGAGCGCCTTCGAGCGGCTACGAACGGAGGGCGAGTCGTACGACCTCGAGCTGCGGATCGTCACGGCGACCGGTGAGACCCGGTGGGTCAGGGCCATCGGCGACCCTCAGTTCGGCGAGGACGGAGCGGTCACCGGAGCGCTCGGACTGTTCCAAGACATCACGGAGCGGAGAGAGTACGAGGCCGCCCTCGAATCGACGCGCGAGGAGCTCCGGCAGATCATCGACCTGGTGCCGGACCTCGTGTTCGTGAAGAACCGCGAGGGCGAGTACCTCCTGGCGAACGAGGCGACCGCGGCGGCGTACGGAAAGACGCCCGAGGAGGTCGAGGGGAAGACCGAGGCGGAGATCATTCCGGACGTCGAAGACTCGGAGGCGTTCCGACAGGACGACTTGGAGGTGATCGAGTCGGGCGAGCCGAAGGCGGTCGGCGAGGAGACGCTGACCACGGCTGACGGGGAGACGCGCATCCTCCAGACGACGAAGATACCGTACGAGGCCCCGGACACCGGCGAGGACGCGGTGTTGGGGTACGCCCGCGACGTGACGGAACTCAAGGAGTACGAGCGGACGCTTGAGGAACAGCGGGACAACCTCAAGCTCCTGAACCAGGTCGTCCGCCACGACATCCGGAACCAGCTGATGGTCGTCGAGTCGTACACCGAGTTCCTCGAAGAGTCGCTGCCGGACGAGCAGAGTCGGACGTACGCGCGGACGGTCATCGGCGCGGCGCGGCAGGCCGCCGACATCACGGAGACCGCCAGAGACGTCACCGACGTGC
>NZ_SGXV01000118.1:0-792 GCF_005435055.1 Halorubrum sp. SS7
ACAGAGAATTAGACGGCCAGCGCTGGATGGCCGAGACTGCCTTTTCGGCCATCAAGCGTCGGTTCGGCCCCGCTGTCCACCCTCGCGCGTGGTACCGCGAGTTCCGCGAACTCGTGTTGACCGCCACAGTCTACAACCTCGAACAGGCTCTCAAACAGTGACCCCGATGCCGTCATCGGATTCAAAAAAGCAGTACTGTACAAATTCCCGAGAGTCCGGCCACCACCCACAACTGGTCGATGTAGGCAAAGTTCGATAGAACAGTCGTATTGAGAACGCTCGGGTCCGCTGGAATATCGGCAGTCGTCATTGCGAGTCCGATAGCCCGTCACCAGCAGGCTCATCACCGAATTCGAGTTCCGTCGCCGCCTCCGCTTCGTAGGCCGCATCCTCCTCACCTGCGAGCCCGAGCCGAAGTTCCACACCGTGTTCACGGAGGATGTCGCGCATCGTCCAGCGATCGACATCAGCGAGTCTGGCTGCGTCACCGAGAGTGATCCGCTCGCGTTCATAGAGAGCGACCGCAGCTGCTATCCGCTCGTTTTCGTGGTCCTCGAAGTACTCACGCACGAATTCACGCAACGCATCACTCTTGCCTCCAAACACGCCAGCCTCAACCGCACCCTCGATGAGGAGATCGAGATCGTCTGGATAGGAGCCGGTGATTCGAGCCATCGTTCTATCTCAGGCTACGGCTTCATACTATTTATGAACTGCGCCGGAATGCCATATACATTGAGACGACCAGTCTCAACTTCTGCGGACCGCGGCGTTCGCGGTGCTCTCCGTATC
>NZ_SGXV01000118.1:802-1088 GCF_005435055.1 Halorubrum sp. SS7
GCGCCGTCGCGCTATGCGGCCTCGTCCACGACGACATTTTATCAAGCACGTGTCCGTTCGTGGCGTATGGGAATCACAACCGTAGCGTCGCTCCGCGCTTCGATCAGATGACCCTCGAGGCGCAGTGGAACCACAGGCTCGCCGGATCCGTGGCAGACGTCCGATACTGTTCCTGCGGTCTCGTGTGCGTGATCGAGTCGTCTGGGTCGGGGAACCCGACCGCCAGGATATTTGCCGTCGATACCGGCACAGAACGCGGGAACCTCGTACTCGACGGAGAGTTCCG
>NZ_SGXV01000119.1:0-1078 GCF_005435055.1 Halorubrum sp. SS7
CACCAGAAGCGAGAACAGAAGCGGCGTCTTCCCGCGGAACTCCAGGCGACCGAACGCGTACCCGGCGAGGCTCCCGACGAGGAGCACGAACACCGTCACCGTGAACGCGTAAAACAGGCTGTTGAACATGAACCGCGCGAACGGGACCTGCCGGAACACCTGAACGAACACGGACAGGTCTATGCTCGCCGGAACGAGCGGGATGTCGGGCTGTCCGGGCGGCGCCATCGCGACGTTGAACAGCCAGTACAACGGGAACAGCGACGTGGTCAACAGGACGCCGCCGAGGAACACTAACATCACGGCGTACGCCTTCTCCGGGTTCCTGATCCAGTCGTCCGCCCACCGCGCGACGCGGGACTTGTTCTCCCCGTCGTCACCGGTGTCGTCGCCCGATCCGTCGAACGTTTCCGCGTCGTCGTGGTTGCGTGCGTCGATGCTCATGTCAGGCTAACCCCAGGCTCTGGTTGCTTTGTCGGATGAACAGGAGGTACACCATGATGAACAGCCCCACGACGATGGCGATGAGTACGCTCACGGCGGCCGCGGACCCGTACAGCGTCGCGGAGCCGAACATCAGTTGGGTGACGAGACAGGTCAGAGGTCGATTCGATGATGCCGTACACCCGCAGCGCGCCCATCGTCCGGAACAGCATCGCGACCATCAACACCGGGAACACCAGCGGGAACGTGATGTAGCGGAACCGCTGCCACCGGGAGGCGCCCATCACGTCGGCCACCTCGTAGAGGTCCTGGTTGACGCTCTCCAAGCCCGCGAGGATCAGCAGGGCCATGAACGCCGAGGTCTTCCAGATGTCCGCGACCGTCACGATGACGAAGCTGTCGAACGTCGTGTTGAGGGGAAGCGAAGAGAAGATCCCGAGCTGCTGAAGCGGCTCGGTCAACAGCCCGTAACCGGGTCGGAACAGCAGGAAGAAGATCATCCCCTGGATGACGATGGGGATCGCCCACGGCAGGATGATGAGCAACCGAACGAGCCGCCGCCCCTTGTACTCGGCTTTCATCAGCATGGCGTAGAGGAAGCCGAGCAGCGTCTCGCCCGTGACGCTCAACACGG
>NZ_SGXV01000120.1:0-1078 GCF_005435055.1 Halorubrum sp. SS7
TGGTGTGGAACGGTGCGTCCGGAAGCTCCGACGTGACCGGAGCCCGATTCTCGTCGCTCATACCGATCCGAAGGCGACCGAGCCGTATAAAATCGAGAGGGACAGGACCGTGACCGGCTGACACCGATGTTATCGGCGCGAGCGTTCGGCACGCTTCGTCGCCGTGCCCCGCGCGCCAGCAGCCGACGAACCACCGGATCGCGCGCTTCCGGTCCTCGTCCAGCGGTCGCAGTCGGTGAAATTTCAGGAAATTAACCCGAACAACGACCCGGGCCGACCGGAAATCAGTACCGCGACGGGATAAACGCCATCCCCGCGAGCAGTACCGAGGACAGCAGCGAGAGGACGAGTACGCGTGAAAGACCGCTGTTGTACTGGTTGAACCGATCCATCTCGGCGACTTGCGCCTCGTACGCCTCGATGTCCGTCGACATCCGAAGCGTCGACGCGTCGGGGAAGTGCGCGATGTAGTCCGTGTCGCCGAGCGTCACGACCGACTCCTGAGCGACGTCGATCGTCTCCGTCTGGGTCGCCTGCCACACGAGAACGGCGCCGTCGGCCGTCACCTCGTCGACGGTGACCGTCTGTCCGTTGTATTCGAGCGTCTCGCCCGTCGCGTACGAGCGTTCCTCGGGCTCGCGGAAGTACTCGTCGACGGGCACCAGCGTCCGCTCACCGGAACCGTCAGTCACCGCGACGTACTCGCCGTCGTCGAGGGTCACCGTCTGATTCTCGGCCGCGTCGTCGGCTTCGAGGATCGCCTGCCGGTCGAGCACCTCAACGAGGGTGAACTCGGTGGCGTTCCCCCCGGGGATCTCGACGCGCCAGTTGCGGTCGCCCACGGCGACCGTCGACCCGTTCGCCCACGTCTCGGACATCTCGGCGGTGTACTCGCGTTCGAGTGTCCCCGAAATCACCGTCGTCGCCGCACCGCCGTGCCCGCCGCCGCCTTCCTGCGTCTCCGAGATATCGGTTACCGTGTACGACTCTCCCCCAACTTCGATCGAATCTCCTTGAGAGACATCGATCTCCGGGTTCTCGAGCGCTATCTCCGGACTATCGGCCGTCGCGGTCAGCG
>NZ_SGXV01000121.1:0-1067 GCF_005435055.1 Halorubrum sp. SS7
CTAACATCGCCTCTCGCACCGCCCGCGACCGATTCTCTATGCCCTCGTCTCGCCATACCCGATCGAACTCCGCCACCACCTCGTCGGGGATGTTGAAACTCGTTCTCACGGTCTCGTGGTGAACGCCGCGGGCACAAGAACCTCGTTATGACGATACCCCCGGTCCGGTAGTAACAACTGCTAAACGCGGTCGTTTTCGAGTGTCACGCGAACGATGCTCCCAAGCGAACTGCTCGGCCCGCTCGCGGGTGCGGTCCTCCTCGGCGCGGGCCACGGCTGGCCGGTCGCCGCCTCGTACGCGCTCGATCAAACCAACAAGTGGGTGTACGGGTTCGCGGCGAGTTTCCTCATCGGATTCGGCCACCTCGTCAGCAGCATCGCGATGGTTGCGGTCTTCTTCTACGCGAAGAACTACTTCGATCTCACGCAGGTCAACGAGCCGATCGCGGTGTTCGGCGCCGTCCAGATCGGTGGTCCGGTCAGCCTCGTGGCCGGCGTGCTGCTGATCGCTCTCGGGGTCCGCGAGTACCTCCACGGCCACTCTCACGGGACCGACGACGAGGGGCACGATCACGAGCATAGCCGTGATTCGACCGACCATCACGATCATGACCCGAGCGACCATCACGACCACAGCCATGATCCTGCCGGACCTCACGACCGGGGTCACGATCACTCGCACGACCACGGCGACGAAAGCGGCGGGCTCTACGCCCGCCTGAAGGGGTTTGTGCCGTTCGCCGGCGGTCACTCCCACTCGCACGGCGGTCTCGAGGAGGGGACCGACCGGGGGCTCCTCGGCATCGCGTGGTTCGCGTTCGTCCTCGGGTTCGCCCACGAGGAGGAGTTCGAGATCATCGCGCTCTGTGCCGGGTCGAACTACTGTCTCGAACTGATGAGCGCCTACGCGCTCACCGTCATCGCGGGTATCGTCGGACTGACGTTGCTCCTGATCGCGGGATACCACCGCTCGCAGGAGCGCGTCGAACAGTACGCCCCGTACCTGCCGGCGTTCTCCGCGGCGGTCCTCGTCGTCATGGGCGTCGGATTCATCTTCGGGCTGTTCT
>NZ_SGXV01000122.1:0-391 GCF_005435055.1 Halorubrum sp. SS7
CGAGATCGCCCGCGACCTCTTCGGGTTCGGGAAGTGGATCACCGGCTCCGAGAGCGTCTACTTCCTCATCAATCAGGGCGACGACGCGGTCATCGGCTGGCTGCTGTCGGCCGCGTCGCTCGGGCTGTATCAGGTCGCCTACCAGTTCGCCAAGGCGCCGGCGACGGAGATCTCGCAGATCATCTCGAGCGTCGCCTTCCCGGCGTACTCGAAGCTCCAGGACGACATCCCCGCCCTCCGGTCGGCGTTTTACCAAACCCTCCAGGTGACGATAGTGATCGCGTTTCCCGCCTCGGTCGGCATCGCGGTGGTGGCTCCGACCTTCGTCAAGGCAGTCTTCGGCACCGACTGGCTGCCGATGGTGCCGGTGATACAACTGGTCGCGGTGTAC
>NZ_SGXV01000122.1:433-1058 GCF_005435055.1 Halorubrum sp. SS7
ACGGGCTCCTCATCGCGCTCGGGTCGACGTACTCCCCGGTGTGGAAGGCCCTGGGGCGCCCAGACTACATGGTAAAACTCGGCGCCTTCCGGCTCGTGGTGACCGCGCTGATCATCGTCCCCGTCACCCGCGAGTTCGGCATCGTCGGCGCCGCCGCGGCCGTCCTCGGCGTCTACGTGTTCCCGGTGATGCCGATCGACGTGTACCTGGTGATCAAGTCGGTGGAGACGAGCCTCGGTCGGCTGCTCCGAGAGGTGTCGTACCCGGCCGTCGCGAGCCTCCTCATGGGTGGCGTCGTCCTCTGGTTACAGGCGACGCTGTCGCTCCCGTGGGTGTTCCTCGAGCTGCTCGTCCTCGTCGCGGCCGGGGGCGCGGTGTACGGGACCGCCGTCTTGGTGTTCGAGACGCAACTGAACTGGGGGCTACGGGAGACGCTCCGGAACTTCGCCGGCGCGATCTGACCGTCGAGCCCGCATCGTAGGCGGTTGATAACAAAGCCGACTACCGCCTAGTGTGGGCCCATGCAGACACGGCGACTTCGCTTTCGCCATGAGGTCATCGACCCCGCTCCCCCGACGACGAAGCTCGGGATCTGTCTGACGACCGACCTCACCGGCAACGGTCG
>NZ_SGXV01000123.1:0-1057 GCF_005435055.1 Halorubrum sp. SS7
GGATCGAGACGAGGATGAGCGGTCCGGTGTACGCCTGACCCTCGGTCGTCCGGTCGTACGCCAAGACGAGCATCGGGGGGAGCGAGGCGAAGACGCCGTAGATGAACACGTCGTAGGGGCTGAGCGCGTCGACGACGGCGTACGTGACGGCGCTCAAGAGGAGCCCCCCGAACACCGCCGCGAACGCCACCGCGTTGGCCGTCCGCACCGCCGGTCTCCGACGGGCGTACAGCGTGAACGCGGCCGTCGGCGCCACGAGGGTGCCGAGGTAGACGAGGAACCACGCGGGCGACGCGGTCCCCGGCCGGAACGCGTCGACCGAGATGTACGCGAACAACACGAGCAGCGAGACGATCCCGACGAGCGTCGCCGCGACGAGCGCGACCTCGAAGAGCTGTCCCTTCAGCTGCTGGAGCCGGAGCGCCGCGCTTCGGCCGAGTTGGTCGCCGGTGGAGTCTTCGGTCGCCATTCAGTACTCCTCCCGGAAGCGCCGTCTGACCAGTTCGGCGAGGACGTTCATGATCAGCGTGATCGCGAACAGCGTCATTCCGAGCGCGAACATCGCCTCGTAGGTGGGGCCGCTCCCGTAGGAGTCGGCGCCGGCGATCTGGACCATCGCCGCCGTGATGGTCTGACTCGACTCCGCGAGGTTGCGGAGGACGTTCGGGAAGTACGGCATCTGCGGGCTCATTCCCATCGCCATCGTGACCGCCATCGTCTCGCCGATGGCCCGCGAGATCGCGAGAACGTACGACGCGACGATACCGGAGGTCGCCGAGGGGACGACGATCCGCGTCGAGACGTCGAACTTCGTCGACCCGAGCCCGTAGCCGCCCTGTCTGAGGCTGTCGGGGACCGCGCTCAGCGCGTCCTCGCTGATCGACGAGACCATCGGGATGATCATGATCCCGACGACGACGCTCGCGGACAGCGCGTTGAACGTGCCGAGCGAGGGCATGACGAGCGTGAACTCCGAGACGGTCAGTGTGAACTCGGGAAGAAGCGGGACCGCCTCCGGGATGAGGGGAACGTCGGGCACGGTCGTCGCCAACCCCTC
>NZ_SGXV01000124.1:0-1052 GCF_005435055.1 Halorubrum sp. SS7
GACCGTCGACGGCTACCTCGACGACTGGGTGAGTCGCGACCCCCGCTTCGCCGGCGCCGAACGCATCGACGGGAAGGTCCATCGCGGCTCCGCGCACATCCAGCGCCCGGGTCGGATGCACACGGACGGCTTCCTCGCGATCGGCGACACGGTCCCCACCATCGACCCGCTGTGGGGCGAGGGGATCCACAAGGGGATGAAGTCGGCCCGCGCCGCCGCGGCGACCGTCGACCGGTGTCTCACGGACTCGGAGCGGCGGGTGGACGCCGAGAGCCTCGCGGTCTACGAGCGGCTCTGGCACCGCGACGTGGCGCCCCGGATGCGCTCGCGGCTGATGCTCACCCGACTGCTGTACCTCGCGCCGAACGAGCGGTACGACCGGCTCATGCGTGACCTCCGTCAGGCGGACGAGAACACCCTCGAGAAGGCGAACCGGGGCGATAAGACGGCGATGGCGAAGCTCCTCCACCTCGACGACGTCCCGCTGCTCGCGAAGTTCGCCCGCGAACGAGTCGACGTCTGAGGGGGTCGACCGGACCGCGACGCGCGAGCGGCGGCGAACGCGGCGGAACGGCGGCCTCGGGCGAACCGCTTTTGCCGATTCGACGCGCACGAACGGTCATGCTCGACTACGTCGGATTAGAGGCCGATCTCGACGAGGAGGCGCGGCTGATCCGCGACACCGCCCGACAGTTCGTCGACGAACAGGTCCGCCCGGAGATCGGCGACCACTTCCGCGCGGGGACGTTTCCGACGGACCTCATCGAGGAGATGGGGGATCTCGGCTTCTACGGCTCGAACCTCGACGGCTACGGGCTACCCAACGTCTCCGAGACCGCCTACGGCGTGTTGATGCAGGAGTTGGAGGCGTGCGACTCCGGCCTTCGGTCGATGGCCAGCGTCCAGGGGGCGCTCGTGATGTACCCCGTTCACGCGTACGGCAGCGACGAGCAGAAGGAGCGGTGGCTCCCCGCGCTGCGGGACGGCGAGGCGGTCGGCTGCTTCGGGCTGACGGAGCCCGAACACGGCTCGGACCCCTCGTCGATGGAGAC
>NZ_SGXV01000125.1:0-1044 GCF_005435055.1 Halorubrum sp. SS7
CAGCATTGAAATACTACCCGTCGGTGACTGCGACTCTCACTCCGGGAGGAGTACACCGGTAGCCGGGCAGTTTGACTGGGGCGGTACGCGCTCGAAAAGATATCGAGCGCGCCCGAAGATCATCTCAGCCGGGTCGGGAATCCGGCGAAGAGCGCAAGAGCAAAAGATGGTCTGACAGTGTTCTTCCCAACGAGGAACGCTGACGCGAAAGCGTGGTCTAGCGAACCTACGAGGTTCCGGAATGGGACCCGTAGATGACAGAAAAGCTACCTTAGGGATAACAGAGTCGTCACTCGCAAGAGCACATATCGACCGAGTGGCTTGCTACCTCGATGTCGGTTCCCTCCATCCTGCCCGTGCAGACGCGGGCAAGGGTGAGGTTGTTCGCCTATTAAAGGAGGTCGTGAGCTGGGTTTAGACCGTCGTGAGACAGGTCGGCTGCTATCTATTGGGGGTGTGAGGTACCTGACGTGAACGAACGTATAGTACGAGAGGAACTACGTTTGGTCGCCACTGGTGTATCGGTTGTCCGGAAGGGCAGATGCCGAGTAGCCACGCGACACGGGGTAAGAGCTGAACGCATCTAAGCTCGAAACCCACATGGAAAAGAGGTACCACTGAGGTCACTCGTAGAAGACGAGTTCGATAGACTCGGGGTGTACGCACCGAGGCAACGAGGTGTTAAGCCCACGAGAACTAACAGACCGAGCCACATTCATTGGCGCTGACGCGCCACGAACTCGCATGAGTTCAGGCGGTATCTGGATCGCACGCATACACGGTTGATTCGAACCACGACCGACACAGGCGTCGCTCTCTATAATGAGAGCGTCTCGGTTCGACTCCGAGAGTCGGCATGAAGGCGGCCAGAGCGGTGGGGAAACACCCGTACCCATTCCGAACACGGAAGTTAAGCCCACCAGCGTATCGTGAAGTACTGGAGTGAGCGATCCTCTGGGAACCACGAGTCGCCGCCTACCCACTCATACGGGAACATTCCCATCACAGCCCACGGACAGCGCGTCCGTGGGCTTTCTTCATATC
>NZ_SGXV01000126.1:0-1043 GCF_005435055.1 Halorubrum sp. SS7
GCCGGAGCGACTCGCTCGTTCACCTCGGACTCGTCCGGTCGATAAAGATTGGAAACGACCCGCTCCAGCTGTTTTATCCGGGGAGCCACCTCGTCGCGACCGGGCTCGCGAAGGTCGCGGCCGTGGACGTCCCACGGGCCATGATGCTCGTTATGTGGGCGTACACGCTCCTGTTCTTCGCGAGCGTCGCGCTCTGCGTCTGGTTTCTGGTCCCCGACCGCCGGGCGCTCGGGGTCGGGGCGTTCTCCGCGTTCCTCCTCCTCCCGGTAAACAACGTCAGCACGTACCTCCACTTCCACACCTACTCGATCGGGATGCTGTTCGTTCCCTTCGTGTTGTACCTCGTGTTCTCGCACCTGATCGGCGGGGACGGACGTGAGCGCCTCGTCGAACGGGTCGCGGACGGACGGGGAGCGATCGACCGTGCCGGGTTGGGGTACGACGACGGTGCGGCGTTCGACGTGGGACTGCGGCGGCCGGCCCCGACGACCTACCTCCTGCCGCCGGTCCTGTTCGCCCTCCTGCTGGTTCACCCTCAGGTCGCGTTGAACGTCATGTTGCTGCTCGGTGGGATGGCGGTCGCACAGCACGCGTTCCGATGGTTCCGCCCGAACGACCCGATCGCCGGGTACCGGCTGGTCACGCTTCAGACGATCTTTCTCACGGTGGCGTTCGCGGCCTGGATCGCCACCCACGAGTGGCAGTTCATCAACACGGCGGAGGCGATGATCCAGTCGGTGAGCGACTTCGTCACCGGCGACGGTAGCGCGACTCCCCGCGTGGCGAGCCAGAGGGAGTCCGCGTCGTCGGTCGGGGCGAGCATCCAGGTGCTGTTCGTCAAGCTGTTCGGGGTCGCGGCGGTCTACTCGCTGCTCGCGGCGGGGGTCGTGGCGGGGCGACTGACCGGCTACCTCGGCCCGCCGGCCGGGGCCGGATCGATGCGGTCCACGCCGGACACCGCCAGGGACGTCACCGCGTTGTTTTTCGCCGGGTGTCTGCTGCTGTTCCCGTTCTTCGCGGCCCACCTCGTGGGGTCCATCTCG
>NZ_SGXV01000127.1:0-1024 GCF_005435055.1 Halorubrum sp. SS7
AACGTCGGTTCGAAGTTCGTTAGAGTCGGACTGCTTGGCCGGTCTCCTTGTAGAGGTCCGGCGAAACGAGTTCAACCGAAGTTGTTGCGGAGGCTGGCGAGACGATCTCGAGCGATGAGGTGTCACTCTCGCCGAACGCGCCCGCAGTGGTTCCATCACCGAACGGTGAGACGACCGGATTTAGAACGATCGTGTATTGGTTGTCCTCATTGAGAATCGGGTTGCTAACGAAGTCCCCGTTTGCATCTTTTACCGCAAATTCTCCTGACGCAAGATTAGACGTGGCGTTTCCTGAATTATCCACGAAGACTAGACTTTCTTGACCGTTGGGTCCAACCGCTTGGATTGTTGTTTCGCTCAGGTCGATCTGGTCGGCCCCAGGAGCACCTGCGACGCCGATACGAATCTCATCGAGTGTCCCATCAGAGGTACTGCCGACGATACCAACCTTCGTCGTCACGTCGATCCGCTCCGACACAAGGTCGGTACTCTCTTCACCAGTTGCTTCTGCCTGTGACTGGAGGAAGCCCGCTGTGTTGATCAGGACGCCAGCAGCAATCGCCGCCACCAGCACCATTGCGATGAACACAATGAGCGTCCCGATACCAACCTGACCACGATCGTCGTTATTGTTAATGAATTCGAACATGGTTACAGCCTCACCGAGCTCTGTTCGTCGGTTAGCGTCGTGGGGATACGAATCTCGGTTGTCGTGGTAGCCCCGGACGCGGTGGTGAAGGTAACGGACAACTGATCGCCGCCTTCAAGCGCTGTGTAGCTTGCGGGAGCGTTGCCGTCAAGAGCGAAGGCGACTTCTGCGCGATCGCTGGAATCAGTTAACACATTGTTACTGAGTCCACGAATGTTCGTTGTCTCATTATCCGAGATAGTGAACGTCTCCTGACCATCAGTGCCAACGAGTTCAACCGACACTTCGGTCAGATCGATATTGCCGGCCCCGGGGGCCTGTGCAACGACGAACTGTAACGCATCGACTGTATTCGGATTCGCAGTTGTGTTAACA
>NZ_SGXV01000012.1:0-93753 GCF_005435055.1 Halorubrum sp. SS7
GAACTTCACCGCCAGCGTCGCTTCCATGATCATGTCGGCGGCACGGGGGCCGACCATGTGGACGCCGACGATCTCGTCGGTCTCGTGGTGCTTGACGACTTGAACGAGACCATCCGTGTCCTTGACGGCTTTTGCCCGTGGTACATCCCCCATCTGAACCGTCCGGCACGAACAGGTCCCGTGTTCCTCAGTGTACTCCAGTTCAGTCGTCCCCACCGAGGCGACCTCGGGGCTGGTGAACACGACCGACGGGACCGCGTCGTAGTCGATACTGACGCCCTCGTTGCCGAAGGCGTTCTTTACGGCGTGATTGCCCTCCTTGGCGGCGGCCGTCTCCAGTTCGGGCTCGCCGATCACGTCGCCGGCGGCGTAGATATCGGGGTTCGTCGTCCGGAAATGGGTGTCGACGTGGATCGTCCCGTCGTCGTTCGTTTCGATTCCCACGGTTCCGAGGCCGATCCCCTCGCTGTTCGGCCGAACGCCGGTCGCTACGAACAGCGCGTCGCCGGTGACGGTGCGCTCGGCGCCGTCGACGGTCACCTCGACGGCGACGCCCGACCCCGTCGCCTCGGGGCCGGCGTCGGTCCCGCCGTCGGTCGCCGGGCCGCGGACGCGCTCGAAGTCGGTGCCGGTGACGACCTCGACTCCCTCCTCCTCGAAGGCACGTTTCACTTCTCGCCCGAGCTGGCCTTCCATTCCGGAGAGGACGCGGTCGGAGCGCTGGAGAACCGTCACGTCGACGCCGACGCGGTGGAGGATCTGCCCCCATTCGAGCGCGATGTAACCGCCCCCGATCATCACGAGCCGCTCCGGGAGGTCGTGCTCCTCCAAGATGGTCTCGCTCGTACAGTAGTCGACCGCGCCGAGGCCGTCGATAGGCGGCGCCCGAGGTGAGCTTCCGGTCGCGACGAGCGCCTTCTCTCCGGTGATTCGGGCCCCTTCGTCGGGACCGTCGACGACCTCGATAGTCGTGTCGTCGGTCAGCTGGCCGTAACCCTCGTAGACGTCGGTCTCGAACTGCTCGGCGACGTCGACGTAGTTCTCCCGGCGGAACCGGTCGACGAGTTCGTCGGTGCCGTCCAGCGCGGCCGCCCAGTCGACGTTCGGCTCGCCGTCGCCGTACCGGACCGCGTCGAAAGGATTGTCGCGGGGCGCGAAGGCGCTCTCCGCGACCGCCAGCAGCCGTTTGCTGGGGACGCAACCGACGTTCACGCAGGTCCCGCCGATCGGGAGGCCCGCGTTCACCATCGCCGTCGACAGCCCGCGGCGGTCCGCCTCGGTGACGGCGGCGAACGCGGCCGCCCCGCCGCCGAGGATGACCAGATCATAGGAGTTTGCGTCGTCCATTTGATCTTGGTTTAGAATACGAAGTGTTTAAACTGTGAAGTCCGAAGCTATAGAGTAACTCCGAGGCTCCAAAGCTATGGCAGATACGACACCATCACCGCCCGCGTGCGACGTCGACGGAACGTGCTACTGTCCGCTGACCGGCGTCATTACCGTGTTGAGTCGGAAGTACGCGATACAACTGATAAGCATCGTCGGAGCGCACGAGTCGCTCCGGTTCGCCGAGATCGAGGATCACCTCCCCGGCGCCAGCACTTCGACCATCTCGAAGCGGCTCGACGAGTTCGAGGAGGCGGATCTGATCACCCGAACGCAGTACGACGAGATCCCGCCCCGCGTCGAGTACGCGCTCACCGAGGAGGGCGACGAACTCCGGACGCGGCTCGAACCGCTCTTGGAGTGGGCCGCCGCGACCGAGTGACTCCCGGCGGCGACCGATCGTGCGGACGGACCACACGATCGCTCGGTGGTTAAGACGGCTCGTGCGCTACCTCCGCACGGAATGCCGGACGAATTCACGCTCTCGGCGCAGTCGGCGCCGGACGCCCTTGCCGACCTCTCGCCCAGCGCGAAGCTGGTGGCGAAGACCCTCGACTACGAGGGCGAGAGCACGCAGTCGGCGCTCGCCGAGTCGACGCTTCTCCCCCCGCGGACCGTTCGGTACGCGCTCGATCAGCTCGAAGAGGCCGAGGTCGTTTCGTCGCGAATCTCGTTCGCCGACGCCCGAAAGCGGATTTACTCGCTCGAAATAGAGGCGTGAGCGACCCGGCCGCGCGCTATTTACAATCGGTTTCGCAGTCGTAGGTCCTGCTGTACACCCAGTACCCGCTCTCGGACGGGGGCGTCAGCGTGGCGAGGTCGAGCGACACTCGGAGGTCGCTCTCGGCGTCGTGCGTTTCGACGAACCGCCAAGCGCCGCCCGGTTCCTCGAGGTCGACGCGATACTGCCAGACATCGACGCCTCGATCGTCGACGTAGATCGCGTAAGAATCGGGGACAGCGGTGTCGCGGTTCGGGGTGGGTCTCTCCCGAGCAGTGTCAGTTCCCATGTCCGATAGTCTCTCAATAAAAATTAATACGTATCGCGTCCGGTCACCGGCTGGACACGCGAGCGGTGGATTTATTGAATATAGGCGTCTCGGAGACCGCAGCTACGCATCGAGACTGGCGTTCACACCGGATCGGCATCGGTGAGGATTTCGACGAGCGCGGGACCGTCATGGGCGATCGCCTTTTCGAGTGCGTCGTTGAGGTCGGCGGGGTCGTCGACGAAGAGACCGAGGCCCCCACAATTTTCTGCGAACGCAGCGAACTCAGGGTTGACGAGGTCGGTCTGCCAGACGTCCCAGCCCCCGGTCCGCTGCTCTTTGCTGATCTTCCCGAGTTCGTCGTCGTTCAACAGGACGTGGGTAACGTCCATGTCGTACTTCACCGCGGTCGTGAACTCACTCATGTACTGGCCGAAGCCACCGTCGCTGGATACCGAGACCACCTTGCGACCGGCGAACTCCGACTCCGGCTCTTGGGTGGCTGCCCACGCGCCCAGCGCCGCCGGGAACGCGAATCCGATGGAACCGAGGTACCCCGACATGAGTACAGACTGGTGTTCCGGCTCGAAGTACCGGCCGAACGCGTAGGTGTTGTTCCCCACGTCGACGGGGATGATCGCGTCGTCGGGAACGAGTCGGGTCATCGCCTCGAAGGCAGTGGCGTAATTGACGCCGCGCTCGGGCGTCTGCTCCCGCCGTGTCGCCTTCTCTTCGCGCCAAATTTCCCAGCGGTCGGCGAGCTCCTCGCGCTGGTTTTCCGCCGCGAGGTCGTCCCCAAGTCGTTCCTCGAGCTCGTCAACGGTGACGCCGATCTCGCCCCACACCGGCACGTCGATGCCGTGGAATTTCCCGAGCGTCATCGCGTCGTAATCGACGTGGATCGTCGGCTTGTACTCGGCAATCCCGGTGTGATTCGAGAAGCTCGCGCCGAAGACGGCCAGCAGGTCCGCCTCGTTCATGAAGTGGCTCGCAATCGGGGTCCCGCTCCGGCCGAGTACGCCCCCCGCGAGCGGGTGCGAGTCGGGAATCTGCCCTTTCGCCTTGAACGTCGTCAGCACCGGGCAGTCGAACCGCTCGGCGAGGTCCACAATTCCGTCCATCTCGAAGCGGGCACCGTGCCCGACGACGATCACCGGCCGCTCGGCAGTTTCCAGTAGTTCTACCGCATCCTTGAGGGCGCTCTCCGGGGGTGTGATGTCGCGGTCTGTAATACGTCCCTCCGGGTCCCCGGGATCGACGCCCTCGGCCGACTGGGTCTGGATTTCGTCGGGAAAGACGAGGTGTGAGACACCGCGTTCGAGGATCGCAGTCTTGGCCGCCCGAGTCGCGAGTTCGGCGTGGTCGCTGTCGGGGAGGACGGTCGCCTCGAACTCAGCAACGTCGCCGTAGGCCGCCTCCAGATCGACTTCCTGGAAGTTCCCTGTGCCGAGCACCTGCGACTCGACCTGTCCGGTGAGCGCGATCGTCGGCGAACGGTCGACGTTCGCGTCCCACAGTCCGGTGAGCATGTTCGTCGCACCGGGGCCGGCGATGGAGAAGCACGCCGCCGGACGGCCGGTGAGCTTCCCGTACGCAGAGGCGGCGAACGCGGCGGCCCCCTCGTGGCGGACGCCGTAATAAGCGAGGTTTCCCCCGGCCGCTTCGCGGCGGAGCGCGTCGGCGAGCCCGAGATTCGAGTGCCCGACGATCCCCCACACCTGCCGGACCCCCCAGTTGACCAGCGTCTCGGCGATCACATCCGACACCGTCCGCTCGTGCGGCTCCTCGTCGGGGAATCCAACGTAGATCCCGTCCTCGCGCACTTCGACCGGGAACGTCTCGACGCAGTCGTCGTGGGATCCGGGTGTTTCCCCCGTCAGCGGGTCGAAGTCCCAGCCGTGCCACGGACAGCGGAGCAGCCCGGTTTCGATAGATCCCTCGCCGAGCGGTCCGCCTTGGTGGGGACAGCGATTGTCGAGCGCCCCATACTCGCCGTCTTGGTGAGTCATCGCGACTGTCGTGTCGCCGCAGGTTACCGGCTTCACCCGCCCCTCGGGGAGTTCGTCCGGACCGAGCGCCCTGTGCCACGTCACGTTGCCTCTCGAACCGTCTGGAGACGAGCGTTCGGCCATGAGTTCGTCAGCCGCTCCGAGAGAGATTAAAACCGCGGCGGGTGTTCGACCGCATCATCCGCTCGCGGCAAATATATGTGGGTTCACGCGGTCAAGAGTCGATTCCGGTGACCTCGAACCGGGTTCCACCGTTCGCGGACTCTCCGACTCCGATTTCCCAGCCGTGGGCCTCAGCGATTTCGGCGACGATCGCGAGCCCGAATCCGGTCCCGTCTCCCGTAGTCGTATGACCCCACTCAAAGATGTCGTCCCTGTCTTCCGCCGGAATGCCCGCCCCGTCGTCTTCGACGTAGAAACCGTTCTGTTCCGGTCCTTCCAGCACCCCGACTCGGACCGTCACCGACGATCCTCCGTGATCGCGGGCGTTCTCAAAGAAGTTCACAAAAAGCTCGTAAAGCCGGTCTCGGTCCGCTTGGAACGTCGTCGAGGACTCAATCTCGAGTGTCGCCGGCGCCATATCGCAGTCAGTCCAGACGGTCTCCGCGATCGCCGCCAGATCGACCTCGGTCCGCTCGTGAACCAAGTCTCCCTCCCGGGTGAGCTGGAGGAGTTCCGACAGCATCTCTTCCATGCGATCGGCGGCGTCCTCGATCGCGTCGAAATGCTTGACATCGCCGGTTTGTCGGGCGAGTTCCGCGTGCCCTTGAATGATTGAAAGGGGGTTCTGGAGATCGTGTGAGACGATACCGGCGAACCGGTCGAGCCGTTCGACCTTCTCTTCTAATTGCCGGCGGTTCCGGACGCGATCGGACACGTCCCGGAGCATCGCGACCATCTGCTTCGGTTCGGCATCCGCCGCGGCATCGGCTCCGTCTGCCGGCTCCAGCGCCGCTCCGGATATTTCCGTCGGGACCTCGTCTCCGTCCTTCGTCAGGCAAGTCAGGTCGTCGGTGAAGCCGGTTCCTTCCGTTTTGACCTGCGAAATAAACTCCTCGCGAACCCGGGCGATGTCGTCAGGATGGATGTCTTCGGGCTCCATTGACAGGAGCTCTTCGCGGGAGTATCCCAGCAACTCGCACGCCCGCGGGTTGACGTCGACAAACGACTCGGTCTCAAAGTTGACGATCATGATGGCGTCGTTGTTGTGTTCGAAGACCTTTCGGTACCGCTCCTCGACCGACGACCGGATTTCGTGGGTTTCCCCCGTCTCGATGTCACCCTCGTCCGTCGATTCGTTACTCATGTATCAGCCACCCCTGCCTGAGAGTTTGGTGTCTGTTGCGGACGGCCGGGATCCACCGCACCCTTCGCTGCGAACTAAACCCTATCACGTCTCTCTGAGACGTGTTTGTCCCCGAATAATATAATATTTCACAATCTCAAGAGATACGAATCACTCGCGACAGTTATTCGATGGTTACAGATATGAAACGATACCTGCTCTCGTCTCTGGCCTACAATTTCACATTACACCGCGACACCGCCTGAACCGCGATTTATTCCGGCTTCCGAGCGTCATCGTCGACAAACGTTTCACAGGTGAGGCAGTACTCGCGCTCTTTTTTTAATTCCGAGGGCTCGATGATGGCGAGCCTGCTTTCCGTCTCGTCCCCGCAGGTCGGACAGGTGGCGTCTCCGCTCATGATTCGATCTGACCTCTGAGTCTACGCTTCGTCCCCGAAGTTCTCCTCGTAGGCGTCAGGGTGATTCTTTTTCGCGTGGTCTTTCAGTTCGTCGAGCGTGTCGAACGTCGCGCCGCAGTCACACGCGTGGATATCGCCGTCGTCGTGGTCATGCTCGTGGTCAGACATCGCATTTGATAATATGTGGACCACGATTAAATAGCCCCCGCGGGAGTGTATGGCAACCGCCTCAGCGGGAGCACACTCATGAGTCGACAATCACACAATCGAAACGGGCGTGACGGATCGGACGGAGCGGCCGATCCGGAGGGAAAGACGCCGCTCTCGACGCTCACAGCCGAGCACGCGAAGCTCCTCTCGGAGATCGGGACGGAACTGAGCGAGTCGAGCGACGCGATCGAGTCGCTGTCTCGGGGTGCCGCGGAGGCGAACGAGTCAAGTTCCGATACGGCCTCGCTCGCGGAGACGGCCCGAGGGTCGGCCCGTGAGGCAAACGCTGATGTCGACGAAGCCAAGGCCGCAGCCGCCGCGGCCGAGGAGAAACTGGAGTTGCTCCGCGAGACAGTCACCGAGATCGACGACATCGTCGCGATGCTGAACGAGATCGCCGACCAGACGAACATGCTCGCGTTGAATGCCTCGATCGAGGCCGCGCGTGTGGGCGAGGCAGGCTCGGGCTTTGCCGTCGTCGCAGACGAAGTCAAAGACCTCGCCGAACAGGCACAAGAGCGTGCGACTGAAATAGAAGCGACCGTCGAGGAGGTGCGCTCAACCGCGGACGAGACGATAGACCAGATCGAAACTGTCGACACGCGTACGGACACTGCGGCAGAATCGATCACAGACGCGGTCGACGATCTCGACGGAATCGCTGACAGCGCAGTTCGAACCTCGGAAAACGTCGACGAGGTGAGCGAGACGACACAAGCGTACGCGGACGATCTTGACCACATCGCGAGGGATGTAATCGACGCGATCAGTCAGGCGAACGAGATTGACGAGCGGACGAACCCTTCGGCGGAGCAGTAATTCGGTTTGATGGCGGCTGACTGGGAGCCTTCGTTTAGAGGTCCATCTCTGCCGCCGAATCGACTTCGAACCGGGTGACCTCCGGCTCGCCCGCGAGCAGGTCGGGCAGCGCCGCCTCGAACTCCTGAAAGTGGTCGGTCTGTGAGTGCGCCTCGAAGGCGGCCTCGTCCTCGTACTGCTCGAAGAACCGGACTACATTCGGGTCGTCCACGTCCGTCGCCGGCCGGTAATCGATCATCCCCGGCTCGGCGCGGGATTTCTCCGCGAGGTCGGCGATCAGTTCGAGCGCCTCGTCGCGCTTCTCGGGATCGAGCGGAAAGACTGCGTGTAACACAATCATGCGATTCTCTTTCGTCGGTTGCGACGCATAAACTCTCGCCGCGAGGGCATTCGACTCGGGCAGACGGAGGGTATCAACCGATCCCGAGGCGACCCCCGACGTGAGCCGTGAGAAACGCCGTTACGTCGCCGTTACCCATGAGACCCGTGCGTGATAATCGGCACCGACGAATTAAATCGGAGACTGTCACAGCCATCCACATGGACTCGCGACAGATCACTGTCTGCGTCTCGCTTGACCGCCGCTGGAGGTGGAGAGCGTGACGTCCGATCAAAACCGCCGCGAAATGGTTCGAAGTCGACTTGTCCCCGCCGTGGTGGAACAGAACCGACTCGTCAAGTTCGGCCTCTCAATTGCCTTTGTCATCGCTGTGATTGCGGTAACAGGCCTCTTTACTATCCGACAGACGGCCGGGGTAGTCGACCCGGCCGCACACGCCGCCGTGACGCGAAATATCCTCTTGATTATCGGCGTCGCCATCGTCGGCCTCGGGGCCGTCGGAATGGGCCTCGCACGGCCGACGATCCGCGAACTCGACGAACTCGGCCGACGGGCTGAAGCACTAGAAAACGGCGATCTCGATGTCGATCTGGAACCGAAGACAGACGACGAGATCGGCCGGCTATACGAGTCGTTCGACGCGATGCGGACCGCGCTCAAGGGTCGCATCGAGGACGTGGAGGCAGAGCGGAAGCGCGCCCGTGAAGCCAAACGTGAGACAGAAAGATTTGCCGACACGCTCGAGACGCGCGCTGAGGCTTTTGCGGGAACGATGGGAGAGGCCGCAGATGGCGACCTTACCGTTCGGCTCTCGGTCGAGGGCGACGATCCGGAAGCGCTCCACGAGATCGCAGACGCGTTCAACGAGGCGCTGTCGGAACTGGAGACCACGGTCTCCGACGTGCGTCGCTTCGCCGACCAGGTGGCCGACGCAAGTGACGCGATGACGACGAGCGCAGAAGAGGTCGCCGCGGCCGCCCAGGAAACGAGCGGGTCGATAGACGAGATTTCAGCCGGCGCGGAGAAACAGAACGACCGGCTCGTCGAAATCGCCGGCGAAATGGAGACGATGTCCTCGACGACGGAGGAGGTTGCCGTTTCGGCCGAACAAGTCGCGGCGACGTCTGAACGAGCGACCGAACTCAGCGACGAGGGTCGGTCGGCGACGCGACGTGCTGTCGAGGAACTCCATGCCGTCGAAGAGCGGTCCCGGTCTGCGACGGAGGCCGTCAGCCAACTCGAAGACGGCATGGAGCGGATCGGCATCATTGTCGACACGATCACCGAGATTGCTGATCAAACGAATCTATTGGCGCTGAACGCCTCGATCGAGGCAGCACGGGCCGGCGAGGCAGGCTCCGGATTCGGCGTTGTTGCGGATGAAGTCAAGAGCCTGGCCGAAGAGACGAGCGAGGCCGCCGCAGAGGTCGAGTCGCTCATCGCGGAACTCGAAGAGCGAACCGACGAGAGCGTGACGGAGATGGCGGCGATCCGCGAGCGGATCGATGCGGGTGTAGACACGGTGGAAGCTGCGGAGGCCGCACTCGCCGATATCGACGCTCGCATCACAGAGGCAGATGACGGTGTCAAGGAGATTTCTGACGCGATGGATGAGCAGGCCCGCGCGGTCAATGACGTAACGACCTCAGTCGACGATGTCGCCGAAATCAGTCAGCAGACCTCGACAAACGCTTCGTCGGTCGCAGCTGCCGCTGAGGAACAAGCTGTTTCCTCGGACCGTGTCTCCGAAAAAGTCGAGGGACTCGCCGAGCGCACGACACGCCTTCGCGAGTCGCTTGCGACATTCCGGACCCGTGACCGCACGGAGCCGGCAGAGGTCGGAGGAGAATCCGACAGCTCGGCGTCAGTTGCCGACGACTGATGCGGCGTCGCTCTCGAATTCACAGGTCCGGTTGATTCCCCACACCGTAACCGCAACGTAACAACATAACCCAGCTCCCCGATAGCGTTTATATAAATACTCTCAGCTAATCTGTATGGGAAAGTACGCGGTGTTGCTCAGCGCGGGCCCGGACCGGACCGGGAGCGCGCTCAACGGGGTGGAGTACGCCCTTCGGCTCGCCGACGGTGGCCACGACGTGCGGGTGTTTCTTGACGGGGCGGCGACTAGATGGCCGGAAGAGCTTGCGACCCGGACCGATCATCCGCTCCGCGACGGGCTCGACAGGGTGGTGGCTGGAGACGTTGAGATCGCCGCCTGTGCGTACTGTGCGGCCGCCTTCGACGCGACGACGGGCTGTCAAACGAACGAAATCCCGCTTCTCGGCACGGCCGGCGAAGAGCACGGTCCGGACATCGCGGCCCTCGTCGCCGACGGCTACGAGCTGCTCACAATGTCTTGACTGCCGCGCGGTCGGGGGCGAATCGGTCTACAAACGGAGCAGACCGAGTGCTTCGGGGCTTGACCCCGACGGTCCAATTTATTATTTCGCGGTTGGTTTCTTAAGTATGCGCGCCGAACGGAGCAACTGAGTGGCACGCCGAATGATCAATAAATATTCTCCGCTTGACCAGTCGGCATGAGCGACGCGCCCGAATCCGGTTCCGTAACGGGTGATGACCCGGAGTCAGCAGTTTTTGAACAGCTGTTCGAGCACACCCCTGACGCGGTACTCGTCATCGATACAGAGGCGAATCGTATCCTACGGTGTAACGACCAGGCATGCGAGTTGCTCGGGTACGACCGAGACCACCTCCTCTCGCTCGGCCCACCGGATATCCACCCGCATGATTACGATGTTTTTGAATCGTTCGTCAAGCGCGTCAACGATAGGGGAAGCGGGTTCACCGCAGAACTGTCGTGCCATACCCGAGACGGCGATATTGTTCCCGTCGACGTCACTGCGACGGCCGTCCAGTTCGGTGGGGCTGACCGGATACTCGCGATCGTGCGGGACGCATCTACACGGACGGAACAGGAACGAGAACTACGCCGCCGATCGGCAGCGATGGCCGCGGCGGATGATGGGATCGCCGTACTCGATGCGGACGGCGTTGTCGTCCACGCGAATGCTGCCTATGCCTCGCTGTTCGGGTACAATAATCCGGACGCTATCGTCGGTAGGTGCTGGGATGAGTTGTACGCGGCCCCGGATCGGTTCGAACTCGATTGTCGACCGACCGTCGTCGATTCAGGGGAGTGGCGCGGCGAACTGACGGCCTCCCGAACGAACGGCGACGATCTGCCAGTCCGCGCGTCGGTGACGAGTCTTGAAGACGGCGAGTTCGTCTGTGTCGCCCGCGACGTGAGCACAGAGCGCCGTCGAGAGCGGCGACTTACTGGGGTGACTGAGGCAAGCGGCGAACTCCTCGCCGCTGCCGATCGCGACGACGTGAGCCGAACCGCAATCCGGACTGTCGTTGACGCGCTAGGGCACGAGGTCGCGTGCGTGCGGCTGTACGACCCCGACACCAACGAGCTGGTGCGGACCGCAACATCGGACGCAGCCGCGGCGCTCGTTAAACAGGCGGTGGCCTACGACCTCAAATCGTCGAACGCCGGTGCGGCGTACAGAAGCAAGGAGACGGTCCGAAACGAGTCGAGGGCGGACGACGCGTACACCGACGACCCGTGTCGGGCCGAGGCCCATGTACCGCTTGGCGAGTTCGGGGTTTTGAGTGTCTTTGACCGCGAGGAGCCGTTGACGGATGGAGATGTCCAGCTGATCGAACTGTTTGCCGGCGTCGTCCGCTCGGCATTGACCCGCGCCGAGCGCGATGAGCGGCTCCGGTCTCGCCAGAATCAATTGGAGCGACGTCGCGAGGAGCTAACCGCTGCGGACCGGTTCAATTCTCTCGTCACTGAAGTGATTCGTTCAGTATTACGGGTGACCAGCGGAGCAGCGGTCAAACAGTCTATTTGTGAGGATCTCGCCAAATCGTCGCTGTACGAAGCAGCGTGGATCGCGACCGTCGAGACGGGAGACGACGCCGATGCCGTAACGATCGACTCCAGCTCAGTCGCGACGGATTCGTTCAGCGAAACCAACGCGGAGTCATTGCTCACGTCACCGTTCGCGCGCCAACTAGTCCGACAAGCCAGCGAAAAGGACGCCGCAGTCGTCCAGCGGCGACGATTTGAGTCCGCAAACGAGACTGCGCCAAACGACGACATGGAGTCCATCGCCGCAGCAGTCCCTGTGGCCTGTGGCCGACAGCGGTTTGGCGTGCTCGCCGTGGCTGGGACCGAAGAGAGCGGATTCTCCGAGACGGCACAAAGCGGGCTCGAATTGCTCGGGGAGACACTCGGATTCGCCATCATCGCCGACCGGCGCCGAAATACATTGATCGAGAGCGACGCTGTTGAATTAGAATTCTCGTTTGCGAGCCCGCTGGCCGACCTGTCCGCCGCGTTCGGCTGCCGCTGTGACCATTTAGGAAGCGTCGTCGATGGCGACGATACGCACGCGTACGAGACACGAATTACGCACGGAGACTTCGACGAGATTCAGGCCTTCCTCAATAAATATCCTGAAATTCGCGAGTGCCGACTCGTTGAGTGTCGCGGCGAGACGTGTCTCGTCGAAGTCACGGTAGCGGGCGCACCGCCGGGGCTTCTCGCCGAGGCCGGATTCGGCCTGGTGTCACTCCACGCAAGCAACGGCGAGACGAGGCTGATTGCCGAAGTCCCAAGCGACGAGGATGTCACACGCGTGGTTGACGCGCTCTCAGAGTACTGGGACAATGTCGAACTGGTCGCCAAGCGCCAAACTCCGACCCGCGGGGCGGACCTCCCGATCCCGCCCGACAGTGCGGCGGGCCTCACCGACAGGCAGCGGTCGGTGCTGGAGACCGCCTACGAGAAAGGATACTACGATTGGCCCCGCGACCACACTGCTGAGGAAATCGCCGAGAGCCTCGATATCGCCTCATCGACGCTCCATCAGCACCTCCGTGCGGCGGAGCACGTGCTGGTCTCATCGTACGTCGACGATGAATGAGTTTTATATAATGTTGACCGACCACCTATGTGTCTCGGTATGCCTCCCCCGAGACACGTAGCGTGGGTGATCATATTGGTGGCGCGTGACTCTCCCTATATGAGCACTGAGCAGATCCCGCTGTCCCGACTCGACAGCTCACACGAACGCACGCAGCGCGTCCTCATTGAGGTCGCAGATGTCCTGGGTCACAAATGGCATCCAGTTATTCTCACGCAGTTGCTGAATGGGGAGCACACGTTCAGTGAACTCAGCGCGGCCATCGACGACGTGTCGAACAAGATGCTCTCGGATAGTCTCTCGACGCTCGAGGCCGAGGGACTTGTCGATCGGAAGGTGGTGAGCGAAAAGCCAGTCCGAGTCAAGTACACATTAACTCCTCGAGGTAAAGAATTAGAATCGGTTCTCGATCCAATGCTCAGGTGGGGCCGAGAATATTTATTTAATGGTGAGGTCGATGAAATGCGGAAGCCGACCGGCCCGCGTCTTCCGGATCGCTCAGGCGAGGAGGTGGCAAATGATGAGTAGTCGAACTGACTTGTCATCAGATATTTCACCCGACAACCAAGCTGAGCGCGGAATTGCGCGCCGGGCAGCAGAAGCCGACGAGACCGAAATTTCAGTAAAAAAACCCACACGCGAAGAGGTGCTCCAAACGGTGTTCGGCCTCGGAGTACAGGACGTTCGCACGTATGACGCCGTCGTGGAGATTACTGGAGCAACAGCCAGTGAGCTTAGCGATCACCTCGACCCCGACCGCAGCAATGTGAACCGGTCGCTGAAACGGCTCCGCGAGACTGGTCTCGTGACCCGGGGCCGGCGCCTGCTCGATGAGGGCGGCCACGTCTACCAGTACTACGTCGATGACGAAATGTCAGAGGATCCTGTCACCCACGCGGTTAATAAATGGAAGTCTGCTGCGCTAGACGCTGTCGGACCGGAATAGCGCTCCGTTTCCCCGGAGCACTCCGAAGCCTTCTATCACTTAATCAGTTCCACCATCAGGTGCCAGTCCAAAAGCCTTGTTGCGGACGTGGTTCTCAACAAGGAGCAGGTACGTCGCCTGACTCCACTGGAGGTTCGAGTTCCACCTCACTTGCCCGGTCCCGTCCACGCGCTCGGGCAGGAGCCCGGCGGTAGTCGTCCACTCGTGGGCGTCCTCAAACACGTGGTCGGCGACTGCGTCCGGATCCCTCCCGCCGAGCCAGCGAGCGGCGTCGGCGTATGCTTCACAAAGCGGCCAGCCACCGTCTTCGACGGTGCCAGTCGGCGTGTAGCGGTCGCCGGGATACCGCCCGAGGCAGGGGGAATCGCCCGCGACCCACGCCTCGTCGTCAGCGGCGGCGAGTGTCGCGGCGACGGAATCGCTGTCTGAATCGACGACGTTCCACGGCCAGACGGTCATGAACGCCGCCGCGTCAGGCCGAGCGTCAGCCGACGGGTCAGACGGCGTTTCAGGGCTGTCGGCCGTGACGAAAGCGTCGCCGTACGGCGTGGATTTGAAACAGTATTTTTCGAAATTATTGGCCCACACCGCCGCCCGCTCGCGACACTCCTCGGCGAACCCCTCGTCACCGTGTGCGTCAGCGAGTTCACCCATCGAACGGAGTCCAGCGATCGCCGCCGCGGTGCCCTCCGTGCTGTGGCCCCAGATCTCCTCCCACGGGTCCTGGTGCTTCTTTGGGAAGCCATACCCGTTGTCGTACGAGAGGAGGAACTCGGCTGCGCGGCGAGACATCTCGTAGTGTGCGTCAAGCAGATCGTCGTCGCCCGTCTCCTGCCAGACGAGCCAGTGGGCGTATATTGGACCGCCGATTTGGTCGAGTTGAAGTGCCCGCCAGTGAGCCTCGCCGGTGACGTAGTAGTTCTGCCACCACGTCCCGTGTCGGTCGATCCCTCGGTCGTCGACGACGTCACCGGTGATCTGGTTCTCGTCGAACCACCGGAGCGCGAGCCGCGCCTCGTGCTCGGCCCCGGCCGCGATCAGCGCCTGCGTGATGATAACCTGATCGCGCGGCCAAATGAATTTGTACGTCATGTCGCTCGGTTTGAACGCGCCGGCGATGACGCCGCAGCAGCCGTCCTGTGCGCATTTCATCGCTGTCAGCGATCGCTCGTACAGCTCGTTGACCGCGGGGTCGTCAGTCGGGCCGTCCGACACCGTCTCGTGCCACTCCTCCCATGCCGTCGCGAAGGACTCCCGCTCCGACTCGTACCCGCGGTCGAGGAGCCGGAGGGCATGCTCGACCGCAGCGTCCTCGCCGTAGCCGAACCCGACTGCCGTGAGCCAGGACGCTGCGTCGGTCTCGCCGACGTACTGCCCGACGCCCACGTCGAGATTCCCCACGCCGCGCTCGGTGTCGTCGACGAAGCCGTCGTTGCCGCTGTAAATATCTGCCCACGCGCTCCGGTCGGGTCCCTCCGTGACGCCGGTGTGACCGATCCGGCGCCCGTCGAACCCGCGGTCGCCGTCGCGCCCCTGTGCGAGTGCCAGCCATCGGTCTCCATCGGTGGCGACCACTAGCTCGGCGCCGTCGCGCTCCATAACGAACGCTTCTTGAACCGCGTTGGGATCCTCGTGGTCGTGGCCGTGGATCCCGAGGTCGGCGACGGTGTAGAACGTCCGCTCCGCGACCGTTTCGAACTCGGCATCGATCTCGATCAGCAGGCCGCAGGTGTCGACGCTCGCGACCACCCGCTGCGTGAGCGTCCCGGTCGATCCCTCCTCGTCGAAGCGATTCTCGAGAGTGATCTCGGGGACTTTGCTCGACGCGTACGAGACGTCACTCTCGATGGCGTCGTCGCGAGCGTCCAGCGTGTGCCCCTCGTCGGCGTTCCACGCGAGCGCGTGGAGGTCGTAGAACAGTTCGATGTCCGACCGGAACGCCGAGGTCTCCTCGATGATCGCCCCGTGACGGCCGCGATCGGGATTGTCATATCGGTTCGCGGTCAGCAGCACGTTCGCACCCTCCTCGCGCGGCGCGCTGAGGATCGCGTCCTTGTCGCTCGGTACCGATGGCGCGTTTGACTCGACTGGCATGGCCGAAAGACGGCGGATGAGCGAATAAGTGCGATGCGAAAATGTATCCACGTTACCATTCGGCATACAATACGAGCTCGGCTCGCGGTGAGCCGAGGGTAACCCGCTTACCCCGCGGTTTGGGAAGGAATATGCCGTTTCGAGCCCTCCGTTCGAGTATGTCATCAGACGCGGCTTCCGGCGACGACGCATCGGTCGGCGGAATCATCGACGTGGAAAGTACCGAATCATTCAACGAGGCGATCGCGGAAAACGACCAGGTCGTCGTCGACTACTTCGCTGACTGGTGTGGCCCCTGTAAGCAGCAGACGCCTATCCTCGAGGAGCTGTCCGGCACGATCGACGCGCCGGTTCTCGGCGTCGACACCGACGAACACAACGGGCTTGCCGCGGAGGCGGGCGTCCGGTCGATCCCCACGGTCGCGGTCTACCGCGACGGCGAGGAGGTCGAGCGGTTTGTCGGCGTCACAGGCGCCGACAAGATCCGGGCCGCGTTGGAGTGAGGGCGGGAGAGTATCGGACCGCTCCTGCCGGACGGCAGTAGAGTGATCGGGAGGGCCTACGCGCTCTCGTTCCGCAGATCGGCACGAACCGCCGAGGACAGAGCAACTCCCAGGACGCCGACCGCAGTCGCGACGTTCAGGTAGACTGTCGGCCGGGAGAACCCGACGGCCACCCAAACGAGAAGCGCCAGCGCGACGACTATCGCTCCCGGCCGCGCCCACCGTCGCCGCGTGTAGAGCCCGTAACAGACGATCGACGACACTACACCGAACAACAAAAATAACGCGAGACTGGGAAGGAGGAAGTTCTCGATCGGCGCGTTGTCGAGCGGCCCAGCAACCCCACAAGTTCGCCAGAAGGTACTATCAGTAGAGCTGTGCCACCGACAAGCGCGCGAACCGTCAGCTCACCGAACAGCAGGAGCAGGAGCCAGAACGAGACCTTACGGCCACGAAGCCTCATTGTTCAGGCTCGGGACGGTTCCTTCACAAAAGTTAGCAATTCTTGACAGGGTCCCACGCTCTCACAGGGGTTCTCTCGACCGGGAGGCAATGAACTGCGACGGCTCGCCGACGTTGTTCTCGGTGCGAGCGAGTTTCTCGTATCTATCACGGGATTACGGCCGGGACGACGGCTTTCCAGCGGTGTGTGACACGCTTCGTGGATGAGATCGGCTCGCGTGTGCGACGGAGGCACACGCCCGTTATGGTTACTTATAGTAACCGCACGTCTTCATTCGTATGGACGAGAGCATAGACCACACGAACAGAGACGACGGGACAAACGACTGTACGACGACGGGGTCATTCGACGACCACGGAATCGATGACGGGTCAGAACTGATCCGGCGCACCTACTACCGACTGGTCGCCGACAACCGGGACGCGTTCGAGCCGACGGATCGGTTCCTCGACCGCCTCGCGGACGCGTTCACGCGGGCATACCTCACTGCGACTGGCGCATACGAACTCCCGCCGCACGTCGCGGCCGCGATAGACGACGCCCGCGTCTGGGCAGAGGTGGAGTTTGCGGACGAGCCCGACGCCGACCTACGCGGAACAGTGATACCGGCGTTCTACCGGCACGCCGCCGGCTTCCACTGCGCGTACCGGGACTAGCGGGGCGGACGACCAAACGGGAGAGTGCGTGGACCGATTATAAATAGTCGGCGTCTGTGCGGTTCGGCAACAACGCACGTTTTTGCTCCTCGCGCGAGACGGGTGTCATATGTCTGAGGAGCTACCGACGGAGTCGTACGACGTGGTCATCGTCGGCGGAGGTCCCGCCGGCCAGACCGCGGCATTGTACAGCACCCGATTAGGTCACCGGACCGCTTTAGTTGACCGCGGCGGCGGTCGCGCAGCAATGATGCAGGAGGTCCACAACCTGATCGGCACGCGAGAGGAAACGAGCGGGAACGAGCTACTCGGTGTCGGAAAAGAGCAGCTAGAGGAGTACGGCTGCGACCTCCACCGCGACGTGATCGCGTCGTGTAATCGCACGAGCGACGACGACCGCATCGCGCTGGAGGGCAACAGTGCGGTGTACGAGACTGACGCGGTCGTCCTCGCGACGGGCTTCAACGACGTGCGCCCCGATCCGCCGCTGCCGCGGACGGGACGAGGGCTCCACTACTGCCTGCACTGCGACGCCCACATGTTCGTCGACAAACCGGTGTACGTGATGGGGCACGCCGAGAGCACCGCTCACGTGGCCGGGATCATGCTCAATTTCACCGACGACGTCGACATCCTCACGCGGGGCCATGACCCAGAGTGGAGCGACGACACAGCGGAGATGCTGGAGAACCACCCGATCGACGTGGTCCGTTCGGATGTCTCCGGCGTACAGAACGGCGAGGACGGCTGGCTGAAGGCGTTGGAGTTCGAGGACGGGACGACCCGGGAGTACAAGGGCGGGTTCGCGATGTACGGCTCCGAGTACAACAACGGACTGGCTCGCGAGCTCGGCTGCGATCTCAACGACGACGGGACCGTCGACGTCGGCGATCACGGCGAGACATCGGTCGACGGCGTCTACGCTGTCGGCGACGTGACGCCGGGCCACAACCAGCTCCCGATCGCGCTTGCCGACGGCGCGAAGGCTGGCATCTCGATCCACTTCGCGCTCAGGGAGTTCCCGCGAACGCACGAGGCGCTGCGGGAGGCGGGTCCCGTCCGCGACGAGGAGGTCCCCGGCATCCCGGACGAGCTACTCGAGCAGGCGGTCGACTTCCACACGTACGGCGGGGACTGACCGAATTCAGCGGTCGTCGGACCCGACGGCTCCGCCGTCGAGCCGAGCCGCGAACTCACCGACGAGCCGCGCGTACGCCTCGGCATTCCGGTTAAGCGCGTCAACCGTTGTGTATTCATCGACCGCGTGGGCGGTGTCCGTTCCGAAGCCGAACTCCACGGTCGGAATCCCGTCGTGGCGCAGATCCTTCGCGTCGCCGCCGCCGGTGGCGCTTCGCCGGTAGACCTGCCCCTCGACGACCGACTCCGCCGCAGCCGTACTCGCTTCGACCAGCGGCGAGTCGACTGGCTCGTAGCTCCCGCGACTCCACGAGACGTCCGCGATTGAGATCCCCTCGATTCCACCGAGACAGCGCCGGATCGATCCGAGCGCGTCGCGAGTCTCGACGGTCGCGGTCAGTCGGATGTCGATCTCTGCGCGCGCCGACACCGGGACGGCGTTAACCGCGCTCCCGCCCTCGATCACGCCGAGGTTGACCGTCGGATACCGGAACAGATCGCGGACGGTCTCGGCGTTTAGCTCCTCCTCGTGGAAGCCGACCGACTCTTCGACGATGGGCTCCATCTCTGGGTCGACATCCAGCTCTCGGGTTCCGAACTCTCGTTTGAGCCGGTCGATCGCGGCCGTCAGTCGGTCGATAGCGTTGATACCGAGCATCGGCCGCGAGCCGTGTGCGGCCTCCCCGGTCGCCTCTAACGTCAGCCAGATGGCGCCGCGGTCCGCGATCGACACCGCGCAGCGGCTGTCCCGCGAGGTGGTCTCCCCAATGACGCAGGCATCGGGTGCGAACTCGATCGCCTCTCTGACGCTCGGCAGGCCGGCGTCGCCGCCGGTCTCCTCGTCGCTCACGAACGCAAACCGTAGGTCGACCGGCGGCGCCGAGTCGGACTCCGCGTACGCGAGCGCAACATGAACCATGGCGGCGACGGCGCCTTTCATATCCGTCGCGCCCCGTCCGTAGAGTCGGTCGCCGTCGCGCTCGCCGAGCGGGTCACGCGACCACTCCGTCTCGTCGAACGGGACCGTGTCGAGGTGGCCGACGAAACACAGCGTCCGCTCGGCGGTGCCGGGCAGCGTCGCGACGAGGTTTGGCTTCTCCGGGTCTACCGCGATCAGCTCTGGCTCGACGCCGGCCGCCTCCAGCCGCGACCCGATCCACGAGACCGGCGCCGCGGTGTGGCCCGGCGGATTGGCGGTGTCGTGGCTTAGGAGCGTCTCCGCGGAGGAGACGAGCGCCTCCCGGTTCGCGGCGAGGAACCTCTCGACAGAGTCCGGAAGACGTTGCCGCGTCATCGACTCACGGCACCTCTCCGTCCATCGATCCGCGGTACCAGCGCCCCGTCTCGGTCCCGCACTCGGCGCACCGGGTGACGACGGCCTCGCGGCCCGTCGCCTCGCCGTCGCCCGGTTCGGTGACGCGGTCGAACTCGCTGTCCCGATCGGCGTCGCAGTCGGGACAGTACCGGAGCCGCGGCATCTCGCCGTACTCCAACGGAGCGCCGAGCGCGAGTGCGCGGACCGGCTCTTCGCCCCGGTTCCAGCCGCGTTGGAGTTCGCCGCGGTCGAACCGCACGACCTCGTTTTCGCCCACCTCGACCGGACCCTCCTCGGTCTCGAATGTCGCGGTGCCAGAAACAACGTAGAACGCCTCCTCTTGGACTTCGTGGCTGTGGTACGCGAATGCGAAGCTGTCGCCCGGGTCGAGCTCGTAGTAGTTCACGGCCATGTCCGTCAGCCCGAGCGCGTCGGTGAGCGGTCGCATCACCGCGGCCGGCTGGAGCGAGTTCTCCACGTCGTCGACGCGGACGCGTTTCATACCTGCCTGTCCAGGGCCAATCGAATAAACAGCGCGGCGCTGTGCGGCGGCGGACCCAATCCGCGGACGACCGAATTATATTAGACGAACGCCAGTCGCCGACGTGAACGTCCGACGAGTCCTCCCCCGAGACGCGATCCCGAGCGTCGACGAGCCTCGGTTCAGCGGAGCGTACGACGGAGACGCCGACGACGCGGTCATCGCCGTGACCGACGCAGATCCGCCGCGAGCGTATCCGGTGCGGTACCTCCAGTTCCACGAGATCGTCAACGACGCCCTCGACAGCGGCGACGGCGGCGATCCGATCGCCGTCACGTGGTGTCCGCTCTGCGGAAGCGCGGTCGTGTACGACCGGAGTCACGCGGGGCGGACGCTCGAGTTCGGCGTGTCCGGGAAGCTTGCGGACGACGACCTCGTGATGTACGACCGGGAGACCGGCAGCGAGTGGAAACAGTCCACCGGCGAGTGTCTCGCCGGCGCGTTCGAGGGCGAATCGCTCGCCGTCCGCCCGGCGGCAATGCTCTCTGCTCGGGAGTTCCGCGAGTCGTACCCGGACGGCGTCATCCTCGACCCGCCGGGCGGAGAGAGCGAGGCGGCGAGCGACGACGACGAGCCCGCCCCGATCGACTACGCCGAGTCGCCGTACGAGGCGTACGCCGCGGGCGAGGGGTTCGGGCTCGCCGCGCATCGAGGCGCGGCCGACACTCGGGGGTGGGACGGTCCCACGGACCTCGACCCGAAAACCGTCGTGTTGGGCGTCGAATTCGACGGCGACGCACTCGGCTTCGCGTTCTCCCGAGTCCGAGCGGTCGGCGGCGTCGCACGAGCGACGGTCGGCGAGCAGGACGTCGTCGCCTTCGCGACGGATGACAGTATCCACGGGTACGCGGACCCCGGTCACCGTTTCGAGATGATCGACAGCGGCGTCTCCGGCGACGGGACGATGTGGGACCCGACCACTGGCGCTGCGGCGGACGGTCGTCGACTCGAACGACTACCGACGCGACGACTGTACGCGTTCACGTGGCTAGACGACCACGGCCCCAACGCGTTCCACCGGCCCGACTCGCTCGACTGAGCTGCCGGTCTCCGCTGAGTAGGTGCTCTCTGTCGAGCCCACCGTTCACCGCCGACGTTCCGTCGCTCACCGCCTCTGTCCCGCCGCGCCCACGCCCCCGTACTCGACGCCGGTGAGGTCGGCGATGTCCCGCTTCCACGTCGTCAGGTCGCGACGCCCGAACTCGGTCAGCGCGTCGTGACCGCAGGCGCGGGCCATCACTTTCATTAGTTTCACTGTCGCGGCGAAGTAATTGGCGAGCCCCTGGGCGGCCGAGTCGATCACGAGCCGGTCGCGAAGCCCCTCTTTTTGTGTCGCGATCCCGACCGGGCAGTTGTTCGAGTCACAGGCGCGCATTCCGAGACAGCCAATCGCCTGCATTGCGGCGTTCGCGACCGCGACGCCGTCGGCGCCGAGCGCCAGCGCCTTGATGAAGTCCGACTCGGTGCGGAGCCCCCCGGTCGCGATCAGCGTCACGTCGTCCGCGTCGCGCGCGTCGAGGTGGCGACGCGCCCGCGGAATCGCCGCGATCGTCGGCACCGAGATGTTGTTCTTGAACACGTCCGGCGCCGCGCCCGTTCCGCCGCCTCGCCCGTCGAGTATCAGGTAGTCCGCCCCCGCCTCCAGGGCGAAGTCGATATCGTCCTCGACGTGCTGCGCCGAGAGCTTGAACCCGACGGGGATGCCGCCGCCGACCTCGCGGACGCGGTCGGCCATCGCCGCGAAGTCGTCTGGGGTCTCTAAGTCGTCGAACCGTGCGGGGCTGACGGCGTCGGTGCCCGGTTCGAGATCCCGAACCTCCGCGATCTTTCCCTGGACCTTCTCGCCCGGGAGGTGGCCGCCGGTACCGGTCTTCGCGCCCTGTCCGGTCTTGAAATGGAACGCCTGTACGTCCGCGACCTTCTCGATGTCCCAGCCGAACTTCCCGGTGGCGTACTCGTAGAAGTACCGCGAGTTGACCGCCTGCTCTTCGGGGAGCATGCCGCCCTCTCCGGAGCAGACCCCTGTCCCGGCCGCGTCCGCGCCCTTCGAGATCGCGACCTTCGCCTCCTCGCTCAGGGCGCCGAAGCTCATGTCGCTGACGAACACCGGGATCTCCAGTTCGAGTGGGTTCTTCGCGTTCGGGCCGATCACGAGTCCGGAGTCGACCGGCGCCTCGTCGTCGAGGGGAGTCCGGTCGAGCTGGGCCGTGAGGATCTGGAGGTCGTCCCAGCTCGGGAGTTCCGTCCGCGGGACGCCCATCGCAGAGACGCTTCCGTGCTCGCCGATCCCCTCGGGTCCCTCGCGGGCGAGCTTCTGGATGTAGTGCGTGTGCGGCTCCGTCTCCCCTTCCGGTTCGCCGTAGAACTCGGGGTTCACCGCAGCGTCCACGTCGTCCGCCCCGTCGGCGTCGTCCGGGAGGTCGTACGGCTCCGGGTGGTCGGCGGCCCACTCGGCGACCGCCGCCGCGTCGACGTACACCGCCGCCTCGCCGTCGCCGTCGGCCTCGACCCACGCCGGGAACTTCTCTAACCGCTCTGAGTTGTCGTACTCGCTGATCCCGGTGTCGTACCGGTAGTCCCAGCCGTGGACGCCGCAGATGAGGTCCTCGCCCTCGACGTGCCCGTCGCCGAGGAGCACGCCCCGGTGGAGACACCGGCCGTACAGCACCGACACCTCGCCGTCGTACCGGACGACCACGAGGTCGACGCCGGCCGCCCGGGCGTGGGTGGGCTCCCGGTCTCCGAGGTCGCTCCACGTCGCGACCCGCTCGGGATCGCGTGCGCTCTCGGCGCTCATCGGGCCCGTCGCTCCTCCGTCAGGCCCGTGCGTCCGTCGCCGCTCGTGCCGCGCTTCGCGTCGCCGATCACTGGCGCCATTGACGACCGTACCCACCGGCTCGCAGAGTATAACGCTCCGGTGAGCGTGACGTAACCGCCCCGTCGAACGTCGGTCCGTGGCCGGTCGACAGTCAAGTACCGTGAAAAGAAGTCACACGAACGTAACCGGGTCACATGCCCCTCAGCGAGCGTTTATATGCGGTGTCGCGTCGTGGAGGGTATGGCAGCCGAGACCGAAGCGGCCGCGTTGGAGCCGCTCACGACCGCCGAGATGGAATCGACGATGGCCGGGATCAAGCGCATGCTCAAGATCGGGGCTGCGTTCGCCGCCGTCGGCTACCTGTTGGTCGGGTTCGCGCTCTTCGTGGAGATCACCGCGTTCCACCCACTGTTGGAGGAGTACTTCGCCACGCACACCGGGTGGAGCCTCGCCGGCGGCGGCGCGGACCGGGCGGGCGAGACCGCCCTGAATTCGCAGCTCGCGACGATCCACTCGTTCCCATCCGTGCTGTTGTGGCTGAAGCTCGGCGGCGTCGCGCACGTCCTCGTCGGGATCTTCGTCGCGCTCGCGGCGATCGTCCGGACGCTGGCGCTGATGCCGCACCGACTGGCGTACGAGATGGCGGACGAGTAGGTTCGTACCGCACGCTCCTCGTGTCACCTCGTCGATAGCGGGACGGCGAACCCGCCACCGAACGGGTTACAGTACTCGATCTCGAGGCGGTCGTACACTACTTGCGGAATCGAGAGATCGACGAGCCGGAGATCGCCGCCGACCGTCGCGAGCCCCGTCTTCGGTAGCGCGAGGGTGGCGGTGAGGTCCGGTTCGACCGCGACCCCGGGCGCCTCTCCGGTCGTCGCGTTTGTGCCGGAGGGAACGTCGAGCGACACGATTGTTTCCGCCGCGCCGTCGACGGTTTCGATCAGTTCTGCCGCGGCGCCGCGGGGCGCCCCGGTCAGTCCGTAGCCGATCAGCGAATCGACGACGAGATCGTCGAGCGCCGTGTAGGTGTCCGTATCGCAGTCGGGCGATTCAATCGTTACGTCCATCGCTTCCAGTATTCGCAGTTGTTCCGCGGTGACGCCGCTGACTTCGCTCGGTGCGCGGTCGAGAACGATTCGGACCGGAACATCCCTATTCGCGAGGTGTCGGGCACAGGCGAGGCCGCCGCCGCCGTTACCCCCGTTACCGGCGAGTACCGAGATAGGAACGTCGCTCCGGCCGTTCGATCGGACACGGAGAACGGCCTCTGCGAGCCCGCGACCGGCGTGTTCCATCATCCGCCGGAGATCGAGGCCGATCTCTTCGACGACAACGCGGTCGATGTCCCGCATCTCATCGGCTGTGACCGCCGTCACGCTTCGACCGCTCGGACCGACGAAGGTGGACGCGTCCATGTGCTGCCCTTCGAAACCGGTGTCAAAAACGGTGCGGGAGAGTCCAGGTCTCCCCAATACAAGCCAGCTACAGGGTGATGACGTGGTCGACACCGACCTCGCCGAGCGCCTCGTAGAGGTCGGGGAAACAGCCGACTGTGGCGCCTTCGACGGTGTTCGTCGGCTCGTAGCGGTCGCGTCCGTGCTCGTCGGTCCGGTCGTACTCCGCGAGCCCGCGACGGGTCGCACACTGGTCACAGAGCATGAGCAGGATCTCCTGCTCGGTCGCAACGTCCGCGAGCCGTTGTCCGAGCGGGTCGTCCTCGCGGAGCGCGTACGTGTTGTCGTGGAAAAAGAACATGCCGACGACGTCGGCGCCGTGCGCGCCGGCCTCCAGCTGCGGGAGGATCATGTCGCCGAGCACGTAGTCGATGGTCTGTCCGGCTGTCGCGAAGACGTATGCGACCTTCATACAGCAGGGACGGAGAACGGAGCAATTACGGCAGCGACTCCGGCAGGGTTCCCCGCCGTCCGTGACGCTTCAGACCACGACCGCGCCGAACGGGTACGCCGGCGTGTCGGCGGTCCAGACGGTGCCGTTCGCGACGTCGACGAGCGAGATCCCGTCGTCGTCGTAGTGAGACACGAGGAGCCGGCCGCCGCCCACCGGGGCTGCGACGAGCCCCGGCGCGTTCGTGTCGACCACCTGGCCGTCGAGCGAGCGAAGTCGAGCGGCCTCGGCGTCGAGCACCCACCAGTGACCGTTCGCCCTGAACAGGTCGACCGGTCGGGAGAAGCCGTCGTGGACCGCTTCGAGCGTCAGGTCCGGCGAGAACTCGTGGACCGTCCCGTCGGCCCGCCCCGGAACGAACACGCGGTTGGCAGTGACGACGAGGTCGTACGGGTCCGCCCCGACCGCGGCCTCTTTGCGAACGTGGCCGACTCGGGTCGCAGGTGCGTCTGGCTCTTCGTCCCCGTGACTAGCCGGCTCGAATACGACGATCCGGTCTCCGTCCTGATCGACGGCGTACCCGTGGTGCCCGTCGGGCGTGAGCGCGACACCCTGTACCCTCGCCTCCGGACCCACGTTGACCGTACCAATCTGCTCGTGAGTCGCGGTATCGACGACATCGACGACGCCGTCTCGCCGACTGCCGCTGTAGAGGCGGTCGCCGTTGGGCGCGACGGCCAGTTCGTGCGGCTCCGCGCCGACGCCGATCCGGTCGGTACGTGCCAGTTCCACCGGATCGATCACCGCGAGCGCGTCGCCGGCCGAACAGGCGACGTACAGCTCGCCGTTCGCGCTCGCGAAGTGCGAAGGGCCCAAGACGCCGGTGTCGATGCGGCTCACCTCGCCACCGGGGTCGACCGCGGTCACCGACCGCTCGCCCATCGTCGCGACGAACGTCCGGTCGGCAGTCGTCGTCGCGTGGACCGGGTGGCTACCGACCGGCACCTCGCCGAGCGAGTCGCCCGTGGCGAGCGCGAACAGCGCGAGAACGTCGGCGCCCTCGCAGGGGACGGCGACGACACGGTTCGGCGCGTCTTCCGCTCCCTCGCCGGCACCGTCCGAGCTCATCCCGTACAGGAGAAGTCGCCGCTGCTGTCGTCGCCGCCGACGCTCCCCTCGGTCTCGACCACGACATTCGTCGCCGTCTCGACCGGGTGTCGCCCGCGGTCGTCCGCGTTCGCCCACTCACCGAAGCCGCCGTCGTAGACGCGGACGTCATCGAAACCGATCGCCCGCAGCGTGAGCCACGTCGAGGTCGGGTCCACGTTGTCGTCGCCGTACACGACGACGGGGGCGCTGCGATCGAGCCCCGCTTCGCCCTCGTACAGCTGGACGAGTCGCCCCGGATCCGCCATCCGGCGGCCGGAGACGTTGCCGACCCAGTGGACATCGATCGCGCCCGGCAGGTGGCCGTGACGCTCGTGGTCGTCGTTCAGCGCGTCGGAGCCGGCCGCGGCCAGATACGCCTCCGGCACCCGCACGTCGACCAGCCCCGGGCCGCCGTCGTTAAATGAGCCAACACGCTCGGCGAGCCACTCCCGGGTGACCCACGTTGACGGCGCCGGGTCGGCGTCGTACGTCGCCGTCGACACGTCGCCGCGGGATCCGGTTCCGAGCCGGCCGTTCCACCCGTCGAGCCCGCCGTTCAGCACCTTGATATCCCCGCGGTGGCCGACCGCGGCGAGCGCGAACGCGGTCCGCGTGACGCGGGAGCCGACGCTCGCGCCGTAGACGAGCACGTCGTCGTCGGGTGCGACGCCGATCGACTCGAACGCGGCCGCGATCGCGTCCGCGTCCGGGACCGCCCCGTCCTCAGTGCCGCGCCGACTCGTGATCGCGTCGAAGGGGACGCGGCGGGCGCCGTAGACGCGCTCCTCGCGGAACCGCTCCGCGTTCCGCGCGTCGAGCACGACGGCGTCGTCGCGGTGCTCGGCCAGCCAACTAGGGCCAACGAAGTGGGCGACGTTGCCCGTCACCTCGTACTCTGCCGCCACGTTGGCCGGCGTCGAGACGCTCAGACAGCCGGCCGTGCTCGCCGCGCCGGCCACCGTCGCGCCGGCCGCGGCGCGGAGGAGTCCGCGCCGCGTCGCGTCGCCGCCTTCGTTTCCGTCGGTCTCCGGAGGTTCGTCGGTCATTAGCCGCAGTAGCAGTGGTCGTCCATACACCACGACGCCTCCATCTCGCCGAACGCGATTCCGAGCGACGCGAGCGAGGCCTGAAGGCTCGATACCGCGTCGCTCTCGGGGCGGACCGTCCCGGCGGCCGCGCCCGTGGGTGCCTCTCCGACCTCAATCGTCGTCGCGACCTCGCGGTTCTCGTGGTCGATGACCGCGACCTGGTTCGCGTCCTGAACCGGGACGTACAGCTTCTCGCGGTTCGGGCCCCACGCGCCGGCAATGCTACTCCCGCCGATGTCGAGCGTTGTCGCGTACTCGTTCGTCTCCAAGTCGATCACGCCGACGCCCTCACCCGGGATGAAGAGGTACGCCGCCGAGTTGTCCGGGGCGACCTCGCTCGTTATCGGCGCGCCTGGTAGGCCATCGTCGCCGGTGATCTTCGCGACTTCTTCCGGGTTCTCCGGGTCAGAAATGTCCCAAACACTCTCCGAGCCAACGCGGGGAACCTCAGGGTCGCCGCCGAGCGTCCCCTCGCCGTTCTCCACGAGGAGCAGCTCACCGTCGAAGGAGGCGGTACACATGAACGGGAGGACGTTCCCCTCGGTGATCGGTTCGCCGGCGTCGACTCGGGTCACCGTCTCGAAGGGGTCAACGCTCAGCACGCGGATCGCCTCGTCGGCGACATCGACGACGAACGCGTAGTCTCCGTTAGGCCCGAGCGTCATGTCACAGGGCCCAACGTAGCCGGTCTCAATCTCGGCGGTCACCTCGCCGAAGGTGTCGCTTTCGCGGTCCGCGTCGACGCGGAAGATAGCGTGGTTCGCGTCGCCCTCGGGTGCCATCCCAGTCGTGCCGCCGGAGGCGATGAGCAGGTGGTCGCCGTCCGGCGTCAGGTTCGGGTAGTTCGGGCCGAACCCGGTCTCGACGTACGCCAGCTCTTCGAGGGTGCGCTGGTCGACGGCGCGGACGCCGCCGGAGACGTTGAGCCAGAGCACGTCGTGGTCGGACTCCGCGCCGGTGGAGTACTGGTTGGCCGGGAAGGAGGCGGTCGTCCCGAGGAACGCGGAGGTGACGAGCTCGTCGGACTCGGCGTCGATGACGCTCAGCGTCCGGTCGCCGTTGTTGAACACGAACATCGTCGGGACGGCTTCGCCGCCGTCGCCGCCGTCGCCGCCGCCCGAACAGCCGGCGAGGGCGGCGGTCGCGCCGACGGTCCCAGAGGCCTGAAGCAGGCGTCGCCGGTCGACACCGTCCGCGAAGGGGTTTTGGCGGTCGTTGTTCGCCAGTTCCTCTCCCTTCGCGGGTCGCGGGGACGCCGCCGTCTCCCCGTCCCCGGAGTCGCTCGACCCGCAGCCGCAGTTATCGCTCATACGTATCGGATGATCCTTTGTGGCTAAAGCCTCGCCGAACGCCCGTCTCGTTGCCCCGTGTCCCACATTTCGGCAACACTTACGCTAATCTGCGATAAAAGGGGTTCGTTACCGTGTCCGGCGCGGATTTAGGTGCGAGGACAGTAGAACGAGCCGATGATACTCTCGCCGAGCGCCTATATCGGCGTCTCGATCGCCGTCGGTCTCGCCTTCGGTATCTTGCTCCAGAAGGCGCGCTTCTGTTTCGTCAGCGCCTTCCGCGACTTCGTCGCGTTCAAAGACACCCGCGTGCTGAAGGGACTGCTCGCCGGGATCGCCGTGATGACGGTGTTCTGGAGCCTTCAGGCGACGTTCGGTTACTTCCGCGGCTTCTGGACGCCCGCGTGGGGCCTCGGGTCGCTGATCGGCGGCTTCGTCTTCGGGCTCGGGATGACGCTCGCCGGCGGCTGCGCGTCGGGGACACTGTACCGCGCGGGACAGGGATACCTCCAGTTCTGGCTCGTCCTCCTGTTCATGTTCGTCGGATACGTCCTCTTCGCGTTCGCGTTCCCGGTCGCCGAGACGTACTACTTCCAGACGCTGAACCCGTTCGAGGGGCAGACGCTCTACCTCGCGCTCCCATTCTCGCCGGCCGTCACCGGCGCGCTCGCGGTCGCCGTGGGGACGCTCGCCTACGCCTTCGTGAAGGGTCGCAGCCAACTCCCGGACGACCCCTCCGGCGGCACCGGCGTCGCCAGCGACGCGCGGGCACAGGTCGCGCTCGGCGGCTCACGACTGCTCTCGTCGGTGGCGCTCGGCCTCCGCGGCATCGCGGACGGCACCGTTGAGTACGTCCGCGCGCTCCGCGACGACGACCGGCCGCTGAAGGTCCGCCTGCGCGATTCGTGGGACGCCCGGACCGCGGGCGTCGCGATGGCGCTCGTCGCGAGCCTCTGGTTCTCCGTCCACGGCCACTGGGCGATCACCGGCAGCGAGGCGCGCTGGGCCGGCTACCTCCTCGCCGGCGCGGGGTTCGACGTCGCGAGCGTCGACTACTGGGGCTCGGTGCTGTTCCGCGACGGCAACATCTCGCTTACCATCGACATGCTGATGATCGCGTCGCTGATCGTCGGCTCGTTCATCGCCGCGTACGCCTCCGGCGACTTCCGAATCCGGAAGCCGAAGCTGAACCGCGTTCCGAACTACGCGGCGGGTGGGCTCCTGATGGGTGTCGGCTCGCGGCTCGCGGCCGGCTGTAACATCGCGAACCTGTTCTCCGGGGTCGCGCTCCTGTCGGTCCACTCCTTCCTCGCCGGCGCGGGGATCATCCTCGGCGTCTACGTGATGACCCACTACATGTACCGCGAGGTCGGCTGCGCGATTTAATCGGGATTTCCAACCGGTTCCGAATTTCTTGTTTGAGTCGATAATACGCGTGAGTTTGACGGAGTGACTTCTGGGGGATAGATGCGGAACATCTCCAAAGCCCCAGCCTCGCGGCTTCCCCTTTGAGTCCCGTCCCGCACCGCACGGCAACCACACCTCACGCCCCCAGCCTCGTCGGCTTCCCTCCGCTTCGCTCCGGTCGGCCGACTCCCTCGCGCGTGTGACTCGCGCCCTGCGGGCGCTCGTCGGTACGCGCCATCGCGGGTTTCAGACCTAAACCGCCGCATACGTCTTTCAGACACAACCCTACTCGGATCTAAAACTCTGCGAAAAGAACCCGAGAAACGAGACTACCTGCTCAGGCGTCGGCCGCCGTGCCGGTCTCCAGTTCGAACGTCCACTCCTCGTAGCCGCCGGCCATGCTCGCGACAACCACGTCGTCCTCGACGCCCTCGTAGCTGCTGATCAGCATCGCGGCCTGCTTCGACGACTCGCCGACGGGACAGGCGCACACCACGTCGGTGTCGTCCCAGTCGATGTCGGGGACCATCGACGGGAGGTCGCCGAGCGGAACGTTGATCGAACCGGGGATGTGGCCCTGCTCGTACTCCGCTGGCGGTCGTGTGTCGATAACGCGGATGTCGCCCTTCTGGACGCGCTGGTTGACTTCATCAGGGGTGAGTTCCTCGACCATGATCACTCCTTCCGCATGAAGATGCGGTAGCGGCCGTCCCCGGACTTCCACACCTTGGCGGTCGCGTCATCGCCGACCGCCTTCGGGACGTTCTCGGTACTCGGGACGTGGTCGGTCTCTTGGACGAGCACGTCGCCGGGCGAAAGCCCCGCGATAGCCTTCTTCGCCTCGACCTGTGGGTACGGACAGACTTCGCCGGTCATATCTTGTACCTCGGTCGCGTCTTCGAAGAGCGCCTCGGCGGTCTCGTCATCGAGCTCGTCGGGCATCTCGACGACGTCGTCCCACGATAGTTCACTCATAGACTTCCATACGACACTCGTCGTGGAACCCCTTTCGTGACCGGCAGGCTTCTCCCGTATCTCGGACGGGTGTTCGCCGCGCACGACCGCTTCGAGGTCCGAGACCGCCGTTTCCGTCGGACTCTTATTCGGGAGCGGCGAACGGGGGGTATGACCGGACACGCCGTCGACGAGTCGACGATCTTCGAGACGCCGCTGCTCGAACTCGACCTCGACTTGGAGAGCGACGCCGCGGTGTACGCAAAAGCCGAGTGGTTCAACCTCTACGAGGCTCCCCACGGCGGCGGGTCGATCAAATCGCGGATCGCGAAGGGGATGCTCGACGGCGCCGAGGAGCGCGGCGACCTCGAACCCGGCGTGACTGTGATCGAGCCCACCTCGGGCAACACCGGCAGCGAGGTCGCCCGACTCGCAAGGGCGCGCGGCTACGACGTCGAGATCGTCATGCCCGACAACGCCGCCGGCGGGAAAGTCGAGGCCGTCCGCGACGCCGGCGCCGAGATCCACTTCGTCGACGCCGACCTGGGGTACGACGCGGTCATCGAGCGCTGCGAGGAGATCATCGCCGCGGACCCCGACGCCTACTACCGCCCGAACCAGTACGAGAACCCCGACAATCCCGGAACTCACGAGCGGACGACCGCGCCCGAGATCCACGAGGCCACCGACGGCGGGGTGACCCACTTCGTCGCCGGCGCCGGGACCGGCGGGACGATCACCGGAACGGGCCGCGGGCTGACGAACCTGACCGACGGGGCCGCCGAGATCGTCGGCTTCGAGCCGGAGGAGCCGCTCCACGCCATTGACGGCCTGAAGTACCTCCGAACGGGCGACCACTACCACCCGGAGACGTATGACGAGTCGGTGCTCGATCAGAAGCTGTACGTCCCGACCGACGACGCCTACGACCGCGCCCGCGCCCTGCGTGAGCGGTACGCCAATGACCCAATCCCGATCGTCGATGCCGGGCAGTACGACGCGGAGACGATTCGCGAGCACCTCCGCGTCGACGGGCAGTTCGTCGTGGGGACCTCGGCCGGCGCGGGCGCGGCCGCCGTCGCCGCCCTCGATGACGCCGGCGACCTCGCGGACGACGACGCCGTCGTGTTCATGCTGTGCGACCGCGGCGACAAGTACGCGGACATCCCGCTGTGGGAAGAGTACCTCTAAGCGTCGTAAGGAAACCGAGAACTGTCGACCGCGTTACCGACCGCCGCTCGCCGCCGGGATGACTCGCACCTGCGCGTCGTCCGGGACCTCCGCGTCGAGTCCGTCGACCGGGGTACCGTCCACGTAGACGTTGATGAACTCCTTGATCTCGCCGTCCTCGATCACGCTGTCGCGCAGCTCGTCGCCGTGTTCCGCGGCGTGGTTGTCGAACAGTTCCGCCACCGTCTCGCCGGCGACCTCGACCTTCGAGGTTGCCGACCCGCCGACCAGCGCGGCCGGGAGCTTAATCGTCGCCATACCTCCCGTTCGAGGCTCACATTCAAAAGGGGCGTGTCGACGGCAACGTCGACCACGGTCTGACACGGTCTCCGGTCGCGTCTGCGGGCGCTCCGGCGGTTCCGACCGTTGCTTGCCCCCTCGCCGACGCCAACAGCGACGGAGACAGAGGTTTCGCCGCGGCGACGAGGGATTCGCACGCCGCCTGTGCGTCCGCGGCGCACCTCCGAGATGGCGGCAGTACCCACCGGTGGACGGCCGGCTTAACCGTCCGCGGACGCTACGTACGGGCGAATGAGCCATCTCGACCTCGATCCGACGCAGCTCGACCGCTACTCCAGACATATCATCCTCGACGACGTCGGGCCGGAGGGACAGAAGGACCTACTGGACGCGAAGGTGCTGGTCCTTGGGGCCGGCGGGCTCGGCGCGCCGATCATCCAGTACCTCGCCGCTGCCGGCGTCGGCACGCTCGGCATCGCCGACGACGACGAGGTTGAGCTGTCGAACCTCCAGCGACAGGTCATCCACGGTGACGACGACGTGGGCCGGAAGAAGGTCGACTCGGCGGCGGAGTTCGTCGCCGACCTCAACCCCGACGTCGACGTCGAGCGCCATGAGCTGCGTGTCACGCCGGACAACATCGAGGAGCTCATCGACGGCTACGACTTCGTCGTCGACGGCACGGACAACTTCGAGACGCGCTACCTCGTCAACGACGCGTGTACCCTCGCCGGGATCCCCTTCTCGCACGGCTCCATCTTCCGGTTCGAGGGCCAGGTGACCACGTTCGCTGGCGACGACGATTCGCCGTGTTACCGTTGTTTGTTCCCGGAGGCACCGCCGGCCGGGATGGTCCCGAACTGCGCGACTGCCGGCGTGCTGGGTGTCCTTCCGGGCACCGTCGGCTGCCTCCAGGCGACCGAGACCGTCAAACACATTATGAGCAAAGGCGAGACGCTCGACGGCTCGATGCTGTTCTTCGACGCGCTCGACATGGAGTTCGACAAGGTCGAGATCCCCAAGCAGGACGACTGTCCGGTCTGCGGTGACGACCCTGCCATCGAGTCCGTCCACGACGTCGAGTACACCGCCTCCTGTGCGATCGATGTCGGCGGCGACTCCGAACCGGAGATCGAGGCGAGCGACTGAGCCCTGCGCGACCCGCTGCTCTCCGTTCCGGTTTTCCGCTTCGATTCCGACTCCAGACTAATCCGGCTACCGTTCGCTCCGGACCGACACCGTCTCCTGTTCGAACTCGTCCGTATCGTCGCGCCAGCGCCACGACCCGACGAACGGGTAGCCGTTGAGCGCACAGATGACGTACGAGTGGCCCGGCCACGTCGCCCGCGCGGCGTCCGTCTCGCTCGGGTGCGTGGGGCCGGTCGGATGCGAGTGGTAGAAGCCGACCACGTCGAGGCCCGCCTCCTCGACAGTCTCGATCAGCTCGAACTGCTCTTCGGGATCGATCAGGTACCGGATCTCCGGCGTCTCCGCGACGTTCTCGGCCGCGTACGTCTCCGTGACGACGCTCGGGTCGCCGTCGTCGCCGTGTTCGCCGGCCAGGACGCCGCAGATTTCGGCCTCCCCGCCCTCGTACGCCCGATACACGATGTCGTCGTACGCCGCTCGCGTGAGTTCGATCATGTCGGGAGATGGCCCGACGGCGTCATAAGTCCGTCCCGACCGGCAACGGGCACGGCGCGTCAGAGGTAACGGCAGTTGTCGAGGGTGCGATTCGATATTTATATTCGGGCGTGAGAGCACCTCGCATGAGCGACGCGTCATCCCGATCACCGACACCGACGGCTGATGAGGCTCTTCATACGACTCTCGACATGCCGTTTGAGGACGCCGTCCCCTTCGTCCAGATCGAACATGAACTGGCTGATTTTGAAACGGTACGCGTCACTCGCCTCGATCAGATGATCGCGGGTATGCTCGGACACGACGACGTTGAGCGAACCGCGCTAATTGTGGTCTGTCACCCAGAAATCGCACACGATGCCCTCCAGATCGATCCAACCCTGGCCGGTATGTTACCGTGTACGACGACCGTCTACGAGCGCGCTGCGGACGACCGCGTCCACGTCCATCACGTCTCAGCGACAAAAGCGATACGGGACTTAGGTTGCGCGCCAGCCGACTCTGACGAGGCTGTAGAGGACTTGGTCACGAAGACAGGTGAGCTGATGGCTGTCGTCTGGGCGAACATCGAAGAACACGGTCAAAAATGATAGGCACCGCCGAGCCGGTCGCCCGGATTAGAACGTGATGATCTCGTAATCGTCGTCGACGAGCGAGCGGATGCTCGGGTGCCCGTCGTACTCGTCGAGCGTGACGAGCCCGGAGTCGGCGACGGCGTCCTCGACGCCGAACGCGCCGGAACAGAAGTCACAGACTGCCGCGTCGTCGCGGACCGCTTGGTAGAGCTCGTGGTAGTCGCTCTCCTCGTCTTCGAGCTCCGGGATCCACTGCGTCCCGGCGCCGTCGAAGATGAGCTCGAGTTCGTCGTCGTCGTTCTCGGCGAACTCCTTGGCCGCTTCGAGCGCGTTCGCGAGGCGACCGTAGTCCGAGTGCGATTCGTTGCCGGCGAGAATCACGATTGCTGCTTTTGCCATCGTACACCCTTATAAATCGCATACGTACAAAACCCGTCCGCGGATGTGTGTCCGGGACACCATCTCGACACGTGATAGCGTGCCAGGCCCGTGGGAGCGCGTTTCGGAAGTGTAAGGAGAAATCCCCGCCCTCCAGGGCGGGGATGGATCCGACAAACGATGATACAAACCATCGATGATAGCACGGCCTGATATTCCAACAGATATTTAATATCGCATACTTGATTACAGTTGTAATGGTCACGGTGGCTGTCACCGCGAAGTTCCACAATCCATCCCTCTCACGGCGGAAAGAGTGGCAACGCGCCACTCGACTCTACCGTGACACCAAGCAATTCTGTATCGATGGATGGGAGAACGGCGACTTCGGGAAGTCCGTGACCACGGCCACCATCGACAACGACCTCTACTCGGCCATTCAGAACCAAGCCATCCGAGAGGCGAAATCCGACCACAACAAGGACGGGGAGGTTCGCTACCGAGAAAGTCAACCATTCGCCATCAACAACCAGAACTGGGAAATTGACACGACCGAGAACGGCACACTCGTCGTCGGCTTCCCGTGCGTCTCCCAATGGTGGTACACACCGATAGAGGTGTACGACGATATTGCCGACCCCGTAGACCGACTGGTGGAGGGTGACGCTGACAAGACCCGCCTACAGATCTACCGTCGCGGCGACGACTGGTACTGTACGTTCAACGTGGAATACGACACCGACACGTCGGGTGAGACGCCTATCGGTGTCGATATTGGTGAACGGCATATCCTCGCTGTGACCGCCTACGGTGAGGACGAATCAATGCTGGTGTCTGGTGGTGAGACGAAGTACGTTCGACGCAAATACCGTTCCCTACGCGATTCGCTCTCGGAAGCGGGTGCGCTTCGCGCACGTAACCGTGTAGGTGACAAAGAACAGCGTCGAATCAAAGACCTGAATCACAAACTCTCTCGTCGCCTCATCACGTTCGCGCAACAGTTCGAGAATCCCGTCATCCGGATGGAAGACCTCGAAGGTATCCGCGAGGACAGCTCGTGGTCAGGCGTTCACTCGTGGTTTTTCCACCAACTCCAACAGTTCATCACGTACAAAGCCGAGCGAGCTGGGATTCGTGTTGAGCAGGTCGATGCGTACCATACCAGCCAGCGGTGTTCAGCGTGTGGTTCGATGGGAACCCGTGATGGCGACCACTTTTCGTGTTCGGAGTGCGGTCGAGGACGCCACGCGGACCTGAACGCTTCAGAGAATATCGCACAACGGGAGGGTGAACCATGTACGGCGTAGCAGTTCGGCTGACGCGAACCGTACTACCTCGCTGGTTGAATAGCCAGCCGTCTTCGACGCCCGCAGATTGCGGGGAGGAAGGCCCCATTGACAGGGCTACACGCGCTGAAAAGCACACCGTTGGTCACAACTCGGTGGCGACCGTTGACGGCCCACGCGAAAGCGTACTTGAGGCCCGAGGAAACGCGCAACCTGAATATCCCCTTCGGGGAATCCTCGCGTTTTAGCGCGGGGAGGATGTCAAGAGAAGTCCTCGGCGTCGAACGACCGCGGCTCGGGTCCCTGATCAATGAACTGAACCGACCCGTCGTCGATGGCAACGAGTGCCGCCACCCCGCCGTACCCATGCGTCTGGTCGTGGCCGCGGACGACGACACGGGCGACGTCGTCGGGAACCGCGACCGTCTCTGACCGCGTGAACGGCTGCTCGGAGTGGGCGTGGAGCAGCTCTCGGCGACCGAGCCGCGTCCCGTCGAGCCGCTCGACCTGCCACCAGTTCGCGTACCCCTCCTCGCCGTCGTCGTCGTGATGGAGCGTCACGTCGAACGCGTAGCCGCCGTCCGTAGCCTCGAATCCGACGTCGACGACGTTCGCCTCTTGGAGATTGAGGTCTTCGGCAGCGGGTGGTTCCGATCCCGTTTCGCCGGCGGTGTTGGCGTCGCCCCCAGAGCCGGTATCGACGCCGCCCTTGGCGTCAGCATCGCCGTCGGTACCGGTGTCGCTCTCGGTACAGCCGGCCAGCGCAACCAGTGCGCCGCCGCTCGCGAGGCCGGCCAACAGTCGACGCCGAGAGAGATGACCGCGGTCGTTCATAAGATGAGTTCGGTAGGAGATAATAAAACCGCTCGGCCGACCGAGAAGTCGCCGTGTTCGGCCGCAGCGCTGCCTTGACGGCTATCCGTGGTGATGATGTCCGTGGTCGTGTCCGCCGCCGCGTGAGAACTGCCCGGAGAAGGCCCGGTCGACGACCTCGGAGAGCGCGGGGTGGATGTGGACCGCGTCGCGGATGTCCGCGACGGTCCCCGAGCCGGCGGTCATCGCGACGACGACCTCCTCGATCAGGTTCGACGCCTCGGGCCCAATGATATGGCACCCCTCGATGTTCCCGTCGAGGTCGATGAGGACCTTCACGAACCCCTCAGCGTGCATCGCGCTGCCGCGGGCCGTGTCGTCGTACGCGTACGTGTTCATGGCGTACTCGGCGTCGGCCTCGCGGAGGTCTTGCTCACGTGCCCCGACGCCGGCGACCTCGGGCGAGGCGAACACCGCGAACGGCATCGCCGAGTAGTCAACCGGCTCCGGCTCGTCGCCCAGCAGGTTCCGGACCACCGCCTTCGCCTCGTGGTTCGCGTTGTGTTTCAGCAGGTACTCGCCGACCACGTCGCCGAGCGCCCACACCCCCTCCGCGTCGGTCCGGAGGTACTCGTCCGTCTCGACGAAGCCGTTCGCGTCGGTCTCGACGCCCGTCGCGTCGAGGTTCAGCGAGTCGGTGTTCGGGCGGCGGCCCGCGGCCACGAGCAGTTCGTCGCCCGCGACGGTCACCGGCTCGGCCTCCTCGGGCGCGCCGACCGGCTCGTCGCCCGCGCGGACCGAATCCGCCTCCGGGTACGGGCGAGCCTCGACGGTCACTTCGCCGTCGGCCTCCTCGGCGGCGACGGCCTCGTACCCCGTGTACACGTCGAACCGGTCGGCGTAGCGGTCGGTGAACGCCTCGCCGACCTCCGCGTCGGCCTCCGGCAGGAGGTGCTCGCGCCGGCCGACGATCCTCACGTCGGTGCCGAACGTCCCGAAGAAGTGGCCGAGTTCGGCCGCGATGTACCCGCCGCCGACGATCACGAGGCGGTCCGGCGCCGTCTCCAACTGGAGCGCCTCCGTGCTCGTGAGGTAGTCGACGCCGTCGATCCCGTCGATCGGCGGGACCGAGGGACGCGTCCCCGTGGCCACGAGGACGGTGTCGGCCCGCAGCGTGGCGCCCTCGTCGTCACCGTCGACGATCTCGACCGTGCGGTCATCGACGAACCGTCCGGTTCCCGAGAACAGGTCGTGGCTGTTTGAGGACTCCAGCCCGCGACGGATCGACTCCGAGCTTCCGGCGACGTCCTCGTTGACCTTCCGGACGATCTCCGCGAAGTCGATATCGGTCACCTCCGCCTCGATCTCGAACGCATCGGCGCCCTCGATCGTCTCCAGCACCTCTGCGTGATAGAGGAGCTGTTTCGAGGGGATACAGCCGCGGTTGAGACAGGTCCCGCCGAGCCGGCCCTCCTCGACGACCGCGACCGAGTTCCCCCGACCGGCCATCGCGTTCGCTACGTCCAATCCTGATCCAGACCCGATAACGAGGAAATCGAACTCTTGCATGGAATGATCGACGGGACCCACGGTCATCAACCCCGGTCCGTTGTGGCGTGAGTTGTACACGACCGCCCAGAACCGGTGTGCGAGCGTTTAGACGCCGAATATTGTCACGAGAACGATCCCGCCGACGATCCCGAAGACGATGCCGAGCCCGCGCTCCATCAGCCCGCTCGGAACGTGTTTGCCGACGCGGGCACCTATTGTTCCACCGACGATCACGCCCGGGATCGACCAGACCACCACGTACCACACGGGTGTCGCCGCCAGCGCGTGGACGGCGGCCCCGGCGACCGCGGCGATCGCGAGCACGAACACCGACGTGGCGACCGCAACTCGCGGTGGCATTCGACACCGCGCCACCAGTTGGGTCGTCACAATTTCGGGGAGACCGGCGCTGATCAACCCCGTGATCGCCCCGCCGAGTGCCGCGAGCGCGACACCCGGCGGGCGCCAGCAGGTCGGGTAGACGAACCGCTCGCCGTCGGTAGCGTTAACAACGGTGGTACCGCACTCTGCGTTCTTTTTTTCAAGGAACTCGCCCTCGCGCTCGCCGGGTTCGGTCTCTTCCGGAGAGTCAGAGTACAACAGAAATCCGCCGAGCACGAACAGCCCGACGCCGAACCCGCCGCGCAACAGCGTGTCTGGGACGTAATGTGCTGCGAACGATCCAATCACGATCGCCGGCAGCGCGCCGACCAACAGCCACTTCGCGGTCGCGTAGTCGACGACGCCCTGCTTGACGTACGACCGGAGCCCGTTCCCCATCCCGAACACCTCGGTCATCAGGCCCGCGCCGACCGCCTGGGCGGGGCCGAGCCCGACCGCGAGCAGGAAGAACGGGCTGAAGAAGAGCGCGCCCGAGACGCCGGCCGCGATGGCGACCATCGAGAACAGCACCGACGCGGGGAACACCCACCAGTGATCGAGGACCTGATCGACCGATACCGCCGAGAGCAGCGGCAGCGGGTCGACCCCGCTCGCTAGTGCTAGTGAGCTTGGCATCGCTTACTCCGGGTGGTGAGCGCCGTGTCCGACCCACAGCAGCAGCAGATGCGTTGCGATCGCGAGCGGAAGCCAGCCGACTGGCAGCACCGCCGCGACGGGATCGACCGCTCCGAAGACGTAGACTGCTGGGAACGCGATCGACATCCAGAATGCGACGCGTCGAACGGTCGCTTCTATTCCGCGACCGACTGCCGATCCGGCCGCCGCGGTACAGCTGCGTACCGGGCGGTCGTCACGCAGGCATCCTGGGCCACGACCGTCCGCGTTCGTGTTCGTGCCCACGCCTTACACCGGGAGCAGCGCGATTCCCGCGCCCAGTACGACGCCGTAGACGACGTGGAAGAAGCCGAACGCAGTCATCGTCTTCGGATCGGGTTCCATCGCGAGGACGATTCGCATCCAGAACATCATTCCGCCGACCATCAGGACGAGGCCGAAGGCGAGCCCCCACAGGACGCTCCCGACGAGAGCCCCGGCGCCGACAGCGAGCCCGAGTGCGGTCGCACCGACTGCGAAGGCAGCCCCCGCACCGACCCCGTACAGCATGTGGAGCAGCATGCCCTGTTTCATATACGCCTCGGGCCCCTCGTCGCCGACGTACTTCGCCCAGAGGGCGGCGGTCGGCGGCGGCGAGTCGTCTCCCATCGTCATCATGAACATCGTCATGACGACGGTCGCGATCAGTCCAGCGATCAGTCCGGTGAGTATGCTTACCATGATGTGTGACACGCGCCGGCGAGCCGACGCAGGTTACCTCTAGTAACCTAGATGCGAGACTATCGGATAAAGGCGCGCGAACGGATCGGTAACCCGGTTACCGGCCGGTAATCGTTGTCGTCGGTAGTACTCACAGATACGACTTCCCGTCCGGCAGTTCGCACTCGTCACCGTGACACCGCGCGGCGTGTTCGACGGCTTCGAGGTCCGGTTCGTCGTCGGTCTCCTCGCTCCGCCACGCGTACTGGACGGTGCGGTCCGGATCGACCACGAAGACCGCCGAACGCGCGACCCCGCGGTGGTCATCGATCTCTTCGGCGCGCACGCCGTACGCCTCGGCGACACGGCCGTCGCTGTCTGAGAGCAGCGGGAAGTCGATGCGATGCTGTTCGGCGAACGCGCGGTGACTGTAGACGCTGTCGGTCGAAATACCGAGGACGACGGTATTCTCCAACAGCGACAGTGCCTCGCTGTCCCGCAGCGTACACATCTGGCTGGTACACACCGGGTGGAAGTCGAACGGGTAGAACACCACCACGACAGCCCACCCGTTATCGACGTACTCGGCGAGGCCGTGCGTGTCGATCCGTCCGCCGCCCGCACCCGGGAGTTCGAACGTTGGCGCCGTCTGTCCGGTTTGGAGCATATTTGAATAACGACGGCCGACGGGTATGAGCCTCGGCCGATCATGCGGGGTGATCGCACACACCACATTACGCGTCCGACCACCCGAGAGCCGCCGTCAGCATACGGCCGACCTCGCGGCCGTGTCTCGGCGCCACACAGTCAGCGGTCATTTATGAATAACCGCGTCATCTCAGGCGTATGACCCTCGCGCTTTCCGTCGAACTGGTGGCGACGATCGCCGTCGTCGTCGGGGTCGCGGGCGCCGTCAACGGGGTCGCAGGGTTCGGATTCGCCGTCGTTGGGACCATGGTACTCGCCGCGACACTCGATCCCGCGACCGCCGTCACGTTCATGATCATTCCGATGTTCGCCGTCAATCTCGCGCTCGTCGGCGATCTCACGCGCGAGGAGCTCCGCACGTGCGGAACCCGGTTCGCGCCGCTGCTCGTCGCCGCTCTCATCGGCACTCTCCTCGGGATGGCACTCCTCGACCGGCTCCCGGAAGCCCCGCTCCGGATCCTGCTCGGGTTCGTCTCGCTCGGCTTCGTCGCGACGAATCAGCACGCCGTCCCGTTACCGTCACTCCCTGTCCTGAGCGAGCGGGAGTTTGCCGATACGCCGCTCGTCATGGCTGTCGTCGGCGTCGTCTCAGGCGTCCTGTTCGGCGCGACAAATGTCGGAGTCCAGCTCGTCGCGTTCGTTCGGAGCTTCGACCTCTCACACGGGCTGTTCGTCGGCGTCGTCGCGCTCGTGTTCGTCGGCATCAACGGTCTGCGGGTCGGCGCTGCTGGAGCGCTCGGACTGTACCCGGATCTCGGTCTCGTCCTCGCGTCGGTCGCCGCCGCGGTCCCGGCCGTCGCGGGCGTCGCAGTCGGAAAACGCCTCCGCGAGCGCGTGAGCGAACGCCTCCGGCGCGGGGTCGTCTTGGGGCTGTTGACGGTCATCGGCGTTCGGCTGATCCTCGGCGGCGCGGGAATCCTGTGATTGCTGGCAACGATACTGCCCCATTCTGCCGTTTTTATCGATTGAGCCGCCACCGGATCGCTACGGCGGCGACGAACACGGTCGCGAACGTGACGCCGCCCGAGATCAGCGCACCGCGAGCGCTCGACGCGCCCGTAGTGAGGACGGTGGCAGAGGCGCCGCCGCCGGCGAGGACCGCACCGCCCGCCATCCCGCCGACCCCGATACAACAGAGACTCAACAGGCCGACGACCGACAGCGATCCTAGGAGGCCGTCGTCGCTCATCGGCTCTCCTCCTCGGTCCGGAACGCATCGAGCGCGAGCGACCAGTCGTACTCGCGGTAGCGGATCCGCGAGATCGAGTCGGGATCGATCGCGTCGTACTCGCGGAGGAGCGCACGGATGCCCGACCGCCCGCCGAAGTCGCCACGGTACCACAGGAGGTGGCGCGGCACGCGAGCGGTCCCGTCCTCGACGACCGTCTCGCTTCGCAGATACGAGCCGGCGGCGACGTCGAGCTGTTCGTCCACGTCGTCGGCGTCGTAGGCCGCGACCGCGGGACAGGAGGCGGCGCCGCAGTTGAGCGCGAAGTGGATTCGGGGATCGGTATCGGCGACGCGGTGCCGACGGACGAACGCCGATGCGAAGGGATTCGGGACGTAGCCCAGCCCGTACTTCCACTGTGAGCCGCGGAGAATCCCGTGTTCAATCTGATCGAGACTCAGGTCAGTCCCGGCGACGGAGACGATCGGTTCGCCGAAGAACTGCCGCCGGTCCTCGAACCGCTCCGGCTCCGCGAGCAGCGCGCCCCCGGTCGCCGCGTTGTAGACGTTGAGCCAAAACGCGAGTCGCTCATCGGGGCCGAGCGCGTCCAGTTCGTCGGGCGAGGCGTCGGCGAGCCGCTCTCGGGCGGCGTCGAGTACGTGTCCGCGATCGTCGGGGGCTCGGACCGCGTGGAGGAATCGCTGCGAGGCAGCGACAAGGGAGGGACCCTCGGTAGATGTAGAGTCGGGATCGTCTGAGAGTGCCCGGTCGGGGTCCGGTACGGACGTCGACTCGGGTGTTAACATGATAGAAGGTTACTCGCCGCGTGAGAATAGCTGACGGGGTCTGGTACCTCGCGCACCAAACCGACCCGGCGTTATCCCGCGGCTCCGCGTATCGGAGGCATGAGCGATACGACTGCGTCACCGACGGCGGACGGCGTGCCGGACTTCGAACTGCCGAACGCCGGCGCCGGTCCGGATCCATTTTCTCTTTCCGCCGCCGCGGCCGATGCCGACACGGACGCTGTGGTGCTGCTGTTCCAGCGGGACTACCACTGTGGGAATTGCCGGAAACAGGTCCAAGCGATCGGCGACAGGTACGACGAGTTCGGGGCGCTGAACGCCGCCGTTGTCTCGATCCTCCCGGAACCCGTCGAGCGAGCCAGCGAGTGGCAGGAGTCGTACGACCTCCCGTTCGCGCTGCTCGCCGATCCGAACACCGACGTGAGCGACGCGTACGACCAGCCCGTGCGGTTCGGCGTCCTCGGTTCGCTCCACGACCTGGTCGGCCGGATGCCAGTCGCGATGGTCCTCGACACTCGGTCTGACGAGCCCGTCGTCGCGTACACCTACGAGGGACGGATGCCCGCGGACCGCCCGGAAATCGACGACCTGCTCGACGAGATCAGGACGCTGCGTGGCGAGTGAGGTGAGCGAGACCGGACCGCGCCACGGAGGCAAGGACGGCGAGCCGGAGCGCCGTGTCGTTCTTGTAGCTCTCTGGCAGATGTCCCGACCGGCGCAACTCGCGCTGATCGCGCTCGTGTACGCCCTCGGCGTCGCGATGGCGTTCGGTCGAGGCGCGGAGGCGGAGGCGGGAGCAGTCGTGGTCGGGCTGGCAGCGCTGCTGCCGACCGCCGCGAGCGTTCACTACGCGAACGAGTACGCGGACGCCGAGACGGACGCGCTCACCGACCGGACACCCTTCTCGGGCGGCAGCGGTGCGCTGGTCGAGAGCGGGCTTCCCCGGTCTCTCGCACTCCATGCCGCAGTCGCGTCGGGGGCAGTCGGAGTCGCGCTGCTCATTGCCGGCACGGCGCCGGTCGACGGTCGGGTGCTGGGAGCGGTCCCGGCGGCGGTCCTCGTCGGGATACTCCTCGCCGGCTGGCAGTACTCAGTCAGGCCACTCCGACTCGCGTGGAAGGGACTCGGTGAAGTGACGAACGCAGTGCTCGGCGGGGTCGCGCTGCCGCTGTATGGGTTCTCGGTCGTCACCGGCGGCGTCACCGTCGCCGCCGCGCTCGCGACCCTTCCCTTCGCGCTCGTGGTGTTCGTGAACCTCTTGGAGACGCAATGGCCCGACCGCCGCGCGGACGCAGCCGTCGGGAAGCGAACGCTCGCGACGCGGTGGTCCGCCGGTCGACTCCGGCTGGCCTACGGCCTCGGAAGTCTCGCCGCCGCGGGGTCCGCCGTCGCGCTCGCATTTCTCGGTGCCGTGTTCCCGCTATTTGTCACGCTCGGGACCATACTGCCGATGGTCGGTCTCGTCCCCGGGTACTACCGATTCACGAGACGCGAGACGCCCCTTCCGGCCGTGGTGACGATGGTGCTCGTCGCCGCGGGATCGACCGTCGGGTGGAGTCTTGTCGCCACAGGAGCGGTCTCCGGATAGCGCTCGTGGCGGCGGAGACGCAGCGATTCGATCGGTCGCCCCGGACCCGATCGGTGATCAAGATTCGATCGGCCGTCCCGGATCGATCTTCGTTGCGACGTACGCGAGGCTGGCGAGAAGCAGCGCGACCCCGATCGGTAACAGCCAGACGAACGCCGTCAGGACGACGGCCGTCGCTTGGACGCCGATCGCGAGCAGCACGACCGGGCCGCAACAGACCGTCCCGGAGAGGAGGGCGGGAACGGACGCGAGCAGGCCCGACCCGGCTCCGATCCCGCAGGCTGTGGGCCGTCGAACCGCGAGATACGTCATTCCGAGGTTGATCCCGACGAGCCCGGCGACGATGGCACCGATCGCGACGTTGACCGGCGAGAGAAGCAGTCGAACGATGCCAGTGTCGACCGTGGCGATCGCGCCGAACGACGCCGGACCGGTCCGGGCGAACAGGCGACCGAGCGGGTCGTCGATCACGAGTACGCCGGGTGCGACCCCTGTGCGAAGGGACAGATCGCCCGTCGCCCAGAGGTACGCCAGCAGGTAGCCGACTGTCACGGCGGCGACGACCGCCGCGCTATCGCGGCGACCGATGGCCAGTCGCACCGCCCCGTCGATGTCTCTAATGATAACATAAAACGTCGCACGTGTGCTGCGAGCGCTCATCGGTGGAGGTCGGTCATAGGGTAGTAGCCGTACCAGGCGAACCACATGGCGTCGAAGACGATCTCCCGCTCGAACGGCAGTGAGTCGGGAGCGTGAACGGCGCCGTCGACGACGACGTCCCCATCCTCCCACGAGAGCGTCGCGGTTTCGAGGTCGACGCTATCGGTCCCGTCGCTCTCGGGGGCATCTCCGCTCCGGTACACGTACCCGGTGTCGAGCGGTTCGTCGTAGACGGCCGCGTGGCGGACACCGCCGAGATCGAACTCGATGACCCGCTCCTCGCGGAGCGTCTCCTTGCGGACAGCGACGGCGCCGTTCGCCGAGCGCATCCCGATCACGACGGTTTTCGGGGCGAGCCGGTTGTCCTCCGTGAGCGGTGGAAACAGGAAGGAATCGCCGGCGTAGTACCCGCTTCGGGGATTGTACCCGCCGTACGGATCGCTGCCGTAGTTCCGGGCGAATCCGGTGTCGTCGGTGAGCACGACCGTCTCGGGATGAGCCGAACGCCACCGTTCCCAATTCGTCCAGACGACCCGGAACTCCTCCAAGTGATCGCCGGGGTCGTCGCCGGTGATCCGCGTCGCGAGCATCTGCGGCCACCACTCCTCGGTCGCCCGGTCGAACATGACGAGGTTCGCGTTGATCAGCTGTCCCGAGACCCCGAACGTCGTCTCGCCGCGGTAGAATCCCTGTGCGGTGCCGGTGAGCGGACAGTACGTCACGGAGACGGGCGTCCCGGCGATAGCGTCGTTGACGATCTCGTGCCAGACGAGGACGGACTGCGGGTACGCTTTCGCCTCGCCGTCGAGGACGACGCCGAACACCGGGTCACCGTCGTCGAGCAACGCCGGGGGGTCCGTCGCCTCGGCGAACTGCGGGTCCTCGATCGCGGGAATGCCGTCGGGCGGCGGCCCGCCGGATCGGGTCGCCGCTTCGAGCTCGTCGGCGGTGTACGCCGCCGGGAGCGACCGCTCGACTGTCGGCGGTCCCTCGACAGCCGACCCGGTCGATCCGTCAGAGCTGTCGGTAATCGACCCAGATTCGGCGCCGGCATCAGAGGATCCGAGACATCCCGAAACTGATGATGTTCCAACCCCGAGGGCGCCGAGGAGGGTTCGTCTGTCAATTTGTACCATACAATAGGTTGGCGTCAACGGATGTTAACAGCGTTCAGATCGTGCGGCGAGAGCGCACAGGCGGTTCGACCGAACCGAGAAAGTGCTCTACCGTCGAGTGGTGATCACCCCGTTATCGGCCGATGGCTGCCAACACTTGGTCCCGGATCGTCTGCCGGTCTGGAAGCGGCGGCAGCGTCGTCAAGAGCGCGCCGACGAGTCCGCCCCAGAGGAGGTGACCGACGAGCGAGGCCGGGCCGAGATTCGGGAGCGGCGTCGCGACCCCTACGGCGTTCAACCAGAGGCTCATGACCACTCCCGCCATGACGAACCACAGGAAGAGCCCGTATGCGATCCCCGCGGCGACGCTGGCCCCGACGGATTCACCGAGCAGCCTGCCGAATATCTCCGAGCGGACCACGGTGAACACGGTCGCGAACACGGCGCTGTGGAACAGGTGCGCGACCCACCCCACCGACGAGACGGACGCCCCGTACAGCGCGCCGATCACCGGCAGTGTTCCGGTCGTCACCTGAAAGAACACCCCCATCGCGACGCCAGCCGCTAGCCCGATACCGAGCGTCCGCCATAGCGTTCCGCTCGCGAGTCCCGGCGTGTCGTCGTCCGCGCCAGTTTGGCCGGTCCGCGGGAGCCGCACCCGGAGGGTAGTCGCCTCGTCGGTGTCGTCGACCCTGACATCCCCGCCGTATCTCGCGACGAGAAGCCGGACGACCGGGACGCCGTAGTCCACGTCGTTCCGCTCCTGTTCGGGGATCCCCTCGACGAGCACGTCGCACTCGCGAGCGCTGAGCCACGCTCCGGGGGCCGTGACGGACAATTCGACGTACCGGTCCCCGACGTCGACCGCGAGGGGATCAGCCCCGGTATCAGCCCAGTCGGGGAGTGCGACGAGTTCGTCGAGCAGCCGATCAACGTATCGGTCCGCTCTGATCGTCACCGACGGGACCGCCACCACCGACTCGTCACGACCGGTGCGCTCCATGTGTCTCCGGATCGCGTCGTCGAGCCGTACCGGCCCGAGCGCGCTGCCACCGTCGACAGTGCCGACCGTAAGAAAGCGTGTCTCGTCTACCGCCCGTTCGATCCGCGCGATCGCGTCGGTGATCGCTGTTTTGCTCCGGTCGGCGGTCCCTTCGCGGTTCTCGAACAAAATTTCCGAGTGGCCCCGGAGGATCGTGACGGAGTTCCGGACCTCGTGTCTGAGGATCCGATTGAGGAGTCGCGCCTGTTCGATCTGCCGGTCCACAGTGGCCTGCCGTCGATCCGTCTCCGCGCCGCGGATCCCGACGAGCAGTCCCGCGGCGCCGCCGACAACCCCGACGGCGGCAGCTGTGGCGGTGGCGTCTCCCGACGACGACGCAATCAGCAACGGACCGAGCACGAGTCCGACCGCCGCGGCGCCGTTAATAAACCAGACTAGAACGGTCTGGGTGTACGTCCGGTCTCGGGTGCTGACTGCGAGGTTGATCCCGTACAGGACAACGCTGAACCCGACCGCTAACACCAGTACCGCGCTCACCTCCGTTGCGAATCCCCGTTCTGTCACCAACAGGCCGGCAACCGTCCCCCGCGTCAGTGCGAACGCGACGACCGCTATCACGACGCCCTCGGGTTTGAACGCGAGACGGTCGCTCGGAGACGGTCGGTCCATACGTTCGATTATTGTCCGTTTATAAAGAGTTGTACTGGTTGTGTGACTCGACCGCGCGACCTCGTGAGAAGTCGCATCGGTCGGACGTGTGTCGGCCACAAACGACTAACGTGTGGAAGGACGCCGCGTAGCCGAGTTCTCCTACGACGCCGGTCCTACTCCGCCGCCGCTAGCCGCTCGACAACGTCGTCAGTCTCGGCGGTCTCGTGGGCAATAAACCCGTAATTCGTGAGCGCCGCCTGAAGAGCCTCCTCGCCGGCGGCCGCCGTAGCGTCAGTGACGGTGAGCACTTCGAAGCCGTTCTCGACTGCGTCGCGCAGGTGCGACTCCACACAGAGATTCGCACTCATCCCCGCGAGCACGATGGTATCAATACCGCGCTGCCGGAGCTGAATCTGCGCGTCGTTGCTCCAGAACCCGGAAAGCTGCTTGTGCGGTGAGAGCACAAACGTGTTGTCGTCGGGTTCGAGCTCGGGAACAAAATCGGCGCCGTCGCCGGCGATATCGAACATTCGCGTGTCGAACATTATTTGATCGATCGTGTTCAGGTGCTCCCAACTGTCGTACTCGGCATCCTCGTACTCGTGCGGGGAATAAAAGACGGGTACGTCGCCTTCGCGAGCAGCGTCGCGGAGTCGGCGGATCTTATCGACCACGGCGTTCTCCTCAACGGTCTCGCCGACCTTGTCCCACACAACGCTCTCAGGCTTCAAAAAGTCAATTTGCGGGTCGGTGATCAGGACGGCCGTGCTGTCGGCATCGATTTCGAGTTCGGTCATAGTTACCTACAGTAACTTCATATGGAGAGGTAACTGATAAGCTCGCGCGAACCGACAGGTAACCGGGTAACTGAGGGGTAACACCGGTTTCGTTTACTCACCTGGTTACTAAACGTATCTTTATTTTAATGGAGTCCATAGAAAGGACATGAGCACCGATTCAGAACCGTTAGAGGTCTGGTGTGCGGGCAGCGACTGGTGTCCGATTACGACGACTGCGACACTGATTGGCAAAAAGTGGCATCCAGTTGTCATTCACCGCCTCTTAGAGAACGGACCGCTGGGATTCAACGCGCTCAAAGAAGAGGTCGACGGGATCTCAGGTAAGGTCCAGTCGGACGTCCTCGAAGACCTCGAAGAACACGGATTTATTAATCGGACCGTCGTCAGCGAAAAGCCATTCCGCGTGGAATACTCGCTGACCGACCGCGGGCGGTCGCTCGAGCCCGTAATTATCGCCATGCGTGACTGGGGACGAGAACATCTCACCGCTCCGGAGGACCAGTGAACGACTCGAGCGACTCGGCGATGAACGTGATTTCAGTCCTACCGAAGGACGCGATCCCGAGCATCGACGACCCGACGTTCGGTGATGAATACTTCGGCGGTCCCGACGACGAAGTACTGATTGTAGACCCCGGCGACGAGGCATCCCCAGCGCGCGCCTACCCGATCCGGATCCTCAACTACCACGAGATCGTCAACGACACGGTCCCGGTCGCCGACGGCGACGCGGATTCGATCGCCGTCACGTGGTGTCCGATCTGCGGCAGTGCGGTCGTGTACGAAGCGATCGTCGACGACCGACGGCTCACCTTTGGCGTCTCGGGGAAACTGGCCGACGACGACCTCGTGTTGTACGACCACGAGACCGACTCCGAGTGGAAGCAGTCCACCGGCGAGTGTATCGCAGGCGAGTTCGCCGGCGAGCGACTCCGCGTTCGACCCGGGCCGATGACCACGTACAGGGCCTTCCGCGAGGCGTATCCGGACGGGATCGTGCTCCAGCCCGCGTCAGAGGGGTCGGCCGCGGTGAGTGGCTACGACCCCTCCGGGTACGAAGCTTATGAAGAGCGCGAGGCGTTCGGCCTCCGTGGGATGCGCGGGGAGGGTCCGGAGCGTGAGTGGCACCGCGATGACCTCGATCCGAAAACAGTTGTCCTCGGCGTGACGCCGACTGACGGCGGCGCGCTTGGCTTTCCGCTTCCGGTCGTTGAGGCGGCGGGCGGCGTCGTGGAGGCAACGGTGGGTGACACTGATGTTGTTGTCCTCGCGACCGACGACGGTCTCCATGCCTTCGAGCAGCCGGAATTCGAACTTCGAATTGAGAGCGGCTTGGTCAGCGGTGATGGCGCGACATGGACACTCACAACAGGCGAAAGTAACGACGGCCGCCAGCTCCGGCGTGTCGAAAGCCGTCGTCTCTATGCGTTTGCGTGGCAGGACGACCATGGACGTCGTTCGTTCTACTCGCTGTGAGCGTATCGCGGTGCGTTGGACTCATCGGCCTGTCGCTGGCGGCGCATTTTCACGCCATATTTAATATCGTTTGAATCTCAGATTTTGACGGAGGAATCTGGGACACACGCTCCCTTCCTCTCCCCCATGACCAATAACCCACTCTCGCTTGGTCATTGTCCTACCTGTAATCGTGAAATTTCACAGGCATGGAAACTTATTGAATACGAACGAGCAGACGGTGATATCGGTGTTTTCGCTGAGTGTCCAACATGCGATGAGGTTATAAAACCTCAAGAAAATAAAAACAAAGGCGACTAACAATAAGGCTGGGTCGCGTTAAAAATAATTAATTCCAATTTGCTTTTCAATTGTTTTGTCCGTGGACCTCTCAGCTCATCGCGTCCTGAAACCCCTCACGAAGCTCGTCCACACGCTTCTCGAACTGGTCGACCTTCTCCAATAAATCGTCGCTGACGCGCTCGATGCTCGCCAGCGCTCGTTCGCTGGCTAGCGAGGCCTGTGACCCATTGTCCCCTAGCTTGGCTATAGCTAATGGAAGAACATCGCACCGTGGGTTACAATTTTACCTATCAAATTTAATTCACAGGCCGAGATACGAGCGTGGTATGCAATGGAGACATGGGAGTTTAGCGAACACGCACCAGGAGAGCGCATACCCTACGGCCAGCGCTCGTACTACAAGCCCGAACCGCTCCCATCAACACGTGAGTTAGTGACTGATGAGGAACTCTCGGGTACAATCTCGGATGCGTCCTTCTGGCTCGGGAAACTGAGTGGCCTCAGTGAGATGGTTGACTACCCGCCGCTTCTCTACACGTCGCTCGTGCGGAAAGAGGCTATCGAGTCGGCCGAGATTGAGGGTGCGGACGTGGATATGGACGATAATGTCGTTTCGGCGAGCGAACCGCCGAACGGCTTGGTAGCGGCTGTTCGAGGGCTGCTCCATCGCGACGAACAGGCCGGTGTCGGCGATGTGGAGCCGGCTCACGTGTCGTCAGCCGTCGCCGTCGATGTCCAACTCGTTGAGTCCTGCTCCTGACTCATCTATCTCGTAATGTTCGTGGACGACGGGCCGGAGCACCTGTAAGATCATCTCCGCTGCCATCGGCGAGATGTCCAGGTCCTCCGCCATCAGGCGGTGGGTCACCCTGCCCCGTTCGCGGGCGATCGCGTAGGTGAGCGCGGTCGCGAGGCCGGCGACGCTGTGGCGGTCGATGTAGGTGTCGATGTCGGCGTCCGTTTCGCGGCGGCCGACGGCGTCGATCAGCGCCGGTGTAATCGTGTACTCACGATCGCGAGCAGCCATGGTCACAGTCAGGTCAATCTCTCGGGCTGCGTACCGCCGCGGCTGCTCGTCGTCGGTGATGTTGACGACGCCGGCGTCGACGAGGCGGTTGACATAGCTGTAAGCGGTCCCCTGTACGATCTCGAGGTCGTCCATCACGTTCTGGACGATCGCTTCCCCTTACCGAGCAAGGTACGCGTACAGCTGGGCGAGCTGTGGCTCTTCGAGGAGGTCCGCGACCGAGAGAAAGTCCTGGACGATGTCGCCGTCGGCGCGGTTTGAGGTGCGTGACACGATTCGTTCTTGATTACAGTTTACAGCGAATCAATAAAAAGTGGTTGGGGCCACTTTGCCGGCGTCGCGACGAGATGCTCCTCGAGATTGCGCGTCCATTACGTCGCGAGCTCATCCGGACTACAGCGGGCGCACAGCTGTATCGGGCCGTCCAGATGCCCGAGTTCGACCCGGAATCGCGTGAGCGGTGCGAGCGTGTCGACGACCAACCCACAGCCGTCACAGGCGACGTGATCGCGCTTGTCGGGACCCGGCTCCATCTGAATCGCGCAGTCGACACGATCGGGTGGGTGACCTGCTCGTCTTGCCCCCAGGTGTGGGCCTCGCCAGTCTCGGTACCGGGCGGGGGCATCACCGAGCGTGGTTCGGTTGTCAATTAGACATCGGTGTTAACCAACAATTCCGACGATATCGATCCGGCGTTGGTTAACCACTAAATCTGACGCAGCCACCCATACGGAGAGACCCGTAATCTCAAGTTGAAGAACGTAAGATAGGAAATATCACCATGGAAATCTCTGAGGAGCTTCAGACACTGTATTCTGCGACTGTCGAGGAACGGGACGGAGAGTACTATCTGTCGGTGCCAGCCCGAGAAATCGAGACGGGATCGCTCGAAGTCGAGGAGTCTGTCCGTGTAGCGCTACTCTCGCCAGCGTCATCGACAACGACACCTGGTGATGCCGCATCGAGCCCAGAACCGCCGACGGAACCTGCTGAGCCAACTGGACCGCCGGTTTCTGTGGGCGAGACACGAGAGGTTGACATCGAGAGTATTGGCGATCAGGGAGATGGCATCGCGAAGGTGGATCGTGGCTACGTAGTGATCGTTCCGGATACGGATCTCGGTGAAACGGTCACTGTCGAGATCGAGCAAGTACAGGATAACGTTGCGTTCGCCACGGTCGTTGATCGAAACCTTCGCCAGGCCCAGTAATTCAGCTTGACACTGAGTTGGTTACTGGGGCCGCTCAGACGTGACTTGCTTGACGCTGTTTAAGATCCGATCTCGGCCTCGGCGCCATCAATCTCAATAATGTCACCGTCCCCGACGTCCAACGCTTCACGGAGCTCTTCAAGATGTGTGTCAGCCTCCTCTCGGAGCTCCTTTGCTGTCGGCAGATCGACTTCCCCGTCCTCAAGCGTTTCTGCGATCTCCTCGAGTCGCTCGATCCGCTCTGCGATGTCGACATCGTCCTCGCTCATACCCGATGGTTGGCCGGGGCTGTCTTGAATATCCGGCTTCCATCACAGTACTCCGGTAGCCCACAACGCGATACCGAGCAACAGGAGGCCGAGAAGGACGAGAACGACTATCTGTAGTCTCCGAGCTTGCTGCTGTGCCGCCTGAACGTCTGTGCTCGTTTCGATGTCTTGATACCCTCGTTCGATCCTGCGTTCGAGGGCCCCAACCTCTCGCTGGACGTGCGTCTCGTACGCTTGGTCGATCCGTGCTTCGAGGCCAGCGACACGACCGCGTGCTGCGGTGGCCGTTACAGCCTCCGTCTCTGCGGCGTGTTCTACCCCTTGGAGGGCGCTCTCGATCCGTGAATCGAGCTCGTCGAGTCGAGCTGACGTGAGTGTCGCGTAGATGGTGTCGACTCGCTGTTCGAGATCAGCGGCGCGCTGAATCTGCGCTCGTCGATTGTCTGCTGCTCGTTCGATACTGACGATCGCGTTGTCGACCCGACGGGTAATAGCGTCCAAGCGGTCGGTGACAATCGCCGCGTATCCAGTTTCTAGTCGGCGTTCGAGTGCGACTACTTGGTCACGGACAGCACGCATATCAGGCGTCGCCACGACCCCAGCCTGAGTCGGTGTGATCGCCGCTTTGTCTGCGACACGTTCGGACAGCGTCTCATCGTCCTCATGGCCGATCGCGACGACTGTGGGCGTTTGGCAGTCCGCAATGGCTCGGACGACGGGCTCTTCGTTAAAACACCACAGCGTGTCGTCTGCGCCGCCACCACGGGTGACGACGATACTGTCGATGTCCGGATCTTGGTCGGCTTGCCGAATTGCGCCGACGAGCGACGGCACCGCGTTGGTGCCCTGAACCGTTGCGCCGAAGAACGTGAGCGTTACTCCCGGTGCGCGTCCCCAGGCAGCCTCCCGGAAATCTTCCCGTGCGGATCCCGTGAGTGAGGTGACGATGCCGATATTCGACGGAAATGACGGCACCGGCTGTTTGCGATCATCAGCGAAGAGGCCCTCATCGGCCAGTTCAGCACGCAATGCTTCTAATTGTTGAGACCGCTCAGAGTTGCCGACCGGCCAGTAGTTTTTGACGTTGAGCTGGGTCCGGCCGCCATCTGTGTAGAAATCGACGTTCGCACGGACGATCACCTCCTCGCCCTCTGTGATATCCCCCTCAATCCGATCACGGTACGATGACCAAATAATACACTGGATTGTTTCGTCGCCGTCGACATCACGTAGCGTAAAGAACGTTCCATACCCCTTCGCTGTCGCATCCGATACTTCGCCGACGACATACGTTGGAAATCGGTCAGCTGCGGATTCGAGGGTTGCCGCGATCTCGTCGTTGAGCCTGGCTACTGACCACGCCGTTTCATTGGCTTCCGCGTTCCCACTCCCAATTTCATCGTCAACGGCCATTCGCTCACGCCTATGACAGCAGGTGATTTAGTTTATGGGCTTGCTCCGTCGTGTCGACTCAGCCATCCCTGCCGCAGGCTCAGGGGCACCGCTGTTTCGGTCGTACTCATGTCGGGTTGACCACCCCGTGCGGCTATAGTCCCTGCGTGATAGAGTTGCGAGCGCATACCCCCGTCTTTAGGCGGGGGTCGAGCGGACAATAGCGTACATCTCCACCGACGACGCTACGGCTGGATTTCCCACCGATTCACCGCCGGTATTAAGATACGTTGCCCCATAGTGTGTGGCACGGATGAAGACCACACGTCACGCGACCTACAACCTCAACTACCACATAGTGTGGTTACCGAAGTACCGACAGTCGGTACTTGTCAACGAGGTCGCAGACCGTGTGCGAACCATCCTCCACGAAATAGCCGACGACAAGGGCCTCGAAATACTTGACCTGACCGTTCAGCCCGACCACATCCATCTGTTCGTTAGTAGCCCGCCGAAGCACGCCCCTTCTCTCCTCGCTAACTGGTTCAAGGGTATTTCCTCGCGGAAGTACAACCACCGCTACGCTGACCACGACGGTGAGAAAATCGGATGGGCGCGCGGATACTACGCAGGAACGGCGGGACACGTATCCAGCGAAACGGTCATGAACTACATCCAGAGGCACGAAGGGGACGATTCGTGACCGAACTCACGAAGACGCTGGAACTCAAACTGGTAAAGCCGAACGCGCACAAACGGAGGAAACTCCGTGAGACGCGAGAGGCGTACCAACAGGCCCTTCACGATGCCTTCGACGCCCAATGCACCACGCAGACCGAAGCGAACAATGTGGTGGTCAACTACGACCTGAGCGGGTACGCGAAGAACGCGCTCAAGAAGTACGTCCCGCAACTCACGACGACGTACAACGCGGGCGAACTTCACGAACGAAGGGCTACGGCTCGACCACAAGCCCAAGAACGCAATCGAATGGTACGTCAAAATCCCGCACCACGAGGACTACCACCTCTGGATGCCAGCACAACCGAATCCCGAACAGAGGGACTGGTTGGAAGCGTTGAACGCGGGAGACGCCACGATGGGCGAGAGTCGGCTATTTGAGCGGGACGGAACGTGGTATCTCCACGTCACCGTGACCCGCGACGTAGAGGATGGTTCCGAGGCGTCCGCCGAAGAACGGACGCCCATCGGAGTCGATATTGGAGAAGCGTCACTCGTCACGGTGTGTCACCGCGACAGGCACGGTTCTCCGACCGCTCCCGAACTGTGGACCGACGAGGGCAAAACCGTCCGTCGGCTCAGAAAGACCTACTTCACCGCCACACGGCGACTCCAGACGCGCGGAAGTGAGCGTATCTCGGAGTCCTTCGGGGACGACCTGTGGGACCAGATAGACGACGTGTTCCACCGCGTCACCCGCAAAGTCGTGGAGTACGCCGAGTCCGTCGAGAATCCCGTTCTTGTTCTGGAAGACCTGACGTACATACGGGAGTCGATGGACTATGGCGAGTACATGAACCGCCGTCTCCACGGATGGGGATTCGCCAAACTCCACGCGCAGATACGCTACAAAGCTGTCGAGAAGGGTATCCCTGTCGAAACGGTGAACCCGCGCAACACCTCGAAAGATTGCCATGCGTGCGGTGAGGTAGGATACCGCCCACGACAGGCGACATTCAAGTGTACGAACGATGCGTGTTGGATGGGTGAGTACCAAGCGGACGTGAACGGAGCGGTGAACATCGCAGACCGCTACCTCAGCGGAGAGAGTCGTTTCAGAGAACACGAGAACGACGATGACTCGGCTGAGGATGGGGGGCGTTTGACCGCCCCACAAGACAGCCAAGCCGATGCTACCAAGCAAGAGACGCTTGGAACGTATGCGTCTTGAAACCGTAGGGCCACGCCCGGCCTGAAATCCCGTGGTGGGATTCCCGCGTCTTCAGGCGCGGGAGGAGGTCAAATTCCGGACTATGACAACGCCAATCCACGAACGGCCGGGTGACCTGCTGTCGGAACTCATCCAATTTGAGACGGTAAACCCGCCAGGCGACGAGCGTGCCTGTATTGAGTACATTGACGGGCTTCTCACTGAAGCGGGCATCACTACTGAGACCCTCGCGACTGAGGCTGCGCGACCGAATCTGCTCGCCCGTCTGCCCGGTGGCGATGCGCCACCTCTGCTACTCCAAGGGCACGTTGATGTCGTTCCAACGGACGGCCAAGAGTGGGACGAGCCGCCCTTTTCGGGAATACAGAAAGACGGATTCGTTTGGGGCCGTGGTGCGCTGGACATGAAAGGGGGTGTCGCAATGATGGTCGCGGCGCTGCTCCGGGCTGCTGAAGAGGAGATTAACCCCGCGGGCGATGTGTTACTGCTCGTTCTCGCAGACGAGGAGACTGGCGGTGATATCGGTGCGAAATATCTGGTCGAACACCACCCAGAACGCTTTGCGGACGTGGAGTACGCGATCGGAGAGTTCGGTGGCTTCCCATTGCGCATCGATGGGACAGAGTTCTACCCCATTCAGGTCGCTGAAAAGCGGGTCTGTTGGCTTGAAGCGACAGTAACTGGGCGTGGTGGTCACGCCTCTCGACCCCAGTGCGATGGCGCAATGAACACGCTTGGGAAACTGCTCACACGGCTGACCGAGCAGCGCCTCCCCGTTCACATCACACCGCCAGCCCGCAAATTCATTGAGGCACTCGCCGCCGAAGCCAATTCCCAGCGGGCCGAGCAGTTGCGGGGCTTGCTGGATCCCGACCGTACTGATGACATTCTGGACGAGCTCGGCCCCATTTCGGAGCGGTTGGATCCGATGCTTCACAACACGGTGAGCCCGACAGTCGTCAACGGCGGCGGGAAGGTGAACGTTCATCCGGCAGAGGTCGACCTCCGCCTCGACGCACGGCTGCTTCCGGGGGTGACACCGGATGCGTTCCTCGAGGAGGTATGGGAGGTTATTGGTGAGCTTGAGGGTGTGGAATTTGAAGTCACACGATTCGATGGCGGTGAGAGTGCGTCCATCGATATGGGGCTGTTTGATCTACTGAGCGAGTCCCTGCGGACGAATCACCCAGCAGCGATTCCAGTCCCCTTCCTTCTTACTGGCGCCACTGACGGGCGATTCTTTGAACAGCTTGACGTCCAACCCTACGGATTCACCCCGCTGAAGCTGCCGCCGGCGTTTGAGTTTGAATCCTTGGTCCACGCAGCAAATGAGCGAGTTCCTATCGAAGCTGTCGAGTTTGGGACTGAGACACTGTCGACCGTGATTCGAGAGTACGATGCTGCCTGACACCTTTCAGGGCTGAAGTGCTGGAACTCCTCCGCTCCTGTTTCCCGGCAGCTGAACGTGTTGTGGACGACTGTGGCATCGACTCCACAATCACTGGCGGTCGGCTGAACTATTATACATCTCGTCGAAGTCACCTTCACCACGAATCAACTCATCTACGCCGCGTGTGAGCGTCACTTCTCCGAACACCGTCGCTCGGTAGTACGTGTACAACCCATTTTGGCCTCGCTCTGTCTGTTGACGTTTTTCGACGAGGCCCACATCAACGAGTTTGTTGAGGTGATAGTGAAGTGTGCTATCATCGATCTCAATCACTTCGTCTAGTTCTTTCGGACTCATGTCTCCGCCGTGGACGAGTCGGTAGAGAATCTCATATCTGGTCCGATGCCCTACGGCCGCGTGCATCGCAAGATACTCGTCGAGACTGAGAACGCTCTCTTCTGGGAGCAATTCTTCGGGATCTTCCGGGAACTCTCCGGGAGCCGCCTGTGTGTGATTCGTCGCCATCTTAGGCTCTTGTTGGTCGGAAAAGCTCTTAGTCTTTCTCAAGCCAAGATATCTCAAAATATGGGTGTTTTAAATACTATCAGCGAACACAATTGAATATGAATGAGGAGATAACACGTGAACTAATTGCTGACCGATTAGGCCACGTACCGTACGACCGGTTTCTCTTCTACTTAATGGGCCCATACAAGTCGTTCAATCTCAACTACATCCTCACCGAGGAGGAGCGTCAGGAAATTGCGGTGGACGACCTCCCAGGGCCGCTCCGGCGATTGTTCCAAAACAAAGACGAGATCGACGCGGCGCAGGCATTGCTACGACGGATACAGGGCGCACTTCGTGTCACCCCCGGAGTGAACGCCTTTCTTGCCGTCGACGTTGATGTAGATACTGACGAGGTGGATGCGGCGACACAAAGTATCGAGTATACGCAGTGTAGTAACGCAACTGCGTTCATTTTACCGTTTCTCGGGCATAATTTCGGTGTCGGGGAAGAAGCTGGGAGCATCCTCGAAGCACTCTCAGAAACACATAGTGATCGTCTCATCTTCTTCCATGAAGACGATGTGACGAGTGCGATGATTCGGTCAGCACAGGTGCGATGGGATCTCCGGGTAGGAACGTATGAAACTGAGTCAGAACTGATTTCGAAACTTCGGCTATTCACAGCTGGTATTATGCACCAAGAGCGTCGCGGAGACCTCGACATGTTGGATTGATTTCTAGTATGTGATCCCCGTGTTCGCGGCGCTGGCGGGCTGGCTCGTGCTCGGACAGGAAGTGACGCCTGCGACCGCTGCCGGCTTTGTATTTATTCTACAGGATTTGTCGCCGCAAAGTAGTGGGCGTTGCGAGAGACAGACTGGCGTGTAGTAGTGCCAGAGTGGCTGTCTTTTCGTCTTGCTCTCTCAGATGGTTTTTTGAGAATTGAGTCCGCAGATATCCCATGGCGACGCCAGGCCAGTTTGGTGAATTTGGTGGGCGACATGTTCCGGAACCCCTTGAGGAACCATTGGCAGAACTCGCTGCTGCGTACGAAGAAGCGATCGCTGATGACGAGTTCATGGCCGAGTTCCGCGACCTGCTGGAACACTTTGCTGGGCGTCCAACACCAGTGTTCTACGCAGAAACGCTCAGCGAACGATATGGTGCGGATATCTATCTCAAGCATGAAGACCTGCTCCACGGCGGAGCGCACAAACTCAACAACACGCTGGGGCAGGCGCTGCTGGCAAAACGAGCTGGGAAAGACCGGTTGATCGCAGAGACAGGCGCCGGTCAACACGGCACCGCAACCGCGATGGTTGGTGCCCTGTTGAACCTCGATACAACCGTGTACATGGGCCGCCACGACATGCAGCGGCAGGAGATGAACGTCTTCCGGATGCGGCTCATGGGCGCTGAAGTGAAGCCCGTCGACCGTGGCAACGAGGGGCTTGCTGAAGCAGTCGACGCAGCTTTGGAGGACTTTGCTGAAAACGTTGCGTCTACGCACTATCTCGTCGGCAGTGTCGTCGGCCCTGACCCGTTCCCGCGGATGGTGCGCGAGTTCCAGTCTGTCATCGGCAAGGAAGCTCGCGAACAAATCCAAGAGCTCCACGGCGACCTACCGGATGCGTGCGTTGCGTGTGTTGGAGGCGGATCGAATTCGATCGGTCTCTGGCACGCGTTCAAAGACGATGATGTCGCGTTCTACGGTGCCGAGCCAGGTGGGACTGATGACGCGAACCACTCGGCGCCGCTGTCGAAGACAAAGCAAGAGGAGCCACAGATCTTCCAGGGGATGAAAACGAAGACCATCGGCGACGAGACTGACAACCACTCGATCTCGGCTGGGCTTGACTATCCGGCGATTGGCCCCGAGCATGCCGCACTCCAAGAAATGGGGCGGGCCGAGTATCACGCTGTTTCCGATGACGAGGCGTTGGCTGCCTTCCGTGAACTGAGCGAAGCAGAGGGGATCATTCCTGCCCTAGAACCAGCCCATGCGCTTGCGTTGGCTGCGAAGCTGGCTGAGGAAGATCGCCACGATACACTGCTTGTGAACCTCTGTGGCCGTGGCGATAAGGACATGCAAACGGCTGCGGAGCACTTTGATCTCTCAGACTGAGATTTCTCCCAAAGAACCCGCCGCTGTCCGTTGACTACAGCTGCTTTTCAAAATGGACGAGCTCGTATGATCCGGCGGTTGAGGTCCCTGTCTGTTCATACCCTTGCCCGGCATAGAAGTCAAGCGCGGCCGATTGTCGCGTTGACGTCGTCGCGAGAAGCGTCTCAAAGCCATTAGCAGCAGCTCGCCGCTCAAGCTCACGAAGAATTTGCTTCCCATACCCCCGTCGTTGCTGCGGTGGGGCGACACGCATTCGATGTAGTTCTGCGGCCCCGGGCCTATCTCGTTCGTCGCTGTGACCAGCTTGATTCGGTAGAATCCCTCCCATTGCGACGAGGAGCCCGTCGTAGGTTGTAAGGTCCGATAGTGTGTACCCCGATTGCTCAGTCTCAGTTGATTGGTCGATATATGACTGTTCGCCGTCGACGGTGGCAACTACGAATGTTCCTCCCGTCTCGAGATACGACGTTTCTACTGTTCGGAGATCAGCTGTTCCAGGAATATCAGCCGGATTGACGCCCGTCTCCCGCATCGCCCACTCATGAAGCGCCCAGATGGCCGCGTCGTCCCGCGTGTCGTATGATCGGAGAGACAATTCGTTCGGTTCCACACTATTGGGTGACGGTCGTTGCTGCTTCAAAACACGGATCGGAAACCTAGATCTCGGTGTCTCCGTACGGTCGCCCCGTTGTATCCAATAAAGGTGACGGGATAGCGCGCGGTGATTTCTACTACGACTTCAGCCGTGGGCTGTCTCCTTGGTCCTCTGTGAATCCGGACAACTAGCAATCCGACAGACCGTACACGGACCCAGTTGCTGAGCGAGCGTCCTTCTGATTTACTGCTAATACGGATGACCGAGCTAGATCGCTGGACCGAGCGACCGCAGCGCGGCCGATTCTTCGATTGCCGCTGCCAGTTCGACGGTTGCGTTGCCAAGCGTGGCGAGGCGCTCGCGGACAGCTTCGTTGACGAGTTCGCCGTCCTCGAAATCGGTGTCGGTCGCGTACGTCGCACCGCCGACAGTGTGGGCTCCGAAGAACGCGAACGCCGGGCGGAGTTCCTGATCGACCGCGAGGAAGTGGTGATCGGTTGCGCCCGTCGCCACAAGTCCCACCGCCGCGTTCTCGAACGGCGCGACATCGCCCTGCCATTCCCCGCGTGGAATCATATCAAGGAGGTTCTTCAGCGCTCCCGAGTATGACCCACGGTAGACGGGTGTCCCGACGAGGTACGCGTCGGCCTCGACGATCTGGTCAAGCGCCTCGGCGGTGTCGCCCTCGTGGTTTTCGATACCGCGCCCGTCCGCGGTTGCGAGGTCGTAGTCGGCCAGATGGAGGATCTCGGTCGTGACGTCGTGGCTTTGAGCTGCCGCATCGAGGGCGACTTCGATCGCGGTCCGCGTCCGGGAGTCAGTAGCGACGCTGCCGACAATCCCAAGGAGCGTCCGGTCGGTCATTACTTTGCCACCTTCGCGCCGGCGATGTCCTCAATTTCGTCGTCCGTGTCGACCGCATCCGGATCGAGTGGGTCCGCCGCCTCGATAGCCGGTATGATCGTCTCGCCGAAGCGCGTGAGCTCCGGCTTGAAATCGAGGAATCCAGTGAGAATAATGTCGACGCCGATCGCATCGAGCTTCCGGATGCGCTCGATGATCTGCTCATCAGTTCCGATGAGTCCCGTCTTGAAGCCGTCGTTGTACTGGACGAGATCCTCGAACTCGGAGTCCGACCACATGCCGTCGCCCGCCGCCGACGACTGCCCGGCCTGCTTCACCTGTTATTTGAACGCGTCGATCGCCTCGTCTGTAGCGTTCTCGATGATTCCTTCGAGGACCGACTTGGCCTCGGACTCGGTTTCCCGCTGGATGACGAACGCGTTCGCGGCGAACCGCGGCGACTCCGTTCCGAACTCCGCAGCGTACTCCTCGACGTCCTCGATCACATCGTGAATATCCTGGAGGCTCCCCCCGTTGATGAAGAGGACATCGGCGTGTTTCGCGGCCATTTCGCGGGCCGCCTGCGAGTTCCCACCCTGAAACACCTGCGGGCACGGATCTTGGACCGGCTTGGGCTCCATCGGTGCGCCATCGAACCCGTCGATGTCCTTGCCGATGGTGTAGAACCGACCGTCGTAGGTCGCACGGTCCTGCGTCCAAAGCGCTTTCAGGACCTCGATGAACTCTGTCGAGCGGGCGTACCGCTCGTCGTGTGCGAGCCACGACTGCCCGAACCCCGTGAATTCACCCTTGAACCACCCAGAGACGACGTTGATCGAGAAGCGCCCATTGCTGATGCGGTCGGCGGTCGCGATGAAGTTCGCGAGAGGGCCGGGCTCCCAGAGTCCCGGATGGACCGCTCCGATGACGTGTAGCTCGTCGGTCTGTGCCGCGAGCGCGTTGGCGACAGACAGCGCCTCCAGCTGTTTTTCGGCCCCGTAGCTGCCGAAGAAGCGCGCCTGCGCGAGCCCGTAGTCGAAGCTGACCTCCTCCGCTGTACGGGCGAGTTCGAGGTTGTAGTCATAGGTTCAGTCCGTCTCTGTCTCCCAGTCCGAAACGACCAGCCCGCCGCTGACGTTCGGCACCCAGTACGCGAACTCGGTGTCCATACCAGCCCGTCCGTTCGTATCGGCTTAATCCGAGTCACTACGGCGAGCGCTGTCAGGGTTCCGCGACAGCGGCCAGCCTTGTGTTTGGACTCGGACGCCAGCAAGCGTTGCGGAGAACTCGGTCTCGTGTACCGACTGTGGTGTCCCTCTAGACCTTATAAAACAACTCAGGATTCGGATGCGAGGCTGAACTCAAAACCTCGGCATGATTACGGAATATTCGGTATTTATACTCGGCTCTGGAAATTAGTTAATTTTGGCAGGGGTTCCAGCAGCCAACACGTAGCTCTCAATACCGACCGATTTGGATGCGGTTTTGTTTGAGAGAAAATTCAACAGAACCCTCTTGACAGGATTCTGTTTGATTATCACCCGCCGAGGAACCGCTTCCGGACCTCCTGATCCTGTAGCAACTCGTCGCCTGGCCCTTCGTACGCATTCTCGCCGTTCACGAGAACGTATCCTCGGTCGCATCGACGTAATGCCTTCTTCGCGTTCTGTTCGACCATCAGAATAGCAGTCCCTGCGTCATTTATCTCGTCAATTCGGTCGAACATATCCTCCACGAGTTCTGGTGCTAACCCGGCGGACGGCTCGTCCAATAGAAGAATGTCCGGGTCAACCATCAACGCCGACCCCATCGCCAGCATCTGCTGTTGGCCCCCGCTCATCGTCCCGGCCCGCTGTCGCTGGCGTTCTTTTAAAATCGGGAACCGATCGAGAATCTCTTCCAGCCGATCTTCGGGAACTTCCGGCAGACTGAACGCACCCATGAGGAGATTTTCTCGAACGGTCATCGATGAAAAGAGGCTGTCGCTCTGCGGCACATAACTAACACCCCGCTCGATAATGGCATTCGTGTCCATTCCTTCGATGGACTCGCCGTTGAGCGTAATCGATCCGTCCATGTACGTCGTCAATCCGAGAACAGATTTCATCGCCGTGGATTTTCCTGCGCCGTTCGGCCCGACGATGGTTACATACTCACTGTCATCGACGGTCATATCGACATTGGATAAGATCTGTAGATCGCCGTACCCGGCGTCCAGTCCTTCTACATCAAGAACAGTCACACGTCATCACCACCGAGGTACGCCTCGATTACGCGCTCATCTGATTTCACATCGTCCGGGGAACCGGTCGTCAGGACCCCGCCTTGATGCATGACTACGACTCGCTCGCAGTTGTCCATGATGAGATCGATGTCGTGTTCGATGAGGAGGAACGAGTAACCGTCCTCGACGAGATCTTCGATTCGACTGAGGATCTTCTGCTCGAGAGTTGGGTTCACCCCGGCTAGCGGCTCGTCTAACAGCACGATATCCGGGTCTGTCAATAGTGCTCGAGCGATTTCGAGGAGTTTCCGCTGACCTCCCGAAAGACTGCCAGCGGGTTCATTGAGTAGGTGGTCGATCTCGAAGAATGTCGCGATTTCGCGAGCACGCTCTCGGATCGCCTGTTCTTCCTCTACGAACTGGTCTCCCCGGGCCCACGCCCCACGGAGCCGTTCACCGTGCTGGTTCATCGGAGCGAGAAGCAGATTCTCGAACACGGTCATATCGGCGAGTTCGCGCGGAATTTGAAACGTCCGAACCATGCCTTGCTGGGCGATAGCTGGCGGCTCTCTGCCAGTGATGTCCGTCTCGTAGAGGCGGATTCGCCCGTTATCCGGCTTGTGGAAGCCGGTGAGGCAATTGAACAGAGTCGTTTTACCGGCACCGTTCGGGCCGATGAGACCGGTGATTCCGGAGTCGACCCTCAGATTAACGCTGTCAAGCGCGGTGATGCCACCAAACTGTTTTGTGACCTCTTCGATACGGAGAATCGCGTCGCGACCGGTTCTCTGGTCCGCGTTCTCCGTTTGCGTTGCGTCGGATGTCGGGGTTGGTGTGTTTTGTTCAGACATCGTCGGTCCCTCCGGAAGTGTCCCGTGACGGTAGCGGGATGTCGTAGTCCTGTTCGCCGAGAAGGCCCTCGGGCCGGTAGTACAGGATGAGTATCAGCACGATACCGATCAGCATGAGGCGAGCTGCTGCGAGTTGAATGGAGTACTGAGACGGTACGTCGATGAACCGCGTTCCGTTGCGGATACCCCAAAAGAACGCGGTACCGAGGATGACGCCCTTGTTGTTGGCGGTGCCGCCAACGATGACGGCCGTGAAGGCATAGAACGTGATCGTCGCGGCGAACTGGTCGGGGGCGATGAACCCGATGTTGATCGCCCACAGCGCGCCGGCGGCCCCGGCGAGCGCCGATCCGAGCATCAACGCCTGTAGTTTGTACTGGAAGGTCTCTTTCCCGAGCGCTCGCGGGACATCTTCATCTTCGCGGATTGCCCGCAGGATCCTCCCGTACGGGCTGTTGATTGTTCGCTCGGTGAGCCAGTACCCACCGCCGAGCGCCGCGACGGACAACAGAAGGACGAACCGATCGTAATCCATCCCGCCGTTGGGGCCGGCGGTCGGGTCGAACAGCCAGAGCGTGTTCCGAGTCAGTTCGACCATCCCACCGCTCACCGTTGGAAGGACGAAGTACCAGACTGCGATCAGCGGGACTAACACACCGAGAATGAGTCGCCCGCGGCGGCCTTGCCGTTGGAACACCCTCACGAGCCAGTAGCCGGTGAGTGCGAACGTCGCGAGTGACAGGGCACCAAAGATAACCATATTCACCGTAAAACCGCCCAAACTAAGCGGGAACACCTCACGAAGCGGTGTGTGAACGGTGTTGATCCCGAACGGCCCATTGAACAACCATTCTTCGTCGTTTACCACGGTGGTGAGGATTGTCGCAATTCCGAGCGCCGTGATGGCGAGGTAGTCTTCGCGGAGGCGCAGCGTCGGCACTCCGACCGCAAGAGAGATCAACGCGGCGGCGATCATACCGCCGAGGACGCCGAGTACCCAGCCGAAGAGACTTCCAACCGGGCCGAGCACACCGAATATCTCTGGGAGTGCGAACCCCCCGATGCCGTTGTACCCAGCGGCTCCGGCGGGCATGGTCAGAACCACGGTTACGTACGCGCCAATCATGAAGTACGCGACATGACCGAAGTCGATGAGACCTGTAAACCCGAATTTGAGATTCAACCCGATACCGAACAGGCTGTAAATCGCAACGAACGTCAGCAGCGAGATGATGAAGTCAGCGACCGCCATTAGACTTCACCCCAGATTCCTTCGGGTTTGACAAGCAGGACGCCGATCAGGATGACGAATGCGATCGCCACCCTGTATGTTGACGAGCCGGGTATCAGGTAAACGCCGACGTCCATGCTGAGTCCGATGATCATCGCACCCGCGACGGCGCCGTACGGGGAAGAGATCCCGCCGAGGATCACGGCCGCGAAGATGGGGAGCAACAGCGCGAACCCCATGTTCGGGGTGAGATTCGTTGCGAACCAGCCGGTGAGAATCCCGGCGAGCGCGGCCAACATCGCAGCGACGACCCACACGACGAGTTGAACGCGGTCGGCGTCGACGCCACGGACCTCTGCCAGATCCATGTTGTCTGCGGTCGCGCGCATAGCACGCCCCAATTTGGTGGTTTTCAGAATCACGTTGAGGACGAACATCGCCGCGATAACCACCGCGAGTATCGTGATGTGCTTGACGTTCAGTCCGATCTGCGTGCCGAGGATGTAGTCGGTCCCCTGCGGGCCGAGCCTGGCGAACGCGCCGAGGAGGAGGACAGTAGCAATGCTTCCGGCAGCACCCAGGATTTTTGGCGGAATGAGGTAGACGGTGGTGAAATCCTCCTCTTGGCGGTAGAGCGCGAAGAGCGCGTACCCGACTGCGACGGCGGCGAGCATCCCGCCGACGATGAGCCACCACGGGTACCCCCACTCGCCGGTCGTGGTGAGTTCACCGGCTTGCCGTTGAGTCGTGATGACCGTGATACCGCTTTGGGTGAGCAGGAAGTCAAAGTTCGTCGTGACGACGCGTGACGTTTGGTATTGGATATTCTTCGAGCCAACGAGGAACAGCACCGCGTTCCGCAGCACGAGCGCGAGACCCAGCGACACGATCACCATTGTGATCAGGTCCGCGTCTTTCTCGCGGAACTTCCGGAAGATAGCGAGCTCGTATACTGCGCCGAGAATCCCGGCGAGGACGACTCCGATGATCGCTGCGATCACGAGCGGCACGGATCCGAAGTCCGGGAGGAACGGTATCCCACCCGGGTTGTTGAAAACGAGCGCGAGATAGGCGCCGATCGTGATCATGTCGCCGTGTGCGAAGTTCGGAACTTCCGCGATATCATAGATGAGCGAGAGCCCCAGGGCTCCACCAGCGATCACTGCACCGGTAATTAGCCCTTGAACTGTCGCGTCCAGAAGACCGGGGCTAACCATGGAGTACACCTCCAAGCGCGGGACGACTCCTGTGTGATGACGAGTGTCGTGTCATTGGTGTGTTCGTGTAATGAGGACCGCTGCACCGATTGCGAGTACATTCAGTCCGACCAGTATCAAAAATGCCCCCTCGTAACTCCCAGTGGCGTCCCGGATTGAGCCGGTGACAACTGGTAACACAAGCGCGACGAGATTGCCGACCGCGATAACCATCGCTAGCGCGCTGCCCTCGGTGGCTGTTGCATCCGCGGCGACATTGTATATCGCGCCGAAGGGGATCGATACCGCCAGCATGACGAGCAGCGGCAGTCCGACGCGAAGCGGACCCGAAGGGGCTACGGCGAGGGTGCCGAACCCGAACACGGCGACTGTCGACGCGCCCGCGATGATTTTCGGATCCGTTACCCGAAAGCTGAGGACAGCGCTCCCGCCGGCCGCCCGCCCCAGGGTTGCGACCCCGAGAACGAGCGCATTCAACGGCCCGAGAATCCCTACATCTTCGAAATAGGAGGTGATAAACGCCGAGAGCGTCAGATACGATCCGATTGCGGCGACGTAGCAAACCGACGCGAGCACGACGACCGGATTTGTGAGTACCGATCCGCTGGCGGCATCGGACACCCTTTCCGACGGAGCCGTTAATCGATCGGTTCGATTGAGATACAGTGTCACGACGGCGGGAATCGCAATGAGAGCCCCGAGCCCGTGGATGCCGATGCCGTTCGTCGCGGTCACGAGCCGCGGCGTGATCAAGAAGCCGAACGCTCCACCGAACGTCAGCATCCCGCCGTACACGCCTTGCTGTCGGCTCGCTGCGTCCCCCCTGTAGAGACGGGCGACGTGTGTGGCGCCGACACTGAGAACCAGCCCAGCAGCGACACCCCACAAGAACCGGAGACCGAGAACCACCGGAAATGTCGGAGCGAAGTCCACAGTCACCGCGAGCCCAGCTTGGATGACTGTCCCGGTGATCAGTAATCGGGTCGTCGTCGTTCGCTCTACGAGTCTGCTTGCCGGCCACTGCACCAAGACGAACGGGAGTAGCGTTGCTGAGAGCATGAGGCCGAACGACGCGTAGCTGATGTCGTACTGATTTAGGTAGAAGTCCGGAACTCCGGCGTACCCGAACATCACGTAGCCCATGCTCACAACGGCGAGGTGAGGCGCAATCCGCAGGCCGAGCGGGGAATCGGTCTGACTCATTCATTGGATTGCTCACCGTCGCTCACGGAGTCAGTACCTGATTCTGTAATATCATTAATAATTGAATCCCCGTACGTGTCTCGGGCTCGCTCGACCGAGAGCTTCTCCGTTCGGAGGTCCCGTTCGATTGCGGTCTTCGACCGGGCGGTCGGATCGCCGTACCCACCAGCTCCGGGCGTCCGAATACTCACCGTCGTCCCCGGAGGCAGCGAGTGAGTGGATTTCTGCGGCAGCCGCTCCGTCTCGCCGTCAGGGTCAATACGGACTGCGCTCCCGGATTCGCCGTCGTCGCCGCCCAGCAGCCCGTACGGACGGTGTGTCTGCCTGTCTGCGAGGAGGCTAAACGTCGCCGTGTGATCTCTGACGGTGATATCACGACGTAGGCCGAGCCCACCCCGGAACTCGCCCGCCCCGCTCGAATCCTCTCGAAGTTCGTATCTGGAAATCCGGAGCGGGTACGCGGTTTCGAGCACTTCCGCGGGCGTGTTCATCGTGTTCGACATGTGAACATGAACGCCGTCCAGCCCGTCTTTTCCGGCCCGTCCCCCGAACCCGCCGCCTTGAGTCTCGTAGAACGCGTATGCTTCGCCCGAACGGGGATCCTCTCCACCGAACGTGACGTTGTTCATCGTCCCTTGCGACCCTGCGACGACCTTCTCAGGGACGACCTCAGCAAACGCCCCAAGCACAACGTCCGTCACGCGTTGTGATGTCTCCAGATTCCCACCGACGACAGCTGCGGGCGGACTCGGATTTACGATACTTCCCTCTGGTGCTTCGATCGTAATCGGGCGGTAGCATCCGTGGTTCGGCGGGATCTCAGGGTCGGTCACGCATCGCACCGCGTAGTACGTCGCCGACGCAGTCACGGCGAACACCGCGTTGACCGGGCCGGCAGTTTGATCTGCGGTGCCAGCGAAATCGACGAGGATCTCATCGCCGTCAACCGTCAGTGTAACTTCGATGGGGAGGTCGACGTTCCCAGCGCCGTCATCATCAAGCACGTCCTCAAACGAGTATTCACCGTTGGGCAGCGACTCAATCTCCGACCGCATACGGCGTTCGGAGTAGTTTTTGATTTCTTCGAGCGCGACTTCCAGTTTGTCAGCTCCGTATCGTTCCGCGAGATCACCGAACCGCCGCCGCCCAGTCTCGTTTGCGGCCTCCTGCGCTCTGAGGTCGCCGCGACGTTCGTCCGGGGTCCGGACGTTCGAGAGGATCATCTCGAAGACGGCGTCGTTCGGTTCGCCTTTTTCAAAGAGTTTCACCGGCGGAATCCTGATCCCCTCCTGATAGATTTCGGTCGAATCCGCGGACACACTTCCGGCGTGTGACCCGCCAACGTCCGCGTGGTGCGCGCGATTTGCGGTGAATGCGATAATCTCGTTGTCATGATACACTGGTGTGACGAGCGTGAGATCCGGAAGATGTGCCCCGCCGTAGAACGGATCGTTGAGCAGGATCGCATCACCAGGGTCTAAGGACGCGCGCGGGAACCGGTCAATGGCAGCCCGAACCGAGAACGGCATCGAACCGAGGTGGACGGGCATGTTCTCCGCCTGCGCGATCATCTCAGCGTCTGCGTCGAACAGGGCACACGAGCAGTCCCGCCGTTCCTTGATATTCGGGGAGTACCCCGTCCGAATCAGATTCGCATTCATTTCTTCGCAGACTGCCGCGGCCGCGTTCCGCGTCACTTCTAGCGTTACCGAGTCGATGTCTGAGGTGTCACTCATGATTGAACCTCCACGATGAGACTGCCGTACTCGTCTACCTGGACGGACTGTTCCGGGCGAACGACGACTGTACTCTCCGCACCTTCCACTATCGCCGGTCCGGTGAAACTGCCGGCGGCTGGTAGCTGCTCACGCTGGTAGACGCGCGTATCACGTACCGCGCCGTCGAAGTGAACCGGTCGCTCCTCGATGATTGCGTCTGCGACATCCCCCGTCTCCGCGTCGTGCTGTAGGTTTGGCGTTTCGACGACACCGCGGGCGCGAGTGCGGAGGGTGACCAACTCAATCGGCTCGTCGTCGTATGCGTGTCCGTAGCGCTGCTGATGCTTGGTGTGGAACCGATCTCGGATCGTGGCTTTACTCTGCGAGTCAAGTGTTCCGTCAGGAACCGGCACAGACAGTTCGAACGACTGCCCAGCGTACCGCAGATCAACTGACCGCTCGAACCGCATCTGTGACTCGTCTAAATTCTCGTTCGCTAACTGTTCGCGGCCTTGAGCGACGAACTCGTCAAAGGTCGCTTGGAGAGAGCTTGGGTCGACACTCTCCCAGCTCCGAACGCGAGAAGTACTGTAGTCGTACAGAATGTCACTAATCAGCAACCCGAGCGCGGAGAGCACGCCCGCGGTCCGCGGGATGAGGACCCGCGGAATATCGAGTTCAGCGGCGAGTGTCGTTGCGTGGAGTGGTCCGGCCCCGCCGAATGCGACAAGCCCGAAGTCACGCGGGTCGTACCCGCGTTCGACCGACACCACGCGTAACGCCCGCTCCATGCTGGCATTTGCGACGTCAAGCACGCCTTGTGCGGCGTCCTCGACGGACTTTCCGAGCGGGTCGGCGAGTTCCTGCTCAAAAATCTCCTCGACGCGATCCACATCGACCGACAGTTCGTCTGAGAGGAACGCGTCAGGGTTTAAACGTCCCAAGAGGAGTTGTGCGTCCGTGATCGTCGGACTGGTGCCGCCGCGACCATAACAGATCGGGCCCGGTTCCGCACCAGCAGACCGCGGCCCGACGCGAAGCGCGTCACCGTCGTCGATCCACGCGATTGAGCCGCCACCGGCACCAACCGTATGGATATCGATCATCGGCACGTTAACCGGGTACTCGCCGACCTCCACGTCGGTGGCAACCATCGGGTCGCCGCCTTCGACGAGCGAGACATCGCACGATGTCCCGCCCATATCCATCGTAATCAGGTTCTCGATGCCGGCGAGCCCAGCGACGTAACTCGCCCCCTGAACGCCAGCTGCCGGGCCCGAAAGCAACGTGTTGACCGGGCGTGTCCGCGCGATGTCGGCGGTAATGATACCGCCGTTCGACTGCATGATCTCAAGATCCGGGCGTATCCCAAGGTCGGCAATCTCGCGTTCGAGATTACCGAGATACCGGTCCATAACCGGTTTTAGCGCCGCGTTGAGTGCCGTTGTTAGCGTCCGCTCGTACTCGCGGATCTCTGGTAGCACCTCACTCGACAGCGAGAAGGACGCGTCAACCCCCTCTGCCTCTAGAATCTCTTTGATACGACGCTCATGCGAGGCGTTCTCGTACGAAAAGAGGAGGCTAATCGCAACGCTCGAAATATCGGCGTCCACGAGTTGCGCTGCGATGTCACGAACGACCCCTTCATCGAGCGGTGTCGTAACGTCACCTCGCTCGTCCAACCGCTCAGGAATCTCGTAGCGATGGTTTCTCGGAACTACGGTCGCCGGTTTCTCCGTCTGGAAATCGTAGATGTCGGGACGCGCCTGCCGCCCGATTTCGAGCACGTCGCGGAACCCGTCGGTCGTGACTAACGCTGTGTCCGCCCAGTCTTCCTCCAGTACAGCGTTCGTTGCGACCGTCGTGCCGTGCGCGAAGAAATCGACGTCATCGAATCGAACCCCGGTTTTCTCACGCGTATTTTCGAGACCATCTTTCACACCGTCTTCCGGTGCTACAGGCGTCGAAGACGTCTTTGTGACATCAAGCGTTCCGTCCGAGACAGTTACGAGATCAGTGAACGTGCCACCAATATCGACACCGATACGGACATCATCGCTGGTCATTGGTTTTCCCCACCGCGGAGAGGCCGATACACCTGTTGCGTATATCTGCTAGTCATGATTGAGTTGGTGATAAATCGCAGGCGTCCCGTAGTGCGGTTACGGGACGCAAAGCTGATTAGACCAGGTCACTGGCTGGGATCGTTTCCTGATCGACGAACTCGCCGTCCTGAACCTGAACGATCGCCATGTCACTGGCGACGTCACCGTTATCGTCGTAATTCACCTGGCCGCTCGGCCCCGAATAATCGATTGTCGTCCCGTCATCGATCAGGTCGAACCCGTCACCGACCTCCCCGTAACTCACGGTCTCGCCGTTGGGATTAGAGACCGGGCGCATACTTTCTTTGACCGTGTTCGGATCTGTCGTCCCGGCGTGATGGACCGCGAGCGCGTAGGAAATCAGCGCGTCGTACGAGTTCCACGAGTACGGCGAGAACAGGTCGGCGTCCGGGTACGCGTCGGCGTAATCTTCTTCGAAACTGCTTGTGGCGTCACCGGTCGGCGGGAGCGTCCGAACGCCGTACATCCCGTTGAGGATATCTGCGCCGACATTGTTGAGGAAATCCTGTGAGAGGAGACTCGTGTGGAGCACCCAGTTCCCGCCGTACCCCTCCTCGTTCCACTGATTGAGGATCGTGGTCCCGCTTTCGGGGTACCCAGCGTACGCGATGAACTCCGGATCGTCGGCGTACAGTTCTGACAACACCTGCTGGTACGAGGACTGTCCAGACTCGTACCCGACCGTGGTCGTCGTCGTCCCGCTAAACGTTTCCTCGAAGGTATCCGCGAGCGCCGCCCCGAAGTCGTTGTTGATGTAGAGCACCGCCGCAGAGTCCGCGCCTTCCTCTTCGATAATCCGCGCCATGACCTGTGCGACGAACCGGTCATTGGTCCGCGTCCGGAACACGAGGTCGTCATCGTCTAACGTGCTGATTGTCGGTGACGACGACGCCGACGTGATATGTAGGATGTCATTCGGAATCGTCACTGACTGCGCGATACTGATCGTCACACCGCTCGACACAGCCCCAATCAACCCGGACACGTTCTGCGTGTTGACGAGAGAGTTTGCTGCGTTGACTCCCGCCGTCGAGTTCGTTTCCGAGTCCTCATCGAACAGTTCGATCTCCCGTCCAAGCGGCCCCCCGGCTGCGTTAATGTCTTCTAGCGCCAATTGTAGCCCGTTCAGCATCGGCTGGCCGAAGTCACTGAGATCGCCGCTGAATGGGATGACGACCCCGACACCAATCGGGTCACCGCCGGACGCTCCACCGTCTCCGCCATCGTCCGAATCGGAGCCATCAGACGACCCGTCACCGCCGTCACCACCGTCTCCTTGGAGCTCCTCTTGGCTGCTACACCCCGCTAATGCGCCTGCACCCACAGCGCCGCTCAGCCGGACGAACCGACGGCGCTTAATTCGTTCCGCGAACGTGGTATCATTCGACATGGCTACGAGTGACATACATATCTCAATATAAATATGTGGTTGTTAGAAACTCACACTGAGCGCACCCCATCGATGTTATCGTATGAATGAGTATGAAGACTGAACACAACCGAACATGGGAATGCCAGCTGCGAACAGACGGCCTCAGTTATCGGGTTCAATCTCCGTGATCAGTACCTTCGTGAGTCCCTCCTCGATAACGAGATCGAATGGAAGGTTCGCCGCACTTCGCTCGATAAACCGAGTCATGAACCACCGGATCTGATCAGAGGGAAACACGACGTGATACCGGTTGTCGTCACTACGACGAACACTCAAAAATCCGCATAGTGAAAGCCACTCAAGTAACTCATCGAGCGTCTCAAATTCACCGTCGTATTCGTGAGCGTGATACTCTGAGACTTGATCCGCCTTCGTCAAGAAGTCGGGATCCGGTTCGCCGTCGGCGTCAGAAACGTAATCAAGGAAGCAGTGGAGGAAATCGACATCGAGCAGGACGTGTTCACCACCCGAGAGCATTTTGTGATAATCGCCGAGTTTTGTCCCCGCGTCAGTCGTCGCAGCTTGGTAATTAGCAGCATAGAAGGTCAACGCACGCCGTAACAGCTCGCTTTGTCCGTGGCCGGTTCGCTCGGTGAGATCATCAAGCGCCTCTTTCGCATCTTCATCAAGTGACACAGTCACACGATCGATCGCCATATGCGACCGGCCTCACCCGGAACGTGAATAGTCAACGGTTCCCACAACAGTATGATGAATTTGAATCAAGTGACGTATAGGTGATAGCACCGGCCATCAGGGCTTATAATTACGGTCTGGTCAAGCCTCGGCAGGCCCCACTTTTAGACGAGATTCATCGCCTGTTCAGTCAGCCGGTAGCGATACGCCGGTCGAACAAACACGATCTGCCCGTAATCTTCTGATTTCGTGACCTCTTCAGAGGACTCAATCACCTCAACAGCCGTATTGAGTCGATCCACTGCGTCGCCAGACCGAAGAAACTCGACAACCTGTTCTGGCTTGATACCAAACTCCGCGGCCAGGATACTCCGAATTGTTCGACCAGCCCCGTCAGCGACCGCGACAGACGGCGCTGATACCCGGGCCTGCGGGCCATCCCGCTCCGCAGCGTCCTCAGAAAGCGCTGTGACCTGTATTTCATCGTCGATGTGCGCGATCAGCGCATCCAGGTTCGCTTCCGCTTCCTCAGTCACCTGCCCATTCACAATCTCATCAATCCGTTCGCTAATCGCAAAGACATCCGGCCCGGGAGGAGCGGTTTGCGCAAGCACTTCAGCATCAACAAGGTGATTCAGTACCGTCTGCGGTTGATACTCAATGTCGACATCAAGCGAGTCCAGCAGCTCAGTTCGCTTGATACCCTCTTTTTCGGGACCTATCTCCGCGTTGTAGAATGCCTTTGCGACGGCGACCTGATCATCAACGCTGTGTGTATTCCCCTTTCGCTCCCGGATGTGTTGCTCCAAGCGGTCGAAATCAGTGCTGTCATCTTCATCAACCGTGAGGGCACCTCTGACCTTGTCTGGAAGTTCCGGGCGCGGCGCGTCACGGTGCCGTTGTGCTTTTTCGGACAGGCGCGTGTTATCGTAGAGAGCACGCGCTACGGGGAGGCCACGGAGATAATTGTACTCATAGAGAACCTCAACTCCGTGTTCAGTCAGACCGTAAAACTGACTGGGAAGATCGCGCGCGTCCTCATTCGGCGGGTACCGATAACATTCGATGATATCGTTGTCACTGAGAACCTCCAGCTGATCTCTGACTGCGGCCTTGTTCTTCGGCATCATGTACGCCAACTCATCGAGCGACGGGAGATGCTCCGGATGGCCAAGGATGAACTGTAGGATCAAGTGCCGCGTCTCCTGGGATAGGAGATCGTAGATCTGCCGCTGCTCTTCGAACGGGCCGTCACCCTCTGCGGCAGGTGCGTCACTCATGGTCTCACTTGAGAGTACTTCAGCGGCGTGAATAATACTTTGGGTCAACTAATGTGGTCAAAAACCGTATTAGGCATACTGGTCAGTAACCTATTTGTTCACTCGCCAAGGAGCACACAGTATGACTGACCCCGGCCCGCCTCCAAACGCGGCAGAGATTATGGAGAGCGTGAACGACACGCTCCAAGGGCTCGAATTAGAACCTCGCGAAACCTCTGAGATCCTGTTGTTCGCCAACCGAGAACTCCCACATCTCCACACACCTGAAGACTCGTATTTCATTCTTGGCAGCTACCGTGACCCGTACCTTCGACGCCTTCGCATCGTCCAGAACGAATTGGACAAGCGAATCGGCACATACCCCTTCCTGATGGCTGATCTCCCCGAGTTGGATATCGATCGGCTCCCAGTCTTCCGCATCCGTTTCACCCTCCTCGCCGCGCACGCTGATACCATCGTCGCCGTGTACGAACAGGATGCTGGCGGTGAAGTCACCGAACTCGGGAAAATCAGCACGACACCATACTTCGACAAATCGTACGTCCTCCCACGAGACTACACGTGGATGACTGACCAGAACCTCGATACAGAGGCAGATGTCATCGCAGCTGCCGCGACCATTTACTTCAACGACGACCTCGACCAGGCCACCGCCGAAAAAGAGCTTGACTCACTCCTCGCCGCAGCCAATAAGAACGACATCAGACTCACGAAGTCCGATGTTATTGACCGATTAGAGGAACGAGAGGATGACGAACAAGCACCTGTCTCATACAGTTGGGTTCACCTCAACGAATTCCGCCTCTTCGAACTCCACAACCGATGCTTCGCCTGGTCCAGCCAAGATGACCTGCGCAATATCGTGGACAAAGTTCCGTAGCGCCGGGTCACTGATTCGTCGCCGCGAGATCCTTGTCGTTCTCGATCGGCGACGAGAGAGGCAATTTCTCTGGAATATAGTAGGGGGGAGGATGCGACTGTTGATAGTGCCCCGGGGCATCTGGTGGCAAATCCTCTGTTCTTATAGAAGGTGCGAGGCGAAAACCCACGGCTTTAGCCGTGGGATGAAGCCGACAACTGGGTGACTTACCACCCTCGAACAGTCGGCCGGATATTCCACGCCAAACACAGTCGTTAATATGCTCTTACTCATAACTAGTTATAACCACAGTCGATGCTGGAGACGACCCGCACCTACGTCGCACGCATCACGAACCACCAACAGGTTCGTGACGATTTCGATCAGTGCGGGTTCTCCGCGTCGAAACTGTGGAACGTCGGCCGCTACTACATCCAACAACGGTGGGATGACGACGGCGAAATACCTGACGAAGCCGAGTTGAAGTCGGTGTTGAAAGACCACGAACGCTACAGTGACCTACATTCGCAGTCAAGTCAGCGAGTTCTCGAAGAACTTGCTGAGGCGTTCACCGGCTGGTACAACTCCGACGACGGCAACAATCCGCCGGGCTACCGGAAACGCGGCGACCGACACCCGCGTTCCACCGTGACGTGGAAGCAGAAAGGCATCACACACGACGCCAAACACAACCGTGTCCGCCTCTCGAAAGGGTGGAACCTGAAAGAGTCACGGTCTGACTTCATCCTCGCCGAGTACGAAACTCGACCTGACGTACGGGTCGAGAACATCCAGCAGGTGCGTGCCGTCTGGAATGGCGACGAGTGGGAACTCCACCTCGTCTGTAAAAAAGAGATTCCCGTCGAAGACGCGCCGGGCGACAAGACGGCGGGTATCGACCTTGGCATCAGCAACTACCTCGCCATCAACTACGAGGACGGGTCGAGCGAGTTGTATCCGGGGAACGTGCTGAAAGAGGACAAGCACTACTTCACCCGTGAGGAGTACCAGACAGAAGGTGAGAACGGCCCGTCGAAGCGAGCGCGAAAGGCTCAACAGAAACTCTCCCGGCGCAAAGACCACTTCCTTCACACCCTCAGCAAGCACATCATCCATCGGTGTGTCGAAGAAGGTGTGGGGAAGATAGCGGTTGGCGACCTCAGCGACATCCGCAAGGCCGAGAACGGCGGCTCGCGGAACTGGGGTACGTCGGGGAACAAGAAGTTACACGGGTGGGAGTTCGACCGGTTCACGACCCTGCTGGAATACAAGGCGGAAGAACACGGGATTCTCGTTGACCGTGTGGACGAGGAGAACACCTCGAAGACGTGTTCGTGTTGCGGGCAGATTCGAGATGCGAACCGGGTGGAGCGCGGGTTGTACGTCTGTTCGTCGTGCGAGACGGCGATGAACGCGGACGTGAACGGTGCGGTGAATATTCGTCGCAAGATAACTCAGAGTCCCCCGACGGGGGATATGAGTAACGGCTGTTTGGCCCAGCCCGGAGTCTTCCTGTTCGACCGCGAGAGCGGACGGTTCACACCGAGAGAACAGGGAGACTGCAAACCGTAATATCCCAACGCTCGGGAATCCCACCCCTTCAGGGGTGGGAGGAGGTCAATTTGAATAAGTTAGTTTCTGCCGCAGCTTAGTCATACGGCTTATAAACAAATTTGGATAAGATGGATGGAAGACCACTCTAAATCAAATTATAGCCATATAGTTGTGCTACAACCGGACCCGCTTGATCTAGCTGACGTCAATGATCTAGCCCCATAGGCGGCTCAGAAATCCTTCACTTCCCGCTTGTTCGTTGCTTCCTCCCAACTCAGCAAGCTCAATCCACTCTTCGAAGCCGTCTGGGTTCTTGATGATGATGCTCCGACCGCTCTTTTCGGGCCGCATCTTCGTCGGGAGGGTCTTGCGATAACTGTAGAGCTCGTGTGGCTCGAGATCGAATTCAGCAATAAGTCGATTTTCGCGCCGATCGAATGTTACGTCACCGCGCTCGTAGGCTTGCTTCCACTTGCGCTTGCCAATGTTGTATCTCCGGTTCGCCGGCTCTTTCGGGAAGAATTTTGGGACCTCACGGTCAGCACGCTCGTAAAACTCGAGAAACACCTGGCGAACGTCGTCGACAGTTCCACCGGCATCGAGATACCGCTCATCCCTCAAGATGCGCCGTGACACGTACGAGAAGATGGGGTTGCGAGCGTCGAGGATTGTATTGAGATCTTCTTGCGCTTTGTAGAACCCCTCGTCTTCGGGATTCGAAGGAAACGCGACGTCGAAATGAAGCATCTTCGCTCGGTTTCGGAACCAATCGTTTGGCCGAGAGTCGTTACTGGTGAAGATGAGCGTTGGATACGCGATCTCATTCGATGGGTGCCACGAGTCCTGCCAGAAGTTCCGGAGCGTATCGATCCGCTCAATTTTCTGTTTGGAGATGTCTGAGACGACGTACGGGAACACCGTGTCGATATTCCGTAGCGACCGGATCTGGTTCTTTCCGACGTCGTCTGCGTCAGCCCCACCACGGACGAGGTCGTCAGAGACCAGCCGCAACACGAACTCCGTGAATTTGTCTTTGCCAGCGTCTGACTCGCCGAAGATGTAGAGATACTGGAGGGCATTATCGAGAGTGACGCTTCCGTAGAACTGCTTCGCGTACAGGTTCACAAACGGCGCCCAGAGCCCGTAGAGCACGCCCTCGTACAGGTGGGCTTTCACCGCCTTCGGGTTGTTCGTTTCGCCCCAGCGGTCGATGGTCTTGATGTAGTTCTCAATGTTCTCGAGGGATGCGTCAAGGAGGTCCGGGTCGGGCTCGTGGTCAGCGGTCAGGATACGGTGGTGTTTACCGTGTTGGAGATGGACGCGCTGGTTCTCCTCGTCGATCCACATTTTCGGCACGTCATACCGCGTTTGGAGATAGTTGGTGTAGCCCTCTACGGGTGTTGTGATGGCGTCCGCGCCGACATCCGCCCCGCGACGCTTGAGGTCGGTTTCCATCTGGTCGAGGTAGCCGTCGTTTTCGTATCCTTGCGTTGAGAGGGTGATTGAGTACTCGGGTGTTTTTGCTGCCGTAATTCCCTCAGCTGAGTCCGTCTCTGACTGCTCACCGTTGTCGTTGCTACCATCCTCAGGTTCGATCTGTTCGGGGTCGATGCTGACGACCTCATCCGCCTCATCGGGGTCATCAGTGACGCTCACGACTTGGTCTACCTCATCGCCTAACGCTTCGAGCTCTTGGCCAACATTCGAGTGGATCTCACCCTGCTCGGAGAGCTGCGTGTTACGGTTGTCTATCCATAATTCGATCCGGCGTTCAACCTCTTCTTCATCATCGAGGTCTTCCAGTTCTGCCGCGAGATCCTCCATGAAGATGGTATCAGCATACTCCTCCCGGTGGTGCTCGATCCACTGTTTAAACTGTTGATCAAGTTGAGTTCCGACCTCTGTGTTGAACACGACAACGCTGTTCGTCTGGTTTGTCCAGCTGTTGTAGGATAGATTCGCGCTCCCAGCGATGAGCGTCACTGTCTCATCGGCCGCAACGATTCGATACAGCTTGGAGTGGACGACTTTCCGGTTTTTGAGTCTGACAGTTAGTTTGTCCTCTTCATAGTAGCGTTCGAGGCGGCGGGCTACCGTGGCATCGTCGACAGCGGACTGGTACGCATCTTTGTCCCCGATCAGGACGTCCATCGTCTCCAGCGTGGAGCCCTCCTGATCAAACAGTTCCAGGAGCAGTTCGGGGGATTCACAATAGGTGACTGCGTCGATGTGGACCGCCTCGTCGAAGAAGTTTGTAAAGGATTTCCAGCTCTTGACGGTTTGCCACTCCATCTGTGCGGAGTTGCCAAACCCGCCGAGATTGATCGTCGTATCCCAGTCCATTTGTTAGGGAGTTGTGAGGACTGGTAATAAGAATTGGCGAGGTGTTTGGCCAGCTGTTGGGTGAGTACTGTTGTTGACGCAAGATACCGTCACCGGATAGAGGCGACGTCGTCCGACGAGCAGAAGAAGCAGTCGTCTTCCGGGGCGGCCGCTGCCTCCGTCGACAAATGCGACAGGATGCGGATCCCCAGCTTGACGATGATTGCGATGACCATAGCGAGCAGTGCGTTCATCACGAGTGCGATGAGGAGTAGCATCGGTGAATGACCTCGTCTCCGACAGGGGGTGACAATGTCTCACCGTTCCAAGGGCCGACCTCGTTCGGCCCGACTGCCCACGTGGCCACCTACCGTCTGCGGGGCCATCGTTGCCACCGGCGTGTGGTGACTCGAGGCGTCGCAACTGTACATACGATTCCTGAGGTATTCTGCCGCAGTCCACGTGCTGGGTGGACCCGCTGGGACGGCTCGTCTCGGCCCGTCCCGGCCGACGAAAGGACCGCAGGAACGAGGACCGCGGCGAGGCCCGAGCGGCCGAGAGAGACGGGGCGGCTGCGGTCGCCGCGACTGCCTGTCCGTCCCTCCAGCTCGAAGCGGTGTCCCCCCGCGTCTGTGGCGCAGTCGAGTCGCGGGTGTCCACCCAGCGAACCGGTGTTTCACTTTCCTGAGGCATCCGCCGCTGAGGTGACAGAACGGTGGTCTCGAACACCGGAGCATTCGGGTTTCGAAAGCGGTGGTGTCGCCACCGCGTTTGGAGGTGCTGACAGCCGAGGCCGACCGGTCGTCTGAAGGTGGTCGTCGACGTCGTCAATAGCCGGGGATCACCCACCGCGTCTGAGTGGTGAATCGGAGTGCCGATCGCCGACTGGCTGACCACGACTCAGCTGGCTGGTCGTCGCATAGCCACCGCGTCATCACCCGTGGTCACTGTCGTCGATTGCCGGCCGATTCGTGGCCAAGCCTGAGGGACGAACCGTCGGTGAGACGAGGTGGTCAGCGACCACCGACTTCTCAGGATTCTGAGACAGTTGAGAGGCGACGTCGTCGCCGGTGGGATCGACATGTGCTGGGCCACCAGTCGTCGTCGCGATCGTCGTCGCCACCTTGGTCGGGGTCGAGGGTCGCTAGACCCTCGTTGCGAAGATCGAGTTGGTGACCCACGGCCACCGGCCTGAGTCCTGACCGCTGTCGCGACCGCCGGGGAGTCGCATCCGTGTCCCCCTGCCTGTCGGTCCGGCTGACCGTGGGAGGTCACCCGGGGATTCGATGTATAATCCTCCCCGACAAATCTGCCAGTGGTGCCTCCCCCCTCGAGGCGGCCAGTGGTATCGGCCGCCGACTGGTCTCGACCAGACACCACTGAGGCCAGACGGCCGCTGAGAGACCAGCTGGACTGTCTCTCTCACTAGCCACACCTCCCCCTCTGGCATGGCCATATACCAGACCCCCTCAGAGGGGGTGGTGGGGGTATTGTTGCTGACTCCTCAGAGTCTCACCCTGTATCATCTTCTTTACTCTTGGCCCTCTGGCCCGAAGACCCCCCACCCAACGGGGGTATTACCCGGTATATCGCAGACGCCGCTGGGAAATCTGGGGGTGATCCGAAACCCCTGAAATAAAGTCAGATATTGTCGGGTAGAATATCGGCGATATGTTGGCCGCTCATATGTGCGAGACGTTGATATTCAGATCAAACTGTCAAATCTGGTGAAAACCCCACTGATCGTACCGCCATCATGCGATTGGACAGGGGGGTAATTTTTGGGGCCTGTAAAGGGTCGATATGGGGGCTAACACGGCGACGTGTGGTTATTTTCAGAAATATTGGCCCGCATATCGAGAAGTTGGTACTTTTATGCGAAATAAAGTGAGGTCTAGCGGTAGTTACACCCCTGTCCACCCCTTCACGTCATGCGATTGGACAGGGGTGTTAGCGCGAATCGTCAAAATCGTGGGCACCCCTGTCCACCCGCTACCGTATGGTTATTTTCGAATTTAGCCACTACCCATATTGCGCCTCGACAAGAATGGAACAAAGTGAGATATCGGGGCTCGATCAGGGATCGGCAGATCTCGGTGAATACGAGCGAATATCCACTGGGGCGATTACCCCTGTCCACCCGCCGCCGTCTTGCGATTGGACAGGGGTGTTTGGGAGGATTTTGCCGGTCATTTTTCCGGCGGTCAGAGTGTTGCGATGGGTGTATCGTACTCCTCGCTCGACTCGGCTCTATTCTAGTGGGTAGTTGGTGAGAAGTGCTTGGTGATCTGGTCGAATCTCCATCGAGGTGCTACCTCAATATGCCGGGCAATTGGTCGGAAAGGATGGTATCTGTCGACGGTGAGTAGTAGTGAAAACAAGGGTGATAGAATACTCCGGAATGTGGTAGGTTTGCGAGATACTACCCGCTACACGAGCGGGTACGGAGGTGAAAAAGAGAGGCAGTTGGTTACTCGTCGAGGGGGAATTTGTCCTCAAGTTCGACGAGTTTTTCTCCACGCTCGGTGAGACTCACGCCGAACCAGACGCGCTTGCGACCCTCGTCGAGAGTGACGCGTTCGCTCGGCGGATCGGGGGTGATTTTCGATTTCATCTTCGAGACAGCACCACCCGGCGCGTGGGTTTTGAGGTCGACATCGTCGGGGTCCATATCAGATTCTTTACTAAGTTGATGGAGGTTGATTTGGGCCCATGCGTTGTAGGCCGAGCGGATGTTAGACGTGGGGGTGACTGCCGACTCGTCCTCGTCCACCACTGGGTCATTTTCGAACTCGAGGAACACGGTGGCGAACTGTTTCATCGGGTGGGGGTAGTTGTCCCCGAACAGGCACCCGCCGTACTTGTCGATCGCGCTCTCGAGTGCGACCGTTTTGGTGTCGACGTCGGGGCTGTTCCTCTCCTGTCCGTGGCCGGTCTGTCCCTCCCCCGAGCGGCCGTTGTCGTTGAGGCGAGCGGGGGTGTATCCAGTCCGATCCTCGATATCTTTGAGAACTGGGAAGTACTGATCATCGGGGAGCTTCAGATTGCGTTTCCCCGTCTTCTCATCGTCCGCCTCATCGTCGTTTTCGTCGCTGTTGTTTTCACTTGAATTGTCGGAGAATTGTTCGAGGTCGTCCGGCTCACAGAAGTCGTGCTTGAGTGCGTATCCGACCAGCCCCTTGAGGGGGATGGGGGTGTGGTCTGGGACGAGGTTATTCTCTCGGCAGTACTTCCACAGTTGGAAGTATTCGTAATCATCGAGAGTCTGACCACTTGCCGAAGTCGACGGGTTTGATTTCGGAGTTCGGGTAGAGCCCGGAGACCTGCTGTCGGAACTCCCGTTGTTGGATGCTATCCGGGAGCCCCCAGTGGAAATGGACTGTCTCGTCATCGAGGAGGAGCTCGAAACTGAATTTCTTGGGGTCTTCAGCGACATTCAGTGCCTGTGCGATCGGAGAGTGAGAGACCGTATCGCTGTGAAGACTCGCGATGAGTTCCTCGGCATATTCGAGGCCATCTTCGCCTTCGAACGGTCGGACACGGTTGAGGTGGCCTGAGTACGACTCGGCTGCCTCTTCGAGTTGTTGTGCCTGCTCGCCTGAGATGGCAATCGCGTCGTACGGGCGTGAAGTGAGTAATCCGTGGCGGAGGTGCTCGATGGAATCTGGAACGGCATGATCTGATATCTTTTCTCTCGGGTCGGGGAGTCGAGATGGTCGTTTCATGACTGGTAGATGCCGCTTTCCGTGGTTGGCAAGCGGTTTGCCCCTAGTTGGTTTACCTGTTTGGGTGTAGAGGGTTTGAGAAAAGAGGCCGGTGCGGGGAGATTACGGAAGTACAAGGAGAAAGCCCCGCCCTTCAGGGCGGGGATGAATCCGACACTCGGTGACAAAACCCACTGACCATAGCGCGCCCGATATTCCAACAAATACGGCTCTGTTGAAATCCTCAGCAGCTGATGGTTTATCCATCTCGTGCTGAATACAGCGCGCGAGCCTCGTACGCAGCTTCTTTCGGATTCGGTCAAGCCGGATCGCTCAGCACAGGGGCTATAGTCAGCGTCTCGTATTTGTATCAGTCAGTGGAACCACCCCGACCTGATCGGTCAAGAAACCGAGCCTCTTGCGCAGACTTGGTTCCAGTCTGTGTATCTCGGACGACTATCTTTCTTGGAGGAGAGAGATAGCTGTGTTAGAGCAGAAATAATTTAGTGTACCACAGATATAAATTGCTAACCATAGTAGGTCACACTACGGAGCCCCTCTTATGGACCTCACAGACATCCCCGACGATGTATACGGCGGCGAGGAATCACCCCCTGAGTTCGACGAACTGAAATCACCCGACACACTGCTCAGGGACGGACCAATCCGAGAACGACTTCTCGACGTTGTCGTCGGACTTCGTACGCCGACGAAGGTTTCGACGATCGCCAAACGTGCTGATTGCGGTACCGAAACGGCACGGGACTACTTAGAGTGGTTCGACGAGATGGGCATGGTTCACCGGCACACCGGTCGCCCGGTCCGCTATGAGCGCAACGACTCGTACTTCCAGTGGCGGCGCATCGACCAGATCCGAGAGGAATACTCTGAGCAAGAGATCGTTGACGCACTCGACGATACGATCACCCAGATCGAGGACTACAGAGCGCAATTCGATGTAACGCACCCGGACAAAGTGTCACTCGTCGACGCGACTCGGGAGCAGAATCTATCCACTGAGGCAGCCTGGGAAGCGCTTTCTGAGTGGGAGACGCTTGAACAACGAGCCGCACTCCTCGACGCAGCACGTCGAAACAATTCAGTCGCTGGGAGCAAGCCTGGACCAGTCGATGCCTGAGGACACGGCTGACCCACCCAGTCGCGGTCCCATCGATACAGAGGTCCTTGACCGGATTGCTACACATCTCGCTCGGAGCGATCGGTTCGACGACATCCAGACACAACCAGCATACGCGCCGAACGCAGTCGTCGCTGACTACGATCTCGGATTCTATCCAGGCGGGGTCACCCGTGCGTATCTACGGATTCGATGGTTCGAGACTGACGACTTCAACATCCACTATTCTGAGCAGTACCAGACTGGGAACTCGTGGGACTGCCGATGGGATCGGCACCCCAATGATCATAACACCCGCAAGCACTTTCATCCGCCCCCAGATACATCGACCCCTGGAGCGGATACCGATTATCCCGACGACTGGCGGGACGTACTCACAACTGTGCTTACTGATCTTGATGACCGGATCGAAGCCTTCTGGGATCAGTGACTATCTGACGAGGAAAAATTGATTCCAGTCTGAGCCGCTGCGCCGCACTCACTTCGTATATAAGTAAAATCTCACACTGTAATAAACTTCAATTGGTGACACCAAGTTATCGATTACAATGAAAACGAAGTCGAACGGTAACTCGGGTGAACGTACGTAGGTTCCGATGTGGAGGATGTTCGCTTAGCTCGTGAGCAGTACGGCAACCCCTCAGTAAATTCTCTACGGTCCACCGCGGGGGGAGGTTGGGGGGCTGGAGCACACGCAACCGCGCTATCGCCAAGATAAGCAGGTAAATGCTCGATATCAGGTTCATTGAGTAGAAATGGCTCACCAGCCGAACAGCGGTACTGACTAGTTACCAAGTCTTACCCAACAAATTCGCAGTGGAGGTTATACTGTTGGTTAAGCCGCTCGATCTCGAACACTCTCTCATGCTTAGCGATGAATGCGCCATCATAGTGGACGAACGAGATATCGTTGCGATCGACATTCCGCTACGTTCTGTCCAGTGAGGTACCCCTGATGTGGACGAGATCGACATCAGATGTCGTGGGAAACGGTTCATGGCTCTCTTGATTGAGATATGACTCAATATCCTCAATTGGGTGCCCATCTCGGATGAACTGCTTGTAGTCCTCAAACGCGTCGTCGCGACCAGCAGGGTAGAGTTGAAATACGTCCATGACCCGAGCAAGGTGATCTTCAGGGTTGTTACCGACATCGGCAATCAGCTGACTTTTCCAGCAAAAATTACTGTATCTAGCCCTTGGAATAGACTAATGTAAACGGCACACCAGACCGAGTCATACACTTGCGCGTTCACCTTTCCTGACGCCGCAATCACATTTGGTGCTCGTTGTCAGCTCTTATCCGCTAATCGACACTGTCATCAGTACGAACTGTGCTCGTCGGCGTGGAAACGGAAGTCCTCGACAAGCGAGATCACACAACCGATATCGAGGTCGCGCTGGAACCGATCCCGGAGATCGAACTCGTCAGTGACACGGGCATCCTCGGGAACGATGACCCGCACGATGCTCTTACCTTCTGCGGCGTTTTGTCAACCACCACTATCGGCGTCGCGGTCGTCGCGGCGCTGTTTGGGCTCCCCCCCACTCGGCTACTGGGACACGTCTGCCTCGGAGATCACGGCTGACGCGCTCGGCGCGGGAAACCGGTATACGACCTCGTGGTGACCTGGTCGTGCGATAGACGCTCGGGCGGCTCGAAGAGTTCTCGGCCGCATAGCATCGCCCGCAAAACAATGCCTCCTTCTCGGTGCGTGCTGCGCCGCTGTGGAGATTTCCACTTAGTTATACCGAGTACTCTGGGTCGAATTCGGCGTGGGTCTGCTTGTACTCTTGGAGAAGATCGCCCACCCCGGTTATGGCAGACTCCATCTCGATGATCGGGTTCTTCCGCATCTCGTGGAGCCCGACCTTCGCCTTCAATTCGCTGGTGTTTGTCCGATTTGAGCCCTCAGCGTCACGGTACTCCCAGTCTCCGTGATCCATGCTCGCACACAGGACCTGTGTGATCTCAATTGGTGGCATGTCGTCCGGCGAAGGGGCATCGTCCGTTGGGGATTCGCTCCGTGCGTTTATTCGATAGTGGATTCCAAGGAGCCACCCCTCAACATTGTGGTGCGCGTAGAACGTGTTGCCCATCGAGGCTTTGACTTCCAGGCCCGGACCGTTGTCAGAGTCTTTGACGGCGTAATCGTCTGGCCATTCGTGGTCAGTCCCGTCGTATAGCAAGTCTGGGTACCCATCGTCGAGTCGGTTGAGCACGAAGTCCGGTGATTCCTCTCTAAATCGGGTCGTCAGGCGGTGGCTGACGAATCCACCAATCGCGTTGTTCGCTCGGAACTGCTCGTGGAACCGTCCGTACCCCTGGTCGAGGTGCCATTCGTTTACCTCATGCCAGTACTCGTAGAAGCTCTCAATCGCGTTCACGACCTGCGAGACTTCGAGTCCATAAGGGAGATCTGCGTCGCGGTTAACGAACCGCTCTCGAACCTCTGGCCGCTTCATGTTTCATCGAGCCCCATCTGTATGTCAGATTCAGCGAGGTGGTCGAGGACGCGGTTGTCTGGGTCAATGCTCGAAACAAACCGCAGTAGTCGCTGAACGCCGTCGGGGTTCTCTTCAACGTTTGCGAAGAAGTGGACCATTCCATGAAGCGCGCGGTTCTGCTTATGATAGTCCCAGAATCGGAGCAGTCGGCCGAGGTCTTCGTCATCCAGAACCCGGACGTCCGCCTCTTTGAGCGTCTCGCGAGCTCCCTGACTCACCTCCGTACAGATCGCGATGGCGATTGCCGTCGTGTTCTGTGCGACTTTCATCATCGTGCCGAGCTCAGCGCTGACGTTCGACTCGTCGATGACGCGGTCTTTGACCTCGACTGAGATCATGAGGTCAGGCCCGTGGTAGCCGTCGATGTCCCCGTACCGTTGCTGGCGCGAGGAGCCGGTTCGAACCTTGCTCGCGCGGAGGGAGAGGTGCGGCCACTCCGCCTTGACGTACCCGTAGCAGAGGGCCTGGTACGCCGAGCCGCCCTGCTCGTTGGGGGCCTTGCGCGTGTAGTCTCGGAGTACCTTCAGGAACGGCTCTTCGAACGGTGGGTCGCGCCGTTCGTACTCGCTCGATTCCAATCGCTCCAGCCCGAGATCGAAGAGTTCCTGCGCGGCGACGAAGCGACCGTCGCGGGAGAGCCGGAACGCGAGTTCGAGCATGTCGTCGTACCGTTCCCACTCGCCGGTGTGGTGACCCGGTGAGCTCGGGAAGTTCGTTCGGTTCAGGTCCTCCCGGAACAGTTCGATCAGTTCGTTGTGGAACGTTCGGATCCCTTCCCGTGTGTTGCCGCGTTTCAGCGTCAACGACGACTTCGCCATACTCTCGTATCGGTCGAGGATGTCGTCGACGGTGATGTCCGGGTCGAAGCCGGCGAGCCAGTCGTCGTGTTCCGCCAACTCCTCGGCGAGAACGACGAAGTCGATCGCGAGCCCGAGCGTTCCCTTGGAGGATTTGAACTGCGTCTCCGCCTCGGACACGAGCGCCTCGATTATCGCACGCTCCGCGTCAGAGATTTCCTTGTCTGAGCCGTCGTATTCGGATAGATCCGATTGATTTTCGAAGTAGGTACTCGGGAAGTGGCTCCGCAGAAAGGCCTCGATCGCCTCGTGCTCGTGATCAGCGCGATCGTCGCTCCATCTGCTCATCTGAATATACTGTCCACTTGGCAGACACGCTTAGAAACGTTGCGTTCCCGATGCTGAAAATTACATCACGTGCCTATTCCTGAAAGTGGGAGAGATTCGCAGGTACCCGTAATTAATTTATTATAGAGTTTAGATTTCCAATTAATCATGGATGATGAAAATCTGCGATCCTCTCTGACGTTGTTCTCCAAGACAGCAACAGAGAAGCTCAGTAGATTGGCTCACTTTCTAATTTCAATCGAGAATTACGGTCCAGAGCTTAAAGAGGTTCAATCAGGCTATCAACGTGAAGTGAATTCGGCCTCGGCAGTACCGCAGTCATGGCTCACGCAAATGGAGATGATGGGTTTAGTCCGCGTTAGCAGAAATTCACGGACTATTGAACTGCGGCCTACTGGTGAACAGGTACTAAGTGAACTTCAGCGAGAAGGGTCCCCTGATACCCCGATGGTACTAATAAAATCTTTCTGCGAAACGTTCATCGGGTTCTATGACACGATCGCACTGGTTTCCACTGTTCCGTTGCGAGTGAGCCAACTACAGACAATCTTAAACCAGAAATACGATTTAGATTGGGAGTCGAAGAGCCAGGCTAAGCAGCGGGCTGACTGGTTACGACTGGCAGGAGTAATCGATTTGAATTCTGCTAACGAATATACACTCTCTACTCAAGGCGAAGAGGTATACAGTAACTTACAGGACGAATATGGGACACCGGATATTCTGCCCCTCCTCGGATCCGATCATGATTCCACACCCCATAAAAACGCATCTCAGGAAGCGAATGTTGAAATTGATTTAGAAGGATCTGAGTCCGGGACGCAGACGACTACATCAGATGATACGGATCAGTCAGTTACTCTTCCTTTTATTGAGCGGAAAAATAAGAAAGTAATCTCAGTTCACGTGCCAAAAAGCAATAACACAGATGAGAGGTACGAAAGTACCGTCGAGTCCGACGAAACTCTTGAGTCGGATGATCCCCTCTTCATCGAAGAGTATCAGAATAATTCAGTTCGATACTGGCTATGTGACAGTAATGAACTCGACACCGTTGGTGGACTGACCAGAGGAGACGTAATTCTGTTCCATCACGTGGACAGAGGATATATGGCCGTTACAACCGTGTTAGAAGCGGATACGGTTGATATTCCGATATCAACTCTTGATACTGCTATCTACTTTGAAGAGGTATATGATGCCGTGGTTTCAGAAGAAGAATTATTCGAGCTTTTTGGCTGGGAGAGCCACCCAAAGCAACAGTGGAGTCGACTCGATCAGAGACAGAGTCAGGTTCTCACATATGAGTACGACTCAGTTGAGGCATTTATTAGAGAAGCAAGAGGCGAACTCCAGTTTGATTTTTGGTCGTATGAGAACTGGTCGTTAGATGGGAACTTCGCCCGTCACTTGGCCCGTCAGCTTGAGAGGAAAAGACAGGTCATCCTGTACGGACCACCCGGGACAGGAAAGACATTCTTCGCAGAGAGATTTGCGAGGCTGTGGACGGGTAAGCAGCCAGGAACAGATCCAGGAACGTATCAAACTGAGTCCGTCACGTTCCATCCTTCCTTCTCGTACGAAGATTTCATAGAGGGATACACGATCACCGGAGATAGGGAGGAGTCAAATGGGATAGCTGCTGTGGATTCAGCGGAAGAGAACGAGAAAAGAACCGAAATATCGAACGGCTCACCATATGGACTGAAGAAGGGGATCTTCCGGGAAATCTGTATCGAAGCCGCTCAGGCCTTAGAAGCTACACCTGAAAACCGAACACCACCACGATACGTGCTCGTCATTGATGAGCTTAATCGTGGCAACGTTCCGCAAATATTTGGCGAAATCATCACTCTGCTTGAAAAAGATAAACGCGGACAAGAGCGGTTCCTCTCTCACTCTGGGGCTAAATTCACGATCCCAGAAAACGTATTTATCATCGCGACGATGAATACTGCGGATCAATCGATTTCAAAACTAGATGCCGCTCTGAGACGACGTTTTGCTTCAATTTCGCTCAGCCCTGATTATGATGCTCTATATGACTCCCACAGTGTGTTTCCTGAAGACAAGGAAACAGCCGCAGAGCTAGTCGAGACAGGTCGGAAGGACGTTGAGGCAATGGTAGCAGCATCGGTGCTTGCGCTCGAGATCATTAATAAACGGATCACTGCTGTTCGAGGACTTGGAAAGGGGAAACGAATCGGTCACGCGTATTTACACCCAGATACCTGGATGAGTGATAGTGAAGATCCACGAGATATCGAACTGACTGATGTCTGGAGGTACGATGTCTTACCGCTCTTGGAAGAGTACTTCTTCGAAGACACTCAACAGCTAGAAGATAGTATCTTACGTGGAGATTCTGATTTTATTAATGAGTCAACAAACGACGTTGTGAGTATGACGCCATCAAAACTCAAAGAAAATCTCAGAACCTTTGTGATTGACAATCAGGGTGAACTTGACATCGAAATATCGCCTGAATGAGTTCTAATTCTCAATCAACTGAGGAGGTGATTACTTTACAGGAGCGGACAGAGACGGACCTCTCCAATCAAGCACTCACGGAGGAAGATTACGCCGCCCTTGATAAGCATGATAATGTAAGTAGTGTGTCCATTGCCTCTGAAAAAGTCAAAATAAAGCAGCACATTGGACATATCGGGCTTCCAAGTGGAGCGTATCTTGAGGTACTCCCCAAAGATAGCCTAGAGGGATTCAAACTATTATACTATCTAGCGAAGGCGGGTCGGGTAAGCGAAGAACTTGTCACTAGTAGAGGAGAGATCGGGTTCTCGGTTGGAGAGTCATTCATTGAAGTCGTAGGACAGGTCTACGCGCAAGAGATTAAACGACTGTTACGAAGGGGGATCCACAAACGATACCTCCCCAAGCAGCGAGCGACTGACCACGTCAAGGGTCAGCTTCAGGTGACCAAACAATTAGCTCGTCAGGAGCCGTTCGCAACTTCCTTCGAAAGTCAGTATGATGAACTCACGGCGGACATTCCTCTCAATCAGTTAATTCTATTTGCTGCTGTTAAACTGGCAGAAGAGGTTCCGGAACCTACAGTAGAGGACAGACTCAGGCGACAGATCAGAGATCTTCAACGGATAGTCTCACTCCCTCTAACCCCACCACATCCATCCGAAGTCACGCTTACCAGAGAAACGCAGGGGTACAAGCCGCTGGTGAAGTTTGCAGAACAGATCCTCGACGAGAATTATATCGATACCTTCGGTCAGCAGACTAAGGTGATTGAATCTCTGCTCATCAACACAGAGACATTGTTCGAAGAAGTAGTCTATTCTCTCGTCGCTGACGTGGTCCATGGCTCTCGTTACATTCCAGAAGGAGATGGAGATCCTGAGTCAGAAGCAGATTCGGACATCGGGCATCTGTTGAGGGACGAATCAGGAGATGGAATACAAGGAATGCAACCAGATATTTTCCTCAGGGATCGAGGAACACCAGTTTGGATTGCCGACGCAAAGTGGAAGGAGAGTGACTCGCCGGCACGAAACGACCTGTATCAAGTCACAAGCTACCAACGGAAGGTGGGAGGGGATTCAGTGATATTCTATCCTGAGCAAGGGGGTTCCCTCGAAACCGTCTATGGACTCTCAGACGACGAGCATGACACACAGGAAGATAGTGAATTGCGGATAGTCGAGGTACCGCTAGGTGGTGAGACTTATCAAGAGTTTGAGCGAGAAGCCAGAGAGAAGGTTAGGGAAGCATTACAAGCACAACTTCCAGAGCTGTGATTTTCACTTGTATCGAGTTACGAGTCAGTTGGCGAAGTCAAGCGTAACCTGCTGTGCGTGACCGCCGATGTCAGCTTTTTCGTCCTCGAACTCGGCAAGGTCCATCCCCCCGCACCGAAGCTTGTAGATACGCTCTCGCTCCGCGTCAGTGAGCGTCTGACTGTAGACACTCTGCTTGAGGTAATAGCCGACCGACTCCGCGAGGTATGGCGGAACCGCATTCCCGATCTGCTTTCGGACTGAGACGAGCCCGCCGTCGAACCGGTACCAGTCCGGGAATGTCTGTAGCCGCGCCCCCTCGCGCGGCGTGAGCCCGCGATGCTGGAACGGGTGGATACACCGAGCGCTGGAGGGCTTCGACATGTTCGAGGTGATCGCGACGGCCGGCTCCTGCGAGTCGAGTCGGGAGTAGGAGTTGTGGTAGCCTGACGACGGCTGGAGTTCGTCCGGGATCTCGGTCCGGTTCCCGCCGTCGGAGATGTGCGATATCATCTCCACCATATCCTCGGTATGGTTCGCGGCCTGGTGGTGAGTAAGTTCGGTGTTGTCGCCGCGGAGGTCGTCCTGAATCACCGTGGTCGGCTCGGCGTCGTACTCGGTCTTTTCCTCACCAGGCCCGACCTCTGGGAGGTCGCCGATCCCGGCGATCACGCCGGGCGTCTCGATCGGGTCCAACTCGAATCCGTCGAAGGGGAACTCGGTGGTCGAGCGCTTCGTCGCGAGCACCAGCAGGCGGTGGCGCTGCTGCGGGACCCCGAAGTCGGACGCCTTCACGACTCGGTAGCTGACGTCGTAGCCCATCTCGCCGAACGACTCCTCGACGGCGTCGAGGAACTTCCCGTCGGCGGTGTTTTGCATGCCGCGGACGTTCTCGAACAGCGCCGCCTTCGGATCGAGCTCGTTCACCCACGAGATGAAGTTCACGAAGAGGTGGTTCCGGTCGTCGCTCCCGTCGGGGCTAACCACTTCGGAGAAGCCCTGACAGGGCGGCCCCCCGGCGACGAGGTCGACGGTGTCGCGGCCGACGACCTCGGTGACATCCTGGTTGTCGACCTCACGGATGTCCTGCGTCAGCTCATCCGGCTCCAGACCCTCGCGATTGTTCGCGAACGAGGCGCGGGCGTCGTCGTCGACTTCGACGGCGTGGACGAGCTCGAAGCCGGCGCGTTCGAGGCCGACGGAGAGGCCGCCCGCTCCCGCGAACAGATCGACGTAGGTCAGGTCCTGCTGACTCATCTATCGGA